>NZ_JBHVYZ010000048.1:0-66534 GCF_042880295.1 Streptomyces sp. NPDC058307
GCTCCACGCCCGGGCCACCGAAGGCACCGTGCACGGCAAGGTCATCGTCATCCCCGCCGCCTGACGTCTGACGCCTGACGCCGTTCCTCCACCCAAAGGAAAAGACCATGGCACTCAGCCTTGACCCCGAAATCGCCCAGGCACTGGCCCCGATGGCCGGCGCGATGGCGGACGCCACACCACCGGCCGTGGGCGACATCGCGGCGCGGCGCGCCATGTGGGAGCCGATCATCGGCGCCGCGGGAACGGCCCAGCCGGCCCCGGACGACGTGAAGACCAGCGAGCACCACGCGACCGCCGACGACGGCGCGCAGATCACCATGCGCTGGTACACCAAGGACGGCGCGGCGCCGGGTCCGGCCGTGCTGTTCTTCCACGGCGGCGGATACATCTTCGGCCACATCGACCTGTTCGACGGCCCGGTCTCCCGCTACGTCTCCGCCAGCGGCGTGCCGATGCTGTCGGTCGAGTACCGCCGCGCTCCCGAGCACCCCTTCCCGACCCCGCTCGAGGACGCCTACACCGCACTGCGCTGGCTGCACGCACACGCCGCCGAACTCGACGTCGACCCCGACCGGATCGGTGTGATGGGAGACAGCGCAGGCGGCGGCATGGCCGCCGCCCTGGCGATCCTCGCCCGCGAACGCGGCGGCCCGAAGATCGCCCGCCAGATCCTCATCATGCCCATGCTCGACGACCGCACCACCACCCCCGACGCGCACATCGCGCCCTACCTGCTGTGGTCCTACGACGACAGCCTCACCGCGTGGCCGGCCCTGCTCGGCGAGGCCGCCGGCGGGTCCGACGTCCCGGCCACGGCGGCCCCGGCCAGGCTCGAGGATGCCACCGGCCTGCCGCCGGCCTACATCGAGGTCGGACAGCTCGACGTCTTCCGCGACGAGGACACCGCCTACGCCACCAAACTCAGCCGCGCCGGCGTGCCGGTCGAATTCCATCTGCACCCCGGCGCCCCGCACGAGTTCGACTCCATCGCCTTCACCTCCGACGTCGCCCGCCGCGCCATCGCCGACCGCATCCGAGTCCTCAAATCCATCTGAGCCGCCACCGAGCGTGCCCACCCCGTGCCGCAGGAGGGGTATGCAGGCGCTCCACACAGCTGACCCCCCGCCCCGTTGCCCGCCGCGACGGAGCCCCTCTGACACCGGCACGAACACACTGAAGCACCGCGTGGCCGGGCCGGACTCCCACCTCGCGCAGCATGCGCATCGACGGCCGCGAGACTGCCGGACTCCATGAGACCTGCCCGGCACCCGATCCCCACCTGACCGACCTTTGAAGGAGACAACTGCGATGATCCCCGACGACGACCTGTCCCGCTCGCTGACCGTGGCGGACCCCGACGATCCCGGCACGACGTACATCTCTTTGGTGGGCAACACGTACGCCATGCTGGTCACCGGCGAGCAGACCGACGGCCGGTACTGCCTGATCGACATGCGCGTCCCCGACGGCGGCGGGCCGCCGCCGCACCGGCACGACTTCGAGGAGATGTTCACGATCCTCGAGGGCGAGATCGAGTTCACCTTCCGCGGTGAGAAGCACACCGTACGGGCCGGGTCCACGGTCAACATCCCGGCCAACGCCCCGCACAACTTCCGCAACGCCTCCGGTGCGCCGGCCCGCATGCTGTGCATGTGCACCCCCGCCGGCCAGGACGAGTACTTCACACGCATCGGCGATGTCGTCGCCGGCAAGGACGCACCGCCGCCCGAGCTGTCGCAGGACGAACTCATGGAACGCCGCCACCGCGCGGCCGAGCTGGCCTCGACCTACCGGAGCGAATTCCTGTGAGCGGCAGGGCCCGGCAAGCCCGGCACCCGTCGGCAGGGTGACGTTCCCCGCTGAGCCGACCAGCCAGGACCAGATCGCTCGGGTGCACCGCCTGCGGCAAACTCCTCCGCGCTCAACCGGATCGAGGCCCAGTTCACCGCCGAGCGCTACCTCGCACTCGACGGCACCGTCGCCTTGGCCGTGAACCGCTCACGGACCCGAGCGCCCCTGCCCGAACAGCCGCCGAACCTGGCTTCTGGCCGGTCTGGAAGGCGCTGCCTGCGAGGCGACGGCAGACCAGTTCCCTTTCCCGCTCCCGAGACGGCGGCCGACGTCGAGCACGCGCCGGTCGCTCAGGAGACTTCCATGCCCCTCCCTGTCCTGTTCGGCGCAAACGTAGAGCCACATGCCCTCCCCGTCGGCCGCTCCAGCGAGCAGGCACTACTCATCGACAGTCTCGGCCTTGACCTTCTCACCATCCAGGACCACCCGTACCAAGCGGCGTTCGACGACACCTGGACACTGCTCACCTTCCTGGCCGCGCGGACGCGCAATGTCACGCTCGTCCCGACGGTCAGCTCCCTGCCGTTGCGTCCGCCGGCCGTGCTGGCGAAGGCTGTGGCGACGTTGGACAGACTGACCGGGTCCCGGGTCCAGCTCGGACTGGGTGCCGGCGCCTTCTGGGAAGCCATCGAGGCCATGGGCGGCTCCCGTCGCACGCCGAGAGAGGCCGTCGACGCACTTGAAGAGGCGATCACCGTCGTCCGGGCCATGTGGAGTGGCGAGCGCAGTGTGCGGACGCACGGCGCGCACTACGAGCTCACCGGCGTCCACCCTGGCCCGGCGCCGAGCCCCGGTCTGGGACTGTGGCTGGGCTCGTACGGGCCCCGCATGCTGGCTCTGACCGGTGCGAAGGCGGACGGCTGGCTTCCCTCCCATGCCTACCTCGGACTCGACGCACTGCCCATGGCTGTCCGCCGCATCGAGGACGCAGCTCTGGCGGCGGGCCGCGATCCGGACACGATCCGCCGGGTCTACAACATCGCCGGTGTCATCCAACCGGAGTCGGCCGGCCCGTTCCAAGGGCCCGCCTCCCAGTGGGCCGAGCACCTGGTCGCGCTCGTGCGCACCGTCGGGATGAACGGTTTCGTCATCTGGCCCGAACGAGACCACACCCGACAGATCAGCGCGTTCGCCGCCGAAGTCGTACCCGCGGTCCGCGAAGCCCTGGCACGGAAGAGCTGACCACTCCGTGCCCGCCGTGCCCTCGGGCCGGTCAGCACCCCTGGCCCAACGGCACCGGCTGCTACCCGTCGGGTCCTCCTTGCCCAGAGCTGTGTCGTGCTTCTCACTGGCGACAAGGGCGGCACGCTGAACTGCCCCTGTCCACCCCGCGTTCAACAACGCCGACCATCCAACTCTGCCCCCGTCCGCCGCGTCGTCGAGCGCAGGCGGAGCCCGCGTCACCTCCACCGGCCAGGTACAGGTACAGGTACTGGCCGAGCTCGCCGCCCACTCCGCCGGCCCTCACTCTTCGACCCAGCCCCAGGTGATCCCATGAGCGACGAAACACACCTCCCCGACGGATTCGAGAGCATCACCGTCACGGCGAACGGAACCCGGCTGCATGCCGTGGTCGGCGGGTCCGGCGCACCCCTACTCCTGCTGCACGGCTGGCCCCAGACCTGGCGGGCCTGGCGGCACCTCATGCCGGCCCTCGCCGCACACGGGTACCGCGTCATCGCTCCCGACCTGCGCGGCACGGGTGCCTCCGACCGTCCCCCGAGCGGATACGACAAGGACACACAGGCAGAGGACATGCGCGAACTCCTCGCCCAGCTCGGCATCCACGGCGGCGTAAGCGTCGTCGGGCACGACATCGGTGGCATGGTCGCCTTCGCCTACGCCCGTCGCCACCCCGCGGAGGTCGACCACCTCGTCCTCGTCGAACTCGCCCTGCCCGGCTTCGGCCTGGAGCAGGCGATGGACGTGGCCTCCGGCGGTCTGTTCCACTTCGGCCTCTTCATGACCGAAGAACTGCCCGAGCTGCTCCTCGAAGGCCGGGAGACCGACTTCCTCACCTGGTGGTTCGACTGGTTGTCCGCGGTACCCGGAACCTTCCCGGCGGAAGAGGTCGCCACCGTCGCCTCCTCCTACCGCGGATACGAGGCCCTGCACGCCGGCTTCGCGCACTACCGCACCCTCCTCGAGGACGGCCACGTCAACCGGGCCTGGCGCGAAAGCGGAGCAACCCTTCCCATGCCCGTACTGGCTGTCGGCGGCGAGCACAGCTCAGGCGCCCGACTCGCCGACAGCCTCGACACGGCCGCGCCGCACCTGACCGGCGCGGTGATTGCGGGCAGTGGCCACTTCGTACCCGAGGAACGACCCGATACCTTCGCCCACGAGCTGCTCGCCTTCCTGACTGCCCCGCTCCAGCCCGCCGGGCGCATCTGACAGGTCTGGAAAACCGCGACCCGGTGAACCGCATACGGGCTCACATCGCGGCGCGATGAGCCTGCTGCGGTAAGCGGTGTTGAGTGTGAGGGGAACTGAGACAGGCCGACGGCAGCACGAGCCGATGCGCTGGTGTCCGGGAACCGGAGCGAGCCATGTTCGACGGGACGCAGTCGGCAGCCGCAGACGCTTCCCTTGTTGCGTGTTTGTACAACCGAGAGGCATCTGCACATCCACGTCGCTGCGGCGTGCGTGCAATCCGGCGATGCTTGATCGGTCGAGCACAGGACGTACGGCGAAACAGCCCTCCTCCCGCCGACGCGTGTCCAGTTGGCCGAGAACGGCGGCGCTTTCGGTGTGGGCAGTGCTGAGCACGAGTGAACACCGCAGGACGCAAAGACCGGGCAGTGGTGCAAGGCAGGGTGGGAGCCAGGCGGACGGCCGTCCACGGACCCCGATGGACCAGCCATGACCATCCTGCAGCCCCTCGAACCGAGGAACAGGTACGCCGCCCGCCGAACCCACAGCCCTCACCCTGAAGGAGTGTGAGCGTGTCCGTCGAAAATCCCGATCCCGATAGATCTCTCTCTGCCGAGGCCGCTCCGCCGCCGTCTCGGCGCACGTTCATCACCACAGCCACGGCCGTCTCGGGGACCGTCCTCGCCGGCGGACTGGTAACGGCGCCGACTGCCCTCGGCGGCCGGGAGGCGGTGGCCGCCGAAGGACCTCCTGGCGGCACTGTCCATCTGACGATCAACAGCGTCCAGCACACCGTCACCGTCGACAACCGCACCTCTCTGCTCGACCTGCTGCGCGAACACCTCGACCTGACCGGTGCAAAGAAGGGCTGCAATGCCGGAGCCTGTGGCGCCTGCACCGTCCTGGTCGACGGCCACCGCGTCAACTCGTGTCTGACCCTGGCCGTCCGGCTGGACGGCGTCGAGGTCACCACCATCGAGGGGCTGGCCGACGGCGACCAACTGCATCCGCTGCAGCAGGCGTTCATAGATCAGGACGCCTATCAGTGCGGCTTCTGCACCTCGGGCCAGATCGTGTCCGGTGTCGGCTGCATCAAGGAAGGCCACATCGGATCGGGTGACGAGATCCGGGAGTGGATGAGCGGGAACCTCTGCCGCTGTGGCTGTTACATCAAGATCGTTCGCGCGGTCGAGCAGGCCGCGGGCCAGAACTGAGGTGGACGATGCACCCCTTCACCATCACCAAAGCGTCCGACACCGAGGAAGCCCTCGAGGCCGGTGGGCGCGGCGGCCGGTACATAGCCGGCGGCACCACCCTCGTCGACTTGATGCGCGAAACCGTGGAGCGCCCTGATGTCCTGGTCGACATCACCGCTCTGCCGCTGCACGATGTGACCCGTACCGAGGACGGCGGCTTACGCATCGGTGCCCTGGTCCGCATGGCGGAAGCAGCAGCTCACCCCGCCGTACGTGACAGCTACCCGGTCATCTCCCAGGCGCTGGAGCTGAGCGCCTCCGCCCAGCTGCGCAACATGGCCACCATCGGCGGAAACGTGATGCAGCGCACCCGCTGCACGTACTTCCGGGACGTGACCGCCGACTGCAACAAACGCGAGCCGGGTTCCGGCTGCGCCGCACTGAACGGCTTCAACCGCAGCCATGCGATCCTCGGCACCTCCGACCAATGCGTGGCCACACATCCGTCCGATCTGGCTGTCGCGCTCACCGCATTGGAGGCGAGCGTCCACCTGACGGCTCCGGACAAGGGCAGGCGCACCCTCCCCATCGCGGACTTCCTGCTTCAGCCCGGCAGCACGCCAGAGCGCGAACAGGCGCTCCGGCCAGGTGAGTTGATCACCTCGGTGGAGATTCCCGCGCTACCACGCCCGCTGAAGTCCGGGTATCTGAAGGTCCGCGACCGCCAGTCCTACGAGTTCGCGCTGACCTCGGCCGCGGTGGCCCTCCACATCCGCGGCGGACTGATCCTCGATGCGAAGGTCGCCGCCGGCGGTGTGGGCACAGTGCCCTGGAAGCTCCCGGCCGTCGAACAAGCCCTCATCGGCGAGCGTCCCTCCGCCCGGCTGTGGCACAGGGCCGCCGACCACGCGGCCGAGGGCGCGCACCCCCTCAGGCACAACGGCTTCAAGGTCGAGCTGCTCAAACGTACCGTCGAGCAGCAACTGCGCACCGTCGGAGGCACCTCATGAGCCAGCCACAAGCCGCCGTCGGCGCGTCCGTGGCCCGGGTGGACGCACGCCTGCGGGTCACCGGGAAAGCGAAGTACGCCGGCGACAACAACCCCGACGGCGTCGTTCACGCGGTCATCGTCGACAGCAGCGTCGGCCGCGGCCGTATCACCGCCATCGAAACAGGTCATGCCCTGGCCCAGCCCGGTGTCCTCACCGTCATCAGCCACCTCAACGCGCCCAGGCTCCCGCCCGTCGAAAGCAACGGCTACCCACCAGGCAAGCCGCTGAGGGCCTTCCAGGACGACAAAGTGCGCTTCTTCGGACAGCCCGTCGCGGTCGTGGTGGCCACGACGCTCGAGGTCGCCCAGCACGCCGCGGGCCTGGTACAGGTCAGCTACGACGCCGAGCGTCCCTCGACGGACCTGAGCGCGGCGCCTCCCGCCGACGACCCCGAGACCTATGCACGGGGCGATGCGGACCAGGCACTGAAATCCGCCGACGTCCAGCTCGACCTCGCGTACCGGATGGCCCGCCAGCACCACAACGCGATGGAACCGGCCGGCATCGTCGCCCGCTGGGACGGGGACAGGCTCACCCTCTGGGAGAAGACCCAGGCGGTCCAGTTCGCCGCGTTCAACATGGCAGCCGAATTCGGGATACCGCCCGAGAACATTCATGTCATCTCGCCCGTACTCGGCGGTGCCTTCGGCAACGCCTTCCGTACCTGGGTGCACTCCGTCATCGCGGTCATGGCCGCCCGCCAGGTGGACCGTCCCGTCAAACTCGTCCTCACACGCAAGCAGTTGTACTTCGGGATCGGCTACCGGCCCGCGTACTCGTACAGGCTCCGGATCGGCAGCGACCGGCGGGGCCGTCTGACCGCTGCCGTGCACGACGCCGACTCCGAGACATCCAGCTATGAAACGCACCTGGAGGACACCCTCGTCCCCGGGCGGATGCTCTACAGCACGCCGAACGTCAAGCAGATCCACCGGTCCGTCCCCCTCGACGTCAACACACCGACGTGGATGCGCGGCCCGGGATACTCCAGCGGCGCCTACCCCCTGGAGTCGGCGATGGACGAACTCGCCCATGAACTGGGCATCGACCCGATCGACCTGCGACTGCGCAACGAGCCCGTGGACGACCAGTCCAACGGTCTGCAGTTCTCCACCCGCCGCCTGCGCGAGTGCTACACCAGCGGCGCCCGCGCATTCGGCTGGAAACGGCGGAGCGTGAAACCCGGCTCCACGCGCGACGGCGACTGGCGCCTCGGCATGGGCATGGCCGCCGGCGTATACGACACCCAGCGCGCCGCGGCCCAGGCTTCCGTGCGGCTGAATGCCGACGGCACCGCCCTCGTCCAGTCCGCGACCAGCGACATGGGGCCCGGCACCGCCACCTCCATGACACAGGTCGCCGCCGACGCCCTGGGCCTGACCATGCGCAGGGTGACCTTTCGGCTCGGCGACTCGACCCTGCCACCGGCCCCGGGACACTTCGGATCGCAGACCATGGCGAGCGTCGGATCCGCCGTACAGGACGGTTGCGACAAGCTGCGGAAAAATGCCATCGCGCTCGCCGTCACAGACGAAGGCTCTCCGCTGCACGGGGCCGACCCCGCCGAGGTCGAGGTGCGCGCCGGCCGGCTGTACGTAAAAGACGCCCCGGGGCGAGGGGAGACGTACCAGCGCCTGCTGGCCCGCAACAACTCCACCCACCTCGAAGTACTCGGCTCGTGGGCTCCGCCGGAAGGACCCGCACGGCACTCCCTGTACGCCTACGCGGCCACCTTCGCGGAGGTCGCCGTGCACTCCCGGCTCGGTCTGGTACGGGTCCGGCGCATGCTGGGCGTCTACGACGCCGGCCGTATCATCAGTCCCGCGCTCGCCGACAGCCAGGCACTCGGCGCCATGATCGGCGGACTGGGTGCGGCCCTGCTCGAACACACGATCACCGACCATCGCGACGGCCGAATCGTCAACGCAAATCTCGCCGACTACCTCGTTCCGTCGCATGCCGACATCCCCGACATCAAGGCGATCTACCTCGCGGACGGTGAGGACCGCATAGCCGACCCGATCGGCGTGAAGGGACTCGCCGAGATCGTCAGCATCGGTGTCACGCCGGCCATCTCCAACGCCGTCTTCAACGCCACGGGCCGGCGCATCCGCGAGTTGCCCATCACCCCCGAGCAACTGCTCTGACCCCTCTTGGAGTTGCGGCCGGCCGGCTCCACGAACCAGCTCTTGAACAGCCGGCCAGTCCATGGACCGGTGCATCAACCGCCTCGAACAAGGCCGCTCTGCACCTCGCCACCATCCTCATCCGGACACGAGGCCGACCAAGGAGACAGAACCTGGTGCCGCAACAACCAACGACTGCCCTGTCGGTGTGGCGGCCGAGCAATGGTGTCTGGTGGACCGGCCCGAGTAGGCACTCAGGTGGTCAGGGCGGCCGGTCGAGGTTGCCGCAGCCCCTGGAGGAGTAGTTCGATCAGGCGGCGGGGGTCGTAGCGAGGGTCGTCGTCGCGCCCGATGCAGAGGTTGCCGATGCCACGCATCAGTTCGTAGGGCTGGATGCCGGGCCGGATGTCGCCGGCCTCGACCGCGGCGTCGAGGAGTTGGGCGCTCACGGGCTCCAGGCGGTCGATGAGGTAGGCGTGCAGCGTGGCGAAGCGGTCGCTGTCGGACTGCAGGGCGTCGGCGAGTCCGTGCTTGGTGGCCAGAAAGTCGACGAAGAGGTCGATCCACTGACGCAGTGCGTCGAACGGGGATTCCGAAGTGGCAAGCAGTTCCGGGCCGGCCTCGACACATGCCTCGATCTGATGGCGGTAGACGGCGGTGACGAGGTCCGCCCGGGTCGGGAAGTGGCGGTAGATCGTGGCCATCCCGACGCCTGCCCGTGCGGCGATCTGACGAATCGGCGCGTCGACCCCGGAGGTGACGAACACCTCGGCGGCGGCGGTGAGCACGGTCTGCTGGTTGCGCAGGGCGTCGGTCCGCTTGCTCCGGGTCGGCATCTTCCTCGCGGGGCTCTCGCTGGGCATCACGCTCTTCCTTCCGGCATCGCTTGACAAAGCGGAGCGTTGTTCCGGATATTAAGTGGTGCGGCGCTCCACTTCAGGTTAGCCGAAAACGGCGGGTGCCCGCCCCTACCTCCCTTGTCCTGCCGCCTCCGAAACGGACCGGTGGCCGACAAGGCCCGCAGACAAGGAAACCGCGCATCATGAGCACATCCACCACCACCGCCGACACCCTGGGCTCGTCGGCTCCGGTCCTGTCCTACAGCCCGGTGGTGCTGTCCATCCCCGGACGTCCCGTGGACCTCCAGGTGCGGGTCACCGCGCCCGAGACGGGCAAGGACCTTCCCGTCATCCTTCTCTCCCACGGCCAGGGACCCTCGAACAACCTGTCCTCGCTCAACGGCTACGCACCGCTCGCCAACTTCTGGGCGGCCCACGGCTTCGTCGTCATCCAGCCCACCCACCTCACCTCCAGGACACTGAGCGACCATGTCGCCGACGCCCCCGGAGCCCCCTTCTTCTGGCGCTCGCGCTCCGAGGACATGAGCCACATCCTCGACCGGCTCGACGAGATCGAGAAGGCCGTACCGCTGCTCGCCGGACGGATCGACCACACCAAGATCGCCGTCGCCGGACACTCCTTCGGCGGCTTCACCTCCAGTCTCCTGCTCGGCGCCCGCGTCACGGACGACGGCGAGGAAGTGAGCCTGCTCGAACCCCGGATCAAGGCGGGCGTGCTGCTCGCCGCGCCCGGCAGGGGCGACGTCCTCAACGGGCCCATGGCCGACGCGCTGCCGGTCTTCCGGACCATCGACTTCTCCACGATGACCACACCCGCGCTGGTCGTCGCCGGCGACGAGGACGACTCCCGGCACTTCACGGACATGGGACCCGACTGGCACGCCGACCCCTACGTCCTCGCCCCGGGCCCCAAGGTCCTGATCACCCTGTTCGGCGCGGGGCACGCACTCGGCGGAATCCCCGGATATGACGTCGCCGAGACCACGGACGAGAGCCCCGAACGGGTCGCTGCCGTCGGCCGCCTCACCTCCGCCTACCTCCGCAGCCAGCTCCACCCCGGCGACAACGCCTGGCAGACCGCACGCGAGGCCCTGTCGTCCGGCCCCGACCCGGTCGGACGAGTCGAAGCCAAGTAGGCCGTCCGCGAGCCTCAGGGTCATGGTCACTCCCGCCGACCTGCATGATGCCGTGGGGCACGCGGACTGTCAGCGTTCCCGTACTCCGAGAGCCCCACGCACCCACCACGTCCGCCGTGGCGAAATACTCATCCCAGGTCCGCCCATCGAGCAGGCGGCCTGCAGCCTTCGGGGTCGGCCCGCCGACCTGCTTGAAGAACAGAGCCGCCTGAAGACCGACACACCGATCGCGAATGTCACGGACCCGGGCCAAGTCCAGCGGCCGGTGAGGCGGGCCACTCTCACCACCGACAAGCCGGTCCAGACATCGGGAAGCAGCCGGAAACTCAAGGCGCTCCAGTTGGCCCCACGCTTGCGCACGTCCTCGCGCACGGGCCTGGCCAGTGGAACAGCATCGTCCTCTGAGACTCCTTCCATCTCGGTCCAGACCGCGTCCACGAACTTCTGCGATGCCAGCAGACGACGCAGACGCGGGGCCTCTTGGTGAGTACCTGGAACTGGTGCTGCGGCGCCAGCGCCACCGTCGCGAAGGTCCTGGCAACAGACGCCGTGGGGACTCGGGTAATGACCGATGTCGCTCATGGAGTTCACGAACACTTTCCGCGGCCGACGCCACCGCAGCGGCTCGACCAAGGCGTTCTCGTGCACCGTGGCCCCACAACCGGGTCCGCTGGTCCGCGGATCACCGTCACACTGGTACTTCGCCTGCCCCATTGCCTTGAGCCGCTTCGCCAAAGTCAACCCTTGGGAGCTCTACTCAGCCAACCTGCCCCGTCGGCCGTACCGTGATGTGGTTGATGTCCACGCCCGCGGGCTGGTTGACGGCGAACACAATGGTGTTGGCGATCTGCTCGGCGGTCATCGTGGCGGCTGCCTCGGGGGCGCCACCGCGGGCGTGCCAGAAGGGGGTGTCCACGACGCCGGGGGCGACAACGGTGACGCCGACCCCGTCCTGGCCGACCAGGAGGCGGGTGTTCTCGGCGAGGGCGTGGGCGGCCCACTTGGTGACGGAGTAGAGGTTGCCGGGGGTGTGGCGGACGCCGGCGACCGAGCCGATGATCACGATTCGGCCCTTGGAGGTCCTCAGGTGCGGCAGGGTCTCCTGGATCAGCAGGGCGGGGCCCAGGACGTTGGTGAGGATCATGGCGCGCATGTCCTCAGGAGCGTGTGTCTCCAGGTTGCCGGGCAGGGAGAAACCAGCGTTGGCTATGACGTTGTCCAGCCGGCCCCAGATGTCCAGCACATGGCGGACGGCGGCGCCGACGTCATCCGCTTCGCCGGCGTCGCCGGTGATCGTCAGCAGCCGCTCGCCCGCCCCCGCGGTGGTGGCGAAGGCGGCCAGCTTGCCCGCGTCGCGTCCGGTGACGGCCACGCGGTGGCCCTGCTCGATCAGGGCGCGGGCGGTGGCGGCGCCGATTCCGGTCGAGCCACCGGTGATCAGCGTGACGGGTTCCATGGACGGCCTCCTCGGCAACGGGGTCATCGGGGCAAAACGCCTGCACTATACCCAGCGATCTTCAACGCTCACTCCCTGCTTTCCCCGACGGCACCGCTCCTGACTGTGGATCAGGAGTTACTGATCTCGCCGGATTGTTGTCGGGTGGTGGGTGAGGGTGAGTCCGGTGCCGGCGAGACAGCCGTCGAGGAGGTCGGGCCGGAGCTGAATATGGCGCAGGCCCCGGCGCAGGGTGCGTTCGCGATGCTCGTCGTCGGTGAAGGCGGTGTTGGCCGGCGGTCCGCGCCGTAACAGCGACCAAATGCCTTCCACGGGGTTCACGTCCGGTGCGCAGGAGGAGTCCCCGGCTGTGGAAGCCGCAGCAAACCGGGTTGACAGGGCAGGTTGACAGGGCAGAGGGGGCGGAGGCTAACGAGCCCCGGCCTTGCCTCTCGGCCTTCTCTCGTCGTGTCAGGATCGAGATTTCCTGTGTCCCAGGAAGGCGCAGACTGCGAGAATCACTCCGCTGACTGCGGCGATCGCTCCGAGCATGAGCGGCACAGCATCACCTGTAGCGGTTCCTGCAATGCACGCACATATCCCTCCTATCATCAGAACCGCAGAAAAGGTTCGCACTCCCCTTACTGCCTCGTCCATTGATGAGTCCTTCCGGCGCGTTCCATCACCGCCTACTGCGTATGTGCAGGAGAACCGCGGGCCTGGAAGAGCCCCGGCCCACGTGTCCGCCCCGTAGTGTCCTTCGGCGCCTCCAAGCACACAGCTGCCGACTATGGCGGCACCACCACCTATGACACTGCCGACTCCGGCGCCGACCAGGCCGTCGGCCGTGGCCGCCTATGTGATGACTCCGGTCTGAACTGACCGTTGGGTCACTGTCGTTGACGAAGTCACCGCCCGCGTACAGGTACGGGTTCTTCTCCTGCGCCGAGGGGTCGGGCTGGGTGAAGCGGCCGAGCTGGGGGTCGCAGTAGCGGGCGCCCATCTTGTACAGGCCCGTCGGGTCGAGGTAGGTGCCGGCGTAGCGGTACGGCTGCGGGACGGCCTCGGTGGTCGTGCCGCGGGGCAGGCCGGTGAGACCGTAGGCGTAGCGTGGGTGCGCTTGCCCACGTCGTCGACCAGGCCGAGGACGTTGCCGGTGGCGTCGGTGAGGCAGTAGTAGAACTTCCCCCAGTCGTCATGGAGTTCAACGTTCCCGGCGGTTCGCGGAAGAATGCGGCGTCCACGTCGGTGGTGGTCGTGGACCCGAGTCCCAGCGCGGTGTGATCCGTCGCCACCGCCGCCGGGCTCACACCCACCGACGAATCGCACGGACGAATCGCACGAAGGCGAGATCCGATGACACCGGAGCATTGGGCGATAACCCCACCGATCCACCCCTACAGAACACATTCCGTGGGCTTCGGCTGTACCCCATGGAGCCTCACCGGCCCACTCCATATCGGCCGCCGAATCGCCCAGGGTGTCTACGGCGAGTAGGCCGACAGCGAGACGAGCGACATCCTGATCGAGAGCGTGAGTTCGGGCGCTCGGCCGGGACGCCCTGCTGAGCGCCGGTCGAGCGCGCAAGATAAAAGTGCTTCGCGGGCCCGCGCCTCCGGATCCTCAAGAGCCGTCAGCCGTCAGCCGTCAGCCGTCAGCCGTCAGCCGTCAGCCGTCAGCACGATCGTGCGACATACCGCTGTACCTGCCTGTCAGGCGCGCTACTACAGTTCTCGATCACCTGACTTGCGTAGCGACTCATAAACGGCGGAACCCGCAGTCCTCGACCCGGCACATCCTTTCTGTTCGATCCCTCTTGCTCGCGCTTCGAGCACGGTTCTCTGGAGGACCATCGTGAGACGCAGCACCTTCTTGGCGGCAGCCACGGCAACCGCACTGTCCGCCACCCTGTTCACGAGCCTCTCCCCCGCCCTGGCGGACAGCACTACCGGCGGCCCCGTCCTCGTCGGCGCGGACGGCTGGTACAGCCAGCCCGGCACGCTCTTCGTGACCGCACACTCCGACCACCCTCTCACCCGCATCACGGCCCACTTCTTTCCTCTGGACGCACCGGACGGGGGACGGGAGGCCGGATCGACCGAGGACTTCACCCAGTACTCCGGACAGGACGCGACGTCAGGCACCTGGCGGGCGCCGGTCCACCTGGCCGATCTCGGCGACTACCGGGTGACCGTCGACCTGCAGGACGCCTCCGGCGCCACCGTCACCGGCGCCCTCTCCCCGTACGACCTGCAGTACCGGACCATCGTCACGATCCCCGACCTGACCGCCAACCCCGGTACGCCGGACTACCTCCACCAGCAGGTCTCCGTCAGCGGGACCGTTCTCGCCGAGGACCCCCGCCACCCCGACGCCACCACCCAGGCCGACGCGATACCCGTCGACATCGAGACCGGGCGCGGCCGGGTGACCGCGACCACCACGGCCGGCGGCCGCTTCACCGCCGCCTTCGTCCCCACCCAGACGTCCATCGAACTGTCCGCCGCGCCCGAGGCCTCCAGCGCCTATCCGGGAGCGATCGACCTGACGACGTCCAAGCAGTACCTGCACACCACTCAGGCGCCGGTCCGCTTCTCGGCAAGCACCCACGCCCTGAACCTGAAGCAGGGCGCCACCGGAACCATCACCGGCCACGCCGAGATCCAGACCGCCTCCGGCTGGCAGCCGCTGCCGCACACCGACGTCGCCCTCCACGGCCTCGACGCCCCCCACGGGAATGTCGTGGCCGGGCAGACCACCACCGACAGCCAGGGCGCATACACGCTGCACGTCTCCTCGGAGAACCCCGCGCCGAGCGCCGAACTCGTCGTCGGCACCGACTACATGCCCTTCCAGCTGGTCGCCACCCAGCCCTTCAGCCTGCACGTCGCCTACACCACCCACCTCGACATGAGCCCCTCCCTCAACGACGACGCGTCCTTGCATGTCTCCGGGTACGTCTACTACGAAGATCCGCGCGCGCAGTGGCCCGCCAAGCCGACCGTCACCCTGCAGTACTCCAAGGACGGAAAGAGCGGCTGGAAGAATGCCGCCACCCTCCCCGTCCCCGTCCGCCACAACAAACCGCTCTTCGACGAGACGTTCGCGCGTACCCTCACCACCCGGAACACCGACGCCTACTGGCGCGCCCGCTTCAACGGCCACCCCGACCTGGGCACCAGCACCACCAAGCCCGTCCACCTCTACCGCTACGCCACCCGCATCACCGGCTTCCGAGCCCATCCCGACCCGATCCGCAAGTCACAGCCGATCAGTTTCGGCGGCACCCTCCAGTACAAGAAGGGCACCACCTGGAAGCCGCTCAGCGGCGGCTCCCCCACCCTCTACTTCAAACCCCGCGGCTCCACCACCTACCACTACGTCTGCGAACTGGACAGCGACAGACATGGTCACCTCATCGGCATGGTGACCGCCGAAAAGGACGGCACCTGGGCCATCGCCCTCAGCCGCCAGACCGGAGACCACTACCTCAGAAGCGCCCGGGTCACCGACTACGTCGACGTTCGGTGAACCCCCTCGCAGAGGCTGTCGGGCAGCTGGACTTCACGGTCCGGTGATGTCCAAGGCGGCTGGGAGCGGCCCGGTCGCGGTGCGCGCTTGTGCGAAGGGCCTCCCTGGCGGCCGGGCGATGAGAGTCGACGGTGCCAGCGGCGGCCAGGCCGACGAAGCCGTCGCCGGGTCACGCAAGTTCTTGCGGTGCCGTCCGGGCGGGGTACCGGTCGTGGGGCCTCAACGCGGAGCCCGTCGGCCCACCTGCCGCGCCGGGCATCATGGTGGCGCCCCGGGCAGGCGGTCCACGTGACGGCAGGGCTTACTCGGCCGCAGCGTAGGCGGCCAGGTCGCGGGCGACGAGCCGACGGGTGGTGGTGGCGCGGACCCTCCTGGTGGCTGGCCATCCGCATTCGTCCTTCGGTGTGGGGTGATCGGTCCTCGACTCAGCGATCCGCGCGCTGCGTTCACTGCGCGCGACCGAGGTGCGCAAGCGGAGTGTCCAGTTTGTGACAGGTCGTGTTTGTGGGGCGGTCGAGGTGGGCGGCGTACTGCTCGGACCGCTGCCGGGTGCGGGCCTGCCGTCAGGGGCTCGGGCGCTCGGTCTGCCGGGGCGTTCCACGGTGATTGTGACCGGATTTCGTCACCGGAGAGTCACAGGTCGGAGTGCGGGTGAACTGCCGGCTCCACGGTGCTGTCTGGTTCGACGAGGGCGGCGAAAAGTCGTGCTCCGGACAACTGGGACTCGGGGGACAGCATGCGGTACGTGAACGGAATGCGCGGTTCGGTGATGGCGGTCGTCGTGGCTTCGGCGGCGCTGGTGGTGGCGGGATGTCAGCCCGGTGGGGGCGGTTCGGACACCGGAGACGGCGGCGTGACCCCGTCCGGGGCCGTCAGCTCAGCGGCCTCCTCCGCCACGCCCGGCGCCCCGAAGCCCGGCAGCTCCGCCTCCGGTTCCTCCACGCCCTCCGCCTCCCGGCCGGCGTCCTCCTCGCCCGCCGCCTCCGCACCCCCGACGTCCGCACCCGCACCGGGCGGTTCGGCGGCGACCTGTTCCGCGGGCAGTCTGAAGGCGACCGCCCGTCAGGCCGCCGTGCGGCCGTCCGGTACGGGGACCGGGGCGGCCGTCGTCGAGTTCACCAACGTGTCCGGACGGACGTGCGTCCTCAAGGGACACCCCACGGTGGCCGGCGCCGGGAACGGCTCTCCCGAGATGAACGTGCCGCTCACCGTCAAGCCGACCGGAGCCGCGGCGCGGGTGACGGTGGCCCCCGGCGGCAAGGCGTGGGTGAAGCTGACGTTCGTGCAGGTGCAGGGAGAGGCCGACGGGTACTGCGTGTCCGGTTCGGCACCCGTGGTGTATCCCACGATGGTCGTCGGGCTGTCGGGGTCGGGGGCGCATCAGGTGGCCCTGGACGACGGGCAGTTCGCCGAGTGCGACGACACCGTGACCGTCACCGCCGTATCCGCGGTCAGGCCTTCTTGACCGATTCCCGCTGCAGCACCAGCGCGCCCAGCAGGACGACGTCGAGCGGGGCGGCGCCAGTCCTCACCGACCGCCGACCGTGACGGGCCGTCCTCGATGACATGGACGCGGCCTGGCGCCCCGCACACAGGACGTGCGGCCAGGGCCGGAACAGCTTCTGTCAGCCATGGGCCGATCCGCCGAGTCCTGACCAGGTAGCAGCTGAGGATGCTTTTGGACCACTCGCCGTGCGAGCGCAGACGACACCGCGCGGGGACCACGCTCATGACGGCCGGTGTGCTGATCGCGCCGCTCGATTAACACCTGGCTGCCGTCCATGTGAATCTGCCACGGTGGCGGGCATGACGCGCCACTTTCTCCCCGGTCTCGAGCTGGCCCAGCTGTTCTACAGGCAGGTTGTCGCCCCGATCCTGGACACCGCGCTGCGGGGCGTGCCGTACTCGGCGGCGCTGATCGGCTACGGCTCGGAGGTGCAGGGTTTCGACACCGTCCGCTCCACCGACCACGCCTGGGGACCACGCCTGCAGGTATTCCTCGCCGACGAGGACTTCCAGGCTCTCGCGCAGCAACTGGAGGCAGATCTTGACCGGCAGCTGCCGGCGCGGTTCCACGGCTACCCGGTCCGGTTCTCCTTTCCCGACGACACACCGCCCCGGCACTGGCTACACGTCAACGCTCTGCGGGCCTTCTTCACCGAACAGCTCGGCGCCGACCCTGCCCGAGGGTTGTCGGCGCGCGCATGGCTGATGATCCCCACGCAGCTGCTGCGGGAACTGACCGGCGGTGCGGTCTTCCACGACGGCCTCGGCCTGCTCAATTCCTACCGCACCACTTTGACCTGGTACCCCGACGACGTGTGGCGCTACGCACTGGCCTGCCAGTGGATGCGCCTGTCGCAGGAAGAACCGTTCGTCGGGCGCTGCGGCGAGGTCGGTGACGACCTGGGTTCAGCGGTGGTCACCGCCCGGCAGGTGCGCGACCTGATGAAGCTGTGCCTGCTGATGCACCGGGTCTATCCGCCCTACAGCAAGTGGCTGGGCACCGCGTTCACCACACTGCCGTGCGCCCCGACGCTCAACCCGCTGCTCGCGAAAGCGTTATCGGCACGAAGCTGGCAGCAGCGCGAGCAGTACCTGTCGCCGGCCTATGAGTTCGCCGCCGCCCTGCACAACGACCTCGGGCTCACCGAGCCTCTTGACGTGCACGTGCGCCACTTCCACACCAGACCCTTTCTGGTCCTGGACGCCCACCGTTTCACCGATGCCCTCCTCGACACGATCAGCGATCCCGCCCTCCGGGCACTGCCACCAGTCGGCACGATCGACCAATACGTCGACAGCACCGACATCACCGACCGGAACCACACCGACCGCCGCATCCGCTACATCGCCGGGCCGGATCTGCCCGATTCATCCACCACCCCAAGAAGCCGGTCAGGTGATCGAGACTGAACGGCTCGTACAACGCCCCCTTCGAGTTGAGGATGTCGCAGCGTTCATCGCACTCGGCAGGCGTTGGACCTGCCGGCCTCGGCCTGCCGTCGGCGCGGCCTTGGTACTCCAAGACCCGGCCGGTCACGCCGCAGGCACAGGCGTGGTGGAAGAGGCGGCCGTGATCACCCACCCGGTGCCGGGTGAGGGGGCCTTCGAATTTCTGCGGGGTCAAGAAGTGGCTGATCGCCTGGAACCACAGTCAGGGGATCAGGCCGGGCGCGAGGGCGAGGAGCACCGGCCAGGCGGTGTCCACGATCTCGGGGTCTGGCCGAGGTGGGTCGTGGCCTTCGACCGGGACGGCGGAAGCGAGTTCACCGGCGGCAAACGAACACATCGGCATCGTACGGACGTTGCCCGGGTCGTCCCTCACCACCGTCGAGGGCAACACAGGCAAACCCAACGACGGCGGCGACGGCGTCCACGTCAACCCCGCACTACGAACAGCGGCTACGACGCGGTCTCCATCCGGATCCGCTGAACCGGACTGCCGGAAACCTCGGCCCTTTGTTTCTCCTCCGGGGCAGGGGATGCTCAGCGCTCCGCGCGGCGGGCCAGCAGGACCGAGTCCTCGGCCTCGACCGGCCCTGCCTCCCGTTCGAGCGTGCGGGTGCGCTGGTCCACGACGACGGGCTCGAAGTCGTCCGGCAGGCCGGGAAGGAGTTCCGCGGCCAGGAACATCGCCTTGCGGTGGCTCTCGGACAGGTGCGTGAACTCGTGCGACGGCGCATGCCCGACCACCAGGAGCAAGCCGCCGGGGGCGACGGCTGCGGCGAGGCGGCGGGTCACGTCGACCATGCCGCCGTCCGGTGCGTGCAGGTAGTGGGTGGTGACAAGGTCGTACGAGCGGCCGCCGGCATCGAAGGTCCTGGCGTCCACCTGCCACCAGTCGACCCGATCGGCCACGCCGGCCTGCTCGGCGTGGCGGGCGGCACGGGCCAGGCCCTCGGCCGAGAAGTCGGCGCCGGTCACCCGCCAGCCCTGTCCGGCCAGCCAGACCACGTCACCCCCCTCGCCGCAGCCGACGTCCAGCGCCGTGCCAGGGTTGATCTCACCGGCGGTGACGACGAGCTGCGGATTGGGCTCACCGCTCCAGAACCGCTCCTGTCCCGCGTACCGCTCGTCCCAGGCCGCCGACTCGAACATCTCGGCGGCCGCCTGCTCATCGGGCTCGCCGCTTCGACCGTGCTCGTGGTGTCCTGACACCGGATGCCTCCCGCTGCTCGTAATGCTGTGCCGCGCCGTCCCGCTCGGGCGCGTTGTCGATGGTGCGCGCGCCTGTGCCGATTCGCACGCGAAGTTGCCGGACCGGCAAACGGCGGCCCCGTCGGCGGCGTCACCCGCTCCGGTACAGGTCATGCGTCCGGGACCGTTCGACGGGATGACAGCGGACACACCGGCAGATAGAACGAGTCGAGTGCGCCGCGCAGTCGGTCAGGCGGTACGGCAAGGCGGATGCCGGGGAACCGAGTCACTACCGCTCGCAGGGCGATCTCCGCCTCGGCCTTGGCCAAGGGCGCGCCGACACAGAGGTGGATGTCGTGGCCGAGGCTGAGATGAGCAGCGGGGTCGCGGTTGACTGCGCCAGAGGGCGACCAGTACCGGCGTCCGGGGCGGGGTGTCGAGACCACCGAGTGTGACCGCCTCCGCCGTGAACCGCTAGGTGGCTGTACTGACGGGGGAATCGAATCGGAGCAACTCGTCCAGCGCGGTCGGAACGTCGCCCGGGCAGCCGTGCCAGTGCGGCGTGGGCGGGGAAGTTCCCCCTGACTCGGGCGCTCCGCCCGTCGCGAGCCGAGATGAACCGGTCGAGGAGACAGTCGCCGGGATCGGCGCTCGACGGCGACGAGGCCCGTCATGTGTCGGCCGTGACGTGCGAGGCCGCGTCGATACCGTCGGGCCGGCCCTTCTGCGGGACGGCGGCCGGCGTCGTGACCTCCGCCTTGAACTGGCCGGCTTCGATCACCCGCGGTTCTCGAAGCCCTCGGTGAGCTTCCCGTCGGCGAACTGCTTGTCGACGGCCGGGACATGGGCATGCACGCAGGGTGCGGCGGGATCCGTGTCCCGGCTGTCGCCGAGGACGTAGGTGTCCCATGCGCCGCTGCTGGCACGCGGGATCACCTCGACGCACTCGGCGCCGTCGGTTCCTCCCTCCCTGGCCTTCGCGCAGGGTGTTCTAGTCGACGGCCGCGGCCCGGAGAGGTCATGTGCAGCTTGTACGAGGTGAGGAGTAGGCGACGGTGCCGCTGAGGGACTGACTCAGGGTCAGGTCATCGCGGCCGCGAGCTCGGCAGGCCTGCTGCTCTGACGGTATGACTGCTGTGGGACACCGCCCCCGCCGCGACTCCGACTCCGTCCACAACTGCCTGCCCTCGTACCGTAGTTCAGGTTCCTGCTCGCACGGTGACGCTCTCCACCCGTGGATCCCGAGATCGTTTGCCATGGCGGCGACCGTGGCGCGTGGTCTTCGATGGTTCGCTCGGGGAACGAGTTGGTCATGCGGCGCGGCGGAGGGGTGGCAGCGTGGCGCGAATCTGGTCGCGGATGTCGGCGAGGACGGCTTCGTCACTGCTATGCAGGTACACGGTGGCAGTCGTGCTGATGTGGATGATCGCGGTGATCACGCGCGCCAGCGTCGCCGCGTCGGCGGCATCAATGGATTCGCCGCCAGTGAGCAGTCCGGTTATTCCGTCCTCGAGGCGGGCGGAAAGAGCGAGCCCCGCCCGCCGGTAGGGTTCGGCCGGATCGCCGAAGACCAGCTCGTGCAAGTACGTGCGGCCATTCTCGGCGTGCTCCCTTATGCACGCCACTACGGGTCGGATGAGAGCGACGACCGGCTCTGGCAGCGCCTGCCCCATCGCGGCGTTTGCGGCAGTAAGGCCCCTGTCGATGGCGTCGGCGAACTTCTCGTTCTGCACCATGATCAGCAGCTCCGCCTTCGTGGACGCGTAAAGGAAGAGGGTGCCGATCGCGACATCGGCGCGATCGGCGATCTGCTGGGTGGTGACCCCGCTGACCCCGTGTTCCGCGAACAGCTCGCCGGCTGCGGCCATGATGCGCTCGCGCTTGTCCCTCTTGGCCCGCTCTCGACGTCCGACCGGTTTGTGACCCCGCCCCATGAAGCCTCCACACCTTGACAAAAAATATGAGTGCACTCATAGTTGAGTGTACTCCGGTCAGCTCGATGGGGTGCGGCCTCCGGGCGGCGTTTTCATAGGCTCCGGTGCGCTCCATATGGGATTAAAAGTGATAATCGGCATGAAACGTAAGGAGCGTCGCCCCATGAGAGCGTCCATGGCCATCAAGCACAAGGAGCCGCTGCCGGAGGGAGAGGTCTCCAAGGCCGAACGTCCCTAGGCCGGCGCGATGGCAGTTCCAGTCCGCCCAGCATCTCGGCACCGCCCTGGCTGGGTACGACCTGGTGCCGGACAACCTCGGCGGAATGAATCTGGAGACATACCTGCGGGCGCTCAAACCCGACCGTAAAGGCACGGGGATCGCCGATCCCCCAGCCCCATTCGCCGACGAAGTCCGCCTGGACCCGCCGACACGCCTGGCCGTCGCAGGCTCACCGGCAAGATCCACAAGTAGATGAAGAAGCGCGGCGAAATGTACGGTTTCTTGTCCATACACGCCGACAGCGATCAGCTTCGCCAAGGCCTGATGCGTCCAGGCCGTGGAAAGAGTCCGTTTTTGACCCGGCCCCGGAGGCGATGCGGCCCCCATCCCAAGGTGGGCTCCCAGGGCAAGGCAAGTCATCACCGGCGACAGCCCACCCGCGGATCGCGACGGGCGCCGGAACGGCACCCGTGCACAACAAGCCCCGCACCGACACACAACAAGCAAGGACAGCTGCCATGAACACCAACATCACGCCGAACGAACCCGTCATCACCTCCTACGCGGCTGCCCCGGCTCGCACCGTCAACATCGGCGGTGTCACCTACGCCTACCGCGAGCTGGGACCCAAGGGCGGCATCCCCGTCGTCTTCTTCGTCCACCTCGCCGCGACCCTGGACAACTGGGACCCCCGCATCATCGACCCGGTCGCGAAGGGCCGTCACGTCATCGCCTTCGACAACCGCGGTGTCGGGGCGTCCACCGGCCAGGTGCCGGACAGCGTCGAGGCGATGGCCGACGACGCCTACACCTTCATCAAGGCGCTCGGGTTCGACAAGATCGACGTCTTCTCGTTCTCCCTCGGCGGCATGGTCGCCCAGGCCCTGGTGGTGAAGCACCCCGAGCTCATCCGCAAGCTTGTCCTCACCGGCACCGGGCCCAAGGGCGGCAAGGACATCGACAAGGTCGTCGGCATCACGTACTGGGACATCCTGCGCGCCACCTTGACCCGGTCGGACCCCAAGGAGTTCCTGTTCTTCAACCGCAACTCCACCGGGAAGGCCGCCGCGCGCGCGTTCGTCAACCGACTCAAGGAGCGCACCGTCGACCGCGACGCGAAGATCAGGACCAAGTCGTTCCAGACGCAGCTGAAGGCGATCCAGAAGTGGGGGCGCTCCACCCCCGACGACCTGTCGAAGATCACTCATCCCACGCTGATCGCCAACGGCGACAACGACCGCATGGTTCCCACGGTCCTCTCCGAGGATCTGCACCGGCGCATCAAGGGCAGCGAGCTGATCATCTACCCCGACTCCGGTCACGGCGGCATCTTCCAGTACCACGACGAGTTCGCCCCGGTCGCGGTCGAGTTCCTCGCGCGATGACCACCGCCTGGCAGGAAGAGCCGGCCAGGGAGAGAAAGGCAACACCATGAGCATGCCATCGGTCGCCGTGCAACCGGACGTGAAGAAGCACCTCACCTCCTCGATCCTGCTGTGGGTGCGCACCGATCAGCCCCGCCAGACCGGCATGGACCACTGGAGGGGCCCGCACTCGGGGATCATCTCCGCCACCCCGGGCCTGGAGGAGTACCGCCAGATCCACCTCGCCGAGCACAACCCGGGCCGGTGGCCGGCGACCGCCGGAGTGGAGACCTCGATCTCCGCCGACCGCAAGATCGACGGCGTCGCGGAAGTCACCTTCCGATCGGCGCTCGGACCCTCGCAGGGGCGCAAGCAGACGAAGCTGGCCTACGCGGACGAGATCAACGTGTTCCGCCGCACCCTGCTCTACGCCGGTCCGCCGAACTCGTCCCGCTGGTACGACGTCGCAGGCGCGGACGAGAAGGTCGGCGCCCGCGTCCTGGTCTATCTGCGCCGCAGGGACGGGGCCGGCGCAGCTGAGCTCCGGAAGTTCGTCAAGAAGCAGCTCGTCCCCGCACTCGCCGGCACCGGAGTGCTCAAGGAGCTGCGCACACAGACGTTCCTGCCCTGGATCCAAAAGCTCTGGGACACCCCGAACGTCGCCCACGACAACCCTCACGACCAGCGCTTCCACGCCTCCCTCGTCCTCGGGTTCACCGACACCACAGCACGGGACGCCTTCTTCAGGGGCAACGTGATCCAGAGCCTGTCCGAGCAGCTGGCACCACTGGTCTCCGCGATCCACGCCTACGACGTCGACGCCGCCCTCACCTACGTCAAGAACGGCGACATCCTCCCGCACTACCAGGAGTGAGCCGCAACGGCCAGGAGCAGGACCGCAGCCGGACCTGCTGGCCAGCTCCCCCATGCCTGCATCCCACTGACGCCCCGTCGCCGACCGACATCCATCACAACCTCTGGAGCCAGACCATGAGCGAGCAGAGCACCATCCACTACGAGCGCACCTCACCCCAGGTCGCGAAGATCACCTTCGCCAACCCTCCCGTCAACCTCATCGTCGGTGAGACCGTCCTTCGCCTCACCGAGATCGTCGAGAAGCTGGCCACCGATCCGGACATCCAGGTCGTGGTGTTCGACAGCGGCACCCCCGACTTCTTCTACAACCACTTCGACCTGGCCGCCGCCGCCGACTTCCCCGCCCCCGAGGACAAGAACGAGGTGCCGGCCTGGACGAACCTGGTCCTGCAACTCTCCAAAGCGCCCTACGTCACCATCGCGGCCATCCGCGGACGCACCCGCGGTGGCGGGAACGAGCTCGCCCTCGCCCTCGATCTGCGGTATGCCAGCCGGGAGAAGGCGATCTTCGGGCAGCCCGAGGTCGGCAGCGGACTGCTCCCCGGTGGTGGCGGCACCGAACGCCTCCCCCGCGCCATCGGACGCGACCGCGCCCTGGAAGCCATCCTCAGCAGCGACGACTACGACGCCGACACCGCCGAACGCTGGGGCTGGGTCACCCGTGCCCTCCCCGACAGCGAACTCGACGCCTTCGTCGACACGATCGTCGGCCGGCTCGCCTCCTTCGACCGCACCTCACTCGCCTCCGCCAAAGCCCAGATCAACCGGGCGTCCCTGCCCCCGGACGAGGATCTGGTCGCCGCCTACGGCGAGTTCGCCCACTCCCTCGGCCTCCCCGGGTTCCTCGTCCGCGCCGCGGGCACACAGGCCGTCGTCGAGCAGGCCGGCATCGACTTCGAGTACCGCCTGGGGCACTACATCGGCGTCGCCAACCAGCAACTCTGACATCCCGTCACGACGACAGCCGACACAGCAGTCGGACAGTGCGGCGATGCTCGTTGCCGTCGGGGTCCCACCTGGTTCGGCATTGCACCCGTGCGGGTGAGGAGAGGAGGAGAGCAATGGCGCGACCACCCGTCACTACCGCAAATCGCTGATGGATCGGCGCTGCCGTGGGCGCGGTGGTCTTCGACGTCTTCGGCACCGTGGTCGACTGGCGCACCGGCATCGCGAGGGAATTCGAGCGTGTCGGTACCCGGGTCGGGGTGCAGGCCGATTGGCTGGGACTCACCACCGCGTGGCGCAGCCGGTATCCGCCGACACTGCTACGGGTGGTGTCGGGGGAAGTGCCCTGGCAGGCGCTGGACAGAATGCACCGGATGATGCTCGACGAAGTGGTCACCGAGCACGGCCTGACCGGGTTCACCGACACCGACCGGGACGAACTCGTCAACGCCTGGCACCGCCTGAGCCCCTGGCCCGGCAGCCGCGACGGTCTGTCCGAGCTGCGCGAGACCCACATCGCCGCCACCCTGTCCAATGGCAGCACCGCCCTGCTCATCCTCCTTGTCCGCGTCGGCAGATCGCCCTTCCGCTGGAACGGGGCCCCGGTCATCCGGCCCGGCCGGCGCCTGACCCGGTCGACCCCACCGCCACCGACATCCCCGACCTGGCCCGGCAACTCGCTCCATAGTTGATCAGCACGGTTCCGCTACCACTGGGGTGATCCATACATACCGTCGGGGCAAGCGGTGACGCCGCCCGGCCACTAAGGGACAGCGCGGCCCCGGCGTGAAGAGACCACGTCGGGGCCGAAGGGCAAGCTCAGGCGTTCGTGCCGCGCAGGTCCGGGTAGAGCGCCTCTACCGGACCACTCAGGGCCGACTTGACCTGTACGGTCAACTCGTCGGCCAGCACCTCGTACTCGCCGGCCTCGACGGCGTCGTAGACCGTGGTCACCAGCTCTGCCGGCAGCAACTTGGGGCCGTCGGCGTTCGCGGCCATGGGGGTGTCGACGTAGCCCATGTGCACCCCCGTCACGTGGACGCCCTTGGGCGCGAGCTCGATGCGCAAGGAGTTGGTGGCCGACCACAGAGCGGCCTTGGACGCGCTGTAGGCGCCGCCGAAGGCGTACCAGCTGGCGACGGAGTGCACGTCGACGAGGGCCGACTCCGGCTTGGCGGCCAGGATCGGTGCGAAGGCGCGGGCGAGGAAGACGGGGCCGAAGAAGTTCGTCTCCATGTTCGCCCGGATGTCCGCCTCGGTGATGTCGAACAGGCTCGCGCTCGGCGGGATCGCGCCCGCGTTGTTGATGAGCATGGTGACATCCGGCGCGGCGGCGACGGCTGCGTCGATCGAGGTGGGAGCGGTGACATCGAGCGCCAGGGGGACGATACGTTCGTCGTCCCAGGTGCGGGGGGAACGGGCGGTGGCGTAGACCTTGGCGGCCCCGCGAGCCAGGGCCTCGTGGACGAAGTGGGTTCCGAGGCCGCCGTTCGCTCCGGTGATCAGGACGACTGCTCCGTTGAGGGAGGGCATTGGGGTTCCTTTCCAGGGGGTAGGAGTGGCGGCCGGCGCCGCCGCTTCGCAGGGATGGAGCCATGGCTCCGCTCCTGGCTGTGGGAGCATGAGCGAAGCCACTTTCGAGCCGACACGTTAGTGACTGCAGTCAAAACTGAGTATGGTCAGAATCTATTCCCGGAGGACACCGCCATGTCTCCCGCCTCCCAGCCAGCAGGACGGCGCGAGCGGAACAAGCAGGAGAAACTGGACCGCATCATTGCCGCCGCCAGCGAACTGTTCGCCGAACGCGGTGTCGATGAGGTGACGACCCAGCAGATCGCCGACAAGGCTGATATCGGCACCGGGACGCTGTTCCTGTATGCAAAGTCCAAGGGCGAACTTCTCCTGCTTGTGCAGAACGTCAAGTACGCCGCATCTCTCGACCGGGGCCGGGCGGCTGCCGAGACCGTCCCAGGCGTGCTGGACGCGGTGCTGGCGATCGTCCGCCCGATCGTTGAATGCAACCGCGCCCAGATCGACAACGGACGCACCTACATGCGCGAGGTGGTCTTCGGCGACCCCGCGGAGCCACGGCACGGGGAAGCGCTCGCCATCGTCGGACAGACCGAGGAGGCCATCGCCGCCGTGCTGCGCCGAGACGAGCAGGTCACAGAGGGCGATGCCGCGACGCTGGCGCACATCGTGTCCGCCGTGACGTTCCTCAGCCTGGCGGTGAGCGCGAACATCGGCTTGAGCGTCGATGAGATCGTGCAGGACATTCGGGGCCAGATCGGCCTCCTGTTGCCTCGCTGACGCCCGGCTTCCACAAGCGGGCGCATGCCCAGGGCGCCATGCGCCCGCACAGCTCTCCAGGACCGCTCCAGGGGGCTTCGCGAGGTATTTCCCCGTGCGCCCGTGGAGCGGTGGGAGAGAAGTCCGGCTCGGCGTGTCGGCGAGCAACGGGGAAGCGCCAGGTGCGTGGAGCGGCGATTCCGACCGGCAGATACCCAGCAGGCGGGCTCCTCTCGGCTGCGCTGTGCACCGGACGCCGCTGTCCCTCCGGTGGCCGGGTGGAGGCCGACGTGCGGCATCGGCCATTCGGCCGCATCCTGAAGTCCGGTCACTCCCCCGGCCCCGGGCCGACAGCCCAAGGGAGGTCCTGTGATCGTGCTCGCGCTCGCACTGCCTCTCCTGATGATGGCCGTCCTCTTCGCCCTGGACGCCTTCGAAAGCTGGCTCTTTCCTCCCTCCGAGACTGCCGGGAACGCATCCCCTGCGGACGCCGGCAGCACGACACCGGCCGGTGCGGCCCCCGCGTCCCCGCCGCAAGACCTCGGACCCTGACGACGGATTCAGGGCAGGACACCGGTCGGTGGCTCTGCCGCATCAGGTGACGGCGTCGCGGACCCCCCAGCCTTCCCTGCTGACGCCCCCCGGCCCGGATCCGCACTGCAGAGCGGGCGGATCACTCGATCGTGAGTTCTTCCGCGGTCGCAGCGTGTGGGACGCGATCCTCGGAAAGGCGGGGTGGTGCGCCCAGGGGCTGCACGGCGGATGAGGGGGAGACGTGACGCGAGAAGCGGGACGGCGCGGAGGCTCGAACAGCGACAGTCAGGCACTGTTGCTGGCTGCCGGACTGGCCGATCTGGCGGTGAGCACCGTGGGTTCGGCCCTGGGGACGGTGCGAGGGCTGTTGCGCCGGTCGGACGCCACCGAGCTGGCCGCGGCGGCGGAAGACGAGCTCAAGGCGCGTGGCCGTCTGGTGCTGGACCGGTACGCGACTGTGCCGCCGGCCCATTTGGAGATCCTCGCCCGGCGCGCCCTGGCCCGGAGGGCCACCGGTGGCGTATGAGCGGTGGGACCCGGCCTCGTTCAAGGCCCGCGTGGACGAGGTGCTGCGGCGGTTCGTCGCCCAGGAAGCCGATGAGTTCGCGGCCGTCGACCCGATGCTCGGCGTCGTCGCCCAGGGGCTGGAGGCGGCGGTCTCGGACGGCAAACGGCTGCGGGCGGCGTTCTGCTACTGGGGGTGGCGGGCGGTGGGACAGCCGGACAGCGACGCGCTCGTGCGGGCGGCAGCCTCGATGGAACTGGTGCATGCCGCCGCGGTCGTGCATGACGACCTCATCGACGACAGCCCGCTGCGGCACGGGCGGCCCACCGCGCACGTCGCCCTGCGCGGAGCCGTAGGGGCTCGTCCGGACGCCGATGACGCCGCACGGTCGCTGGCGATGCTGGTGGGAGACCTGCTGATGGCGCTGGCCGGGCAGCTGTTCGCCACCAGCGGTGTGCCCGCCGCGTATCTCGTCCGGGCCCGCCCGTTGTGGGCGGTGATGGCGCGTGAGCTGATCGCGGGCGAGTGCCTGGAGATCCTGCGCACCGGTGCCGGTCCTGACACCGAGGCGTCGCTGAAGGTGATCCGGTACAAGACCGCCAAGTACACCGTCGAACAGCCGCTGTTGATCGGTGGTGCGCTGGCTGGCGCGGGTGTGCGGCTGCGCGAGGGCTACTCCCTGTACGGGCTGCCGCTGGGCGAGGCGTTCCAGCTCCGGGACGACCTCCTCGGGCTGTTCGGAGACCCCGAGCTCACCGGCAAGGCCAATGCCGACGATGTGCGCGGCCGGCGGCCCACGGCGCTGCTGGCGGAGACATGGCGGCTCGCCGACGACGCGGAACGCGGGGTGCTGCACTCGCTGCTGGGCCGTCACGACCTGGACGGGGAGGGGCTGGAGGCGGTGCGCGAGGTGATGCGCCGACTCAAAGCGCCCGACCGCATCGAGCACATGATCAGGGCACGGGTCGAGGAGGCTCTCGGCGCCCTCCACGAGCTGGATCTACCGGCGCACGCCGCCGACGGACTGTCCGCGCTGGCCCGTTCCGCGGCGGTACGCCTTTCCTGACCCTCTCACCGGGGTGGCTCGGGCCTGTGCCACCCCGGGCAGCCGCCCCTCCCGCCTGTCGTGGACCCTCCAGAGGAAGACGAGAAACCCTGCCATGGCCTACACCGACGCATCACTGGACGCCCTGCGGCCGGCCGGGGACGAGCTTGCCGACGCCACCGTCGCCGAGCTCTTCGCACGCGGGGAGGTGGGCAAGTTCAACACCCTGATGCGTTATGTCTCCACCGCCGGTGCTCCGCTGCCGGACGGTCTGCCCGACGTCGCACGCGAGTACCTCGAAGTCACCCGCACCCCGCCGTCCTGGGTGGACTGGGCGCAGATGGAGAAGGCCCGGCTCTTCTTCATCGACAACAACGTGCACATCTCCACCGCGCTGTCCTTCGCCGCCATGCCCGCCTGCTACCTCGTCCCGCACGTGGCGAAGCTGCTGTCGGCCAGCCACGGTCTGAAGTACCCGTCGAAACGGATGGCGGAGACCGGGCAGTTCACCGTCCATCTGATGCAGCCCGACGCCTTCGAGGCCGGCAGCCGCTTCATCCCCGCCGCCCAGAAGGTCCGCCTCCTGCACGCCGCCATCCGCCACCACCTCACCCGCGAGAACCACTGGGACAGCGCGGCCCACGGAACGCCGATCTGCCAGGAGGACATGATCGGCGGGCAGATGTTCTTCTCCCTGCTCGTCCTGGACAGCCTGCACCGCCTCGGGATCCACATGTCCACCGAGGGCGCGGAAGCGTACTACTACGCGTGGCGCGTCGTCGGCGCCATGCTGGGCGTCGACCAGGAGGCCGTACCCCGAACCCTCGAAGACGCCCGCCGGTTCCTCGACCTGTACATGGTGCGGCACATGGGGCCCTCCGAGGAGGGTGCCCAGCTGACCCGGCAGTTGATCGACCTCTACGAGGAGGTGGTACCCGGCACCTTCTTCGACCCCATCGTCTCCGCCCTCATCCGCCACCTCATCGGCGACACCTGCGCCGACTGGCTCCACGTGCCGCACACCTCGTGGGACACCGCCGTCAAGGCCGTACCCCACCTCCTCGGCGTCCTGGAGACCATCGAGGACCGCTCGCCGCTCGGCGCCTGGGCCCTGGACCGCCTCGGCCACCTCACCACGGTCTTCGAACTGTCCTCCCTCACGCGTGGACGCGTCATGCACTACGCGATCCCCGAAACACTCAAGAAGGACTACGGCATCACCGGCACGGTGCCCCGCACCCGCCGGTGGGCCCCTCCGACCAGCACCGTCTGACGGCCGGCAAGACCATTCGGCACTGCGGGTCCACCGCGGGCGCCCGCGCTCTCGCTGATCACGGGATGGGTCCCGGCTCACCGGCTTCCGTGGGGTGGTGACGGATCCGACAACGGCAAGGGAGACATCGAGCAGCACGCTCCCTCTGGCCCCTCACAAGCTGGCTGACATGCACCTGTAAAGCAAAGGGAGAGTCAAGCACGATTGGCCCGTCCGGTTGCGGTGGAGGTGCCACCGGCCGGAACGGGGGATCCCATGAGAATCAACTCCGCCCTGGTCGCGGCCGCCCTGACTGCCGGGCTCGGCCTGGTCGCCACAGCTCCTGCCGGGGCCGCCGCCACCGAACCGTCTGGCTCCCGGCCCGCGGTCACGGGAAAAAGCGACAGTGATGTCTCCATCAAACGCGCCTTCACCACGTGGGCCACGAACGTGAACGTGCGCCACAACAACGGCAACTTCGCCGCCTGCAACAACTCGCCGTCCGTGGCCAACTGTCCGAACGTCCGAGGACAGGTGAACCCGGGCGACTCGTTCGAGGCGTGGTGTCAGAAGGTCGGCAGCCAGACCGTGGGCGGGAACCCGTACTGGGTGTATGTCGTCCTGCCCAACTTCAGCGGCTGGATGGCCAGTTACTACGTCGATTACCCGGACAACGTCCTTCCGGACACTCCGTTCTGCGCCTGAGGCACACATGATCAGGTGAGTTGGGATTCCGTACAGCCCAGCTCAACGGCTTGTCGCTTCGGGCGGCTTCCGCCCGAAGCGACGGCTGGACGGAAGCCGCTGCGGGTCGCCGTTGCCGTGATCGGGGTGCCGGTCATGCTGTCAGACGCCAGAGGGACGTGACTTCGGCGCTTCGTGCCGCGTGGAGTGGGTCGGTGGCATCCCTGGAGCGTCGGTGCCGGGGCTTGGCGTCGATCTTGTCCACAAGGCGGAGGCCTGCTTCCTGGACAGCGTCGAGCAGTTGCTGACGTGTCCGCAGACCTAGGTGCTCCGCCAGGTCGGAGAGGATGAGCCAGCCCTCGCCACCTGGCCGGAGGTGCGCAGACAGTCCGGCGAGGAAGCCGTGGAGCATGGTGCTGTCCGGGTCGTAGACGCCTTGCTCGATGGGGTTGGTCGGACGGGCCGGGAGCCAGGGCGGGTTGCATACGACGAGGTCGGCGTGGCCTTCGGGGAACAGGCCGGGCCCCGACACCTCGATACGGTCGGTCAGCGCGAGCCGGTGGGCGTTCTCCCTGGCGCAGGCCAGGGCGCGTGGGCTGACGTCGGTGGCCACTACACGGTTGATTCCACGGCGGGCGAGGACCGCAGCGAGGACACCGGTTCCCGTGCCGAGATCGAACGCCGTACTGGTGCCGGCATTGTGCAGGGCCGCCGGTGGCAGAGGCGTACGGGCGACCAGGTCGACGTACTCCCCTCTGACCGGGGCGAACACGCCGTAATGGGGGTGGATACGGGTGCCGAGCGCAGGCACGTCGACCCCGTTCAAGCGCCACTGGTGAGCGCCGATCACTCCCAGCAGTTCCCGCAGAGACACCGCCGTGTGTCCCTTCGCGGGGCCGTAGGCTTCCAGACACGCCTGGCGGACGTCGGGAGCCCGGCGCAGCGCCAGAGCGTAGTTGTCGTCCAGCAGCACCAGGAGCTTTCCGAGGACACGGGCACGGTGACTGCTGCTGCGTCGGTGCAGGTGGAAGGACTCGCTCAGACAAGTGCTGGGGCTGGGCGTTTTGCGGTCGATGCGGCGGCCCATCGCCTGCAGCAGTTGCCGGGCGTTGTGGAAGTCGCCTTGCCAGAGCAGGGCCGTTCCCTCACACGCCTGGCGGTAGGCGTCGTTGGCCTTCATCCGGTCGTCGGCGACGACGGTCCGCCGCGGAAGGGGGGCGGCGTTCTCAGAATGCCAGCGGGCGGACTGTCGAGTTCCGCATGTGGTCCAGTGGATGGTGGACACCACGTACTCCTCGTGGTCGAACGTGCAGGGGCACGAAGAGCACTTCGAGGAGGAGCAGGCTGAACCGCACGCCCGTCCATCGGACAGGCGTGTGCGTGGGGGCGGGTGGCCGTTACCGCTCTCGCGTCGAAGTGCGAGAGCGGACGTCCCAGACAACCATGCCGAGCATCGGGGTCAGTCCTTCCGGAGGAGTGGCAGAAGGCTCGCACAGGTGCTGCCCGGCTTCCAAACGGGCCAGCCCCGGGGCCAGGCACACGTGGCGGCCACAAGGGCGGTGCCAGCCTGCGTATGAGCATGCGCGGGGAGGTCGTTGGCCTCTTGGAGATCTGTGAGCTCGGCTATTCCTGACGTGCTGACTGTCGGAGCACTGCCGGGCCGCTGCGGGCGTCACCCTCACGTCCGTGCCGTACTTCTGGTCCTCATGGCCGTATACGCACCGGCGACCGTGCCACCGGTGTTTTCACGGTCGGCATGGGACGTCCTCGGGTGGTGCCAGAGGGTTGGCAGCAGCCGGTTTCATCTCGGGCAACAGCGAAGCGTCACGCCGGCGGCGTGGTGAGTTTGGTGGCCACGGCGTCGAGGACCCAGTCCAGGCCGGTTGCGAAGGATGTCTCGGCGTCCACGTCCGTGCCGTCGTACACAGCCTTGGCCAGTGCCGGAAAGCGGCCCGTGGCCAACATGCTCGCCACACGCGGGCCGTGGGCGCGCTGCCAGTCACGCTTGGACAGGCCCGTGGTGCGCTCGGCCCGCAGGTTCGCGATCTCGCGTCTGATCGCGCCGATGAAGTAGGCGCTGACCGTCTCCACGGCACGCATGACGGTGTCGACATCGGTGAGGCCGTCGAGGGCGGACAGCGTGGCCTCGGTCACGGCGAGGCCGTTCGGACCCAGGGCCGGGCGGCCGCCGAGCAGGTCGGCCAGCCATTCATGACGGAGAGCGGCCTGCCTGGTGCGATGGGCGAGGGTGCGCAGCGCCTCCCGCCAGTCGCCCGGCTGCTCCTCGGGGAGGATCTCGGCCTGCACCTCGTCAACCATGAGGTCGAACAGCTCCTCCTTGGTGGAGATGTATCTGTACAGCCGCATCGGACCGGCATCCAGGCGGGCCGCGACCTTGCGCAAGGACACCGCCTCCAGCCCGCCCTCGTCGGCCAGCGCGACGGCGGCGGCGACGATCCGCTCCCGGTCGAGGGGCACGGGGCGAGGCAGCGGCTCCGGCCGGTCCCACACAGTCATACTCACACCGTACCGTTGCGATGCGGTGTACCCGAGCAATACAGTGTATCGACATGAGACACCGCATTGCAGTGGTCGGGAGCGGCCCTGCCGGCCTTGCCTTCGCCCGCGTCCTGCACCGCCGCGACCACCCCGTCACCGTCCTCGAACGCGACCCCGGCCCCGCCGCCCGCCCCCTGGGCGGCACGCTGGACCTGCATGAAGGGCTGGGGCAGCTCGCGATGGACAAGGCGGGGCTGCTGACGGAGTTCCAGGCGTTGTCTCGTCCCGAGGGGCAGGCCATGCGCATCCTGGACACGGACGGAACGGTCCTGCGTGACTGGCGGCCCCGTCCCTATGACCGGGCCAATCCCGAGATCGACCGCGGCCAACTCCGTGACCTGCTGCTCGGCCCTCTCGACGTCCAGTGGGGCCGGGGTGTGACGCAGGTGGTGCCGGGGGCCGGGGATGGCGTAGTGATCCACTTCGCGGACGGGCGGCAGGAGGCGTTCGACCTTGTCGTCGGCGCGGACGGTGCCTGGTCCCGGGTCCGCCCGGCGGTCTCGCCGGTGACGCCGCACTACACCGGTGTCACCTCGATCGAGACCTCCCTCGACGACGTCGACACCCGCCACCCCGACCTCGCCCGGCTGATCGGCGACGGTTCCGTGGCTGCGTACGGCGTGAACCGAAGTCTCACCGCCCAGCGCAACAGCGGTGGCCACGTGAAGGTGTACGCCAAATTCCGCGCGCCGGTGGACTGGCACACGAACCTGGACCTGGACGACGTCGAAGCGGTGCGATCGAGCCTGCTGGCGTTGTTCGACGGCTGGGCCGCTCCCGTCCTCGACCTCCTTGGCCATGGCACCGCCTTCATCCACCGCCCCATCTACGCGCTGCCCGTGTCCCACACCTGGACGCACGTCCCCGGGGTGACGCTACTGGGCGACGCCGCCCACCTCATGCCTCCCTTGGGGGCCGGCGCCAACCTGGCGATGCTCGAAGGCGCCGAACTCGCCGAGTCCATCGCCGCCGCCTCCGGTCCTGGAGATCTGGACCAGGCCGTCCGCGCCTTCGAGGAACAGATGTGGGCGCGGGCCGGCAGGTGGGCGAAGATCACGACTGCCGGCCTGGAACGCCTCGTGAGCCCGGACCCCACCGAAGCCCTCGCCCTCTTCGACCAGGTCCAGCATTGAGTGACCTGTACGGACATCCCGGACCCAAGATGTCGCAGGCGGCGCACCCTCCGTAGGCCAGACGCGTTCGCCGCCGAAGGTTCGGGGGGCCGAAGAAGGACACAGGCCGCGCGCCGCCGCCGTCGTCGGCACGGCACGGCACGGATAGCCTGCGCGCCGCTCCGCGCACCGAAGGACGTCGGCTTGCAGCCCAAGAGCGTCTGCCCAACGGCATGCACACTGCAGCCCTCCCGCGCCCTGACCGACCGACCGCTGGCCGACCAACTCCTCGAACAGGGCATCCGCAACGCCCTCGCATTCCTGGACGCCGAGCAGCGCAACTGCCGACCCCCGCCCGGTGGCCAGGCGATTCCACTTGCGCCGCGTGAAGTGGCGCGCGACCGATCCGGGCCGGACGTCACGGTCCAGGAGATCGCCGGGCCCGGGCCGAAGGACGCACCGCCCGTCTCGCTGCGCGTCTTCCGCCCGGCCGGCCTGAAGACAGCGGCTCCGGCACTGCTCCGGACACACGGAGGCGCGCTGATCTTCGGCGCGCCCGCGCAGGACGACCGTACGAACATCGCCTTCGTCCGCGAGCTCGGCATCACCGTTGCCGCGGTCCGTTGTCGACCGGCGCCGGACCGTCCCGTGCCCGCCGCGGCCGAGGGCGCCTACGCCGCGCTCCGTGGCCCGGGCGAGCGCGCGGGCGACCTGCACATCGACATCGACCGCATCGCGATCTGCGGTGCCGGCGCGGGCGGCGGAATCGCCGCGGCCCTCAAGCTGCTCGCCCATGCCGGGCCGAGATCCGCGCGGCGTTCCAGCTGCTCCTGTACCCCCTGCTGGACGACCGCACTACGCCGAGAACCGACCTGGACGCCCTCAAGGTGCTCGTCTGGACGCCCAAGAGCAACCGGTGCGGCTGGTCGTCCTACCTCGGCGATGCCAGCGCGGGCCCCGCTGTCTCCCCGTACGCGGCCGCCGCCCGCCGCGAGGGTCTCACCGGTCTCCCTCCGGGCTGGATCGGCGTCGGCGCCCTCGGCCTCTTCCACGATGAAGACATCGCGTACGCGCGCCGGCAGGCACGGGACGGAAAGGCGCACTGTGCGCCCACGCGGCCGGCCGACGCTGCCCGGCCAAAACCTCTTGCCCAATGGTCAAGAATCGTTGACCATTGCTCGTATGCCTACCGATGATCTTCCCGAGACGTTTCACGTCACCACCGACGACCAGCTCCGCGCCGTTTCCAGTCTCACGCGTCACCGGATCATGGCCGTGCTCCGCTTCGAGCCCGCGACGATCACGCAGATCGCCGAGCGAGTGGGCCTCGCGAAGGGGAGTTCCAGCTATCACGTGCGGCTGCTGGAGCGGGCCGGTCTGGTCAAGGTGGTGCGGACGCGGAAGGTCCGGGGGGTCACCGAGCGGTACTACGCCATGGCCGCGCGGGCGATCGTGCTGCCGGATCCGGGCCAGGGAGGGCCGGATGTGCTGATGCGGCATGCGGTGGCGGACCTGGAGGCGGCGCCGGTGGAGGGCGAGCGGCACGTACGGATGGCGCATCTGCGGCTCACCGAGGACCAGTTCACGCAGCTGGGGGCACGACTGCAGGCGCTGGCGGACGAGTACCTGGAGCTGTCGGATCCGTCGCTGCCGGATGCGTCATTGGTGTTCGCCCTGTTCCACCCGGCACCGCGCGAGCAGGCCGAAGGGGAGGTCAAGTGACCTCAGACGTGCGGAAGTTGCCGACCGGGTTCGGGCGGCTGTGGACTGCGCAGACCGTGTCCTCGCTCGGCGACGGGGTGTCGCATGCCGCGCTGCCGCTGCTCGCCTTGACGTTGACGCGGGACCCGATGGCGCTCGCCGTCGTCACGGCGACCGGGACGCTGCCGTGGCTGCTGTTCGGGGTGCTCGGCGGTGCGCTGGTGGACCGCTGGGACCGGCGGCGCACGATGTGGGTCGCGGATACGGCGCGTGCGGTGCTGCTTGCGATACCGGCGGGGGCGGCCGCGCTCGACGTGCTGAGCATTCCGCTGCTCGCGTGCGTCGCCTTCCTGCTCGGCCTCGGCGCACTCTTCTTCGACACGGCCGCCACCGCCTATCTGCCGGATCTGCTCGGCCGTGATTCCGCGCTGCTGGAGCGCGCCAACTCTCGCCTGCGCGGCACCCAGACCGCCGCGTCCGGCTTCGCGGGGCCGCCTGCGGGCAGCGCTCTGCTCGCGCTCGGGCGGGCGGTACCGCTGCTCGCCGACGCGGTGTCGTTCGCTGTCTCCGCGGTGCTCGTACGGTCGCTGCCCTCGACGCCCCGGCCCACCGGAGGCACCCGTGAGTCGCTGCTGCGGCAGGCGCGGGCCGGCGCCTCGTACGTGTTCCGGGACCAGTTGCTGCTCGGGCTCGCGCTGCGTCCGGCGATCGGGAACATCGCCTTCCTCGCCGTGGAGACGGTACTCGCCCTGTTCGCGCACGAGCGTCTCGGCATCGGCTCGTTCGGCTTCGGCCTGCTCCTCACCGCGGAGGCCGCCGGTGGTCTGCTCGGCGCGGGCATCGCCTCCTTCCTCGGCCGACGACTCGGCACCGGCACCGCACTGACCTGCACGGCCGCCGTAGAGGGACTCGCCGTCCTGTGTCTTGCCGCCGCCCCGAACCCGTACGTGGCCGGGCCGGCGCTCGCCGTCTGCGGAGCGGGCATGGGCGCCACCATGGTGCTCGGCCTGTCCCTGCGGCAGTCGATCGTCCCCGCCCATCTGATGGGCCGGGTCGCCTCCACCTCCCGCATGCTGGCCATGTGCGCCGCCCCGTTCGGCGCCTTCCTCGGCGGTTGGCTGGCCACCACCTACGACATCCGCACCCCGCTCTACACCGCCGCCGGCCTCCTGCTCACCATGACCGCCGTAACGTCGACCATGACCAGCAACCGACGGGTCCAGGCCGCAGTGCGTGCCGCCACACCGACCGATGACGCAGAAGACCGCACGCCCTTCATGGGGTGACCGACTGTCAGGGCGGCGGAGAGGGCGGCGCGGCGATGGGCCGGGCGGCGGGATTCCGTGTCCCGTCGCCCGGCCCTGCTCTGCCCTCGCGTGTCAGGGTCTGATCGTCAGCCAGTCGAGCGCGGCGATCCGGCCCGTGCCCTTCGCCACGAGGTAGAGGTCGTGCGCGCCGGTGACCTCGCGCTTCAGGGTCACGGTCTGCTCCTGCCAGTCACCCGTGCCTGTGGCGGGCACCGATGCGGCCAGTGGGCCGTCGGGCGCGTCCAGGCGCAGTTGGAGCGAGCAGCCCTTCGCGCAGGTGGAGTTGAGTCGTGCGGTGAGCTGCATTCCGCTGATGTTGGCCTTGCGGAAGGCCACCCAGTCGCCGGAGCCGAGGACTCCGGTAGCCGCCGTGCCGCGGCCCACCCCGTGTACGGTCGTGGCCTTTTCGGCCTGGAGCGTCGAGGCGGCGTCGGGCCCGTCGCCGTACAGCCGGATGTCGTTGACGACCCAGGGCATGGGTCCGCTCGCGGTGAGGGTGATCCGTACATAGCGGGCGGTGGTCTGTCGGGAGAACACCGCGTCCTGGGTGAAGGAGCGGCCGGAGACCCGGGCGAGCGGCTCGCCCCAGTGCGTGCCGTCACCGCTGACGGAGACCGTGAAGCCGTACGGCTGCTGGCCGCCGGTGTCGCGGCCCGCGTCGAGGGAGAGCCTGCCGAAGGTCTTGCTCTCGCCGAGGTCGACGGTCAGGGACTGGCCGGCGGCCTGCGGGGCGGTGCCCGTCCAGCGGGTGTTGATGTCGCCGTCCACGGTGACGGAGGCGTTGCTTCCGTCGCTCGCGGTGGCACTCCAGTTGCCGTGCCGTACTCGCTGCTGGCAGCCGGGCAGGTCGCAGCCCGTCGACCAGATGGGTGCGCCGTACTCGTAGGCGCCCTTGTCGGGGGCCATGCCCAGGGTGTCCGTGGTGATGCCGTCGACCACCTCGCCGGCGTCGATGGCGGGTGAGCCGGGGGTCAGCCACAGCTCACCGTTGACGGCGTTCGTGTAGCCGGGGGTGGCGCTGATCAGGTTGGAGCGGACGATCGGCAGCGGGTTGCCGGTCTGTGTCGCGGTGACCGGCTTGGGTCCGATGATGTTGCTGAAGTACGAGCCGGACGCGTCCGTCGCGCCGCCGAGGGAGGACGAGGCGGTACCGATGCCCACGCCGTAGCTGGAGTTGTGGTCCTCGTTGGCGATGCTGGGGCCGGTGTGGCCGTTGAAGTAGACGCCGCGGGCGCCGGTGTTCCAGGCCACGTTGTGGTGGAGACGGAAGTGGCCGGAGTAGTTGTCGACGTAGTAGCCGTTCTGGCCGCTGGAGTCGTGCGCGGTGTTGTGGTCGATGGAGCTTCCGGTGCCGTTCAGGTAGCAGCACACGTAGAAGGGTGAACCGTCGCGGGAGGTGCGCATCGCTTCGGAGATGTCGTTGTAGGCGATGCGGTTGTCGTGGTATTCGGTGCCGTTGATCTGGTAGGCGGTGTCGATGGCCGCGCGTCCGGTGCGCCGGATCGTGTTGTGGGTGATTGTCTGGCCGTTGCCGTTGACCTCGATACCCGGGGTGTAGCTGCCCATCCAGCCGACGTCGTGGATGTAGTTGTTGGTGACCGTGTTGCCGTTGCCGCGCACCAGGACGCCGTCACCGGCCGACTGGGCGATCTCGCTGTTCTTGAGGGTGTTGCCGGTGCCGAGGATCTGGACGCCGGAGTCGAGGATGCGGGAGGCGACGATGTGCCCCTCGGCCGGCTCGATCGCGAGGTCGCTGTCCGGCGGCATGGGCAGGGTGGAGTACTCGGAGATGTACGTGGCGTGCAGTCGGTCGACCACGACTCCCGTACTGGACTTGCCCGTTCGCAACGAGGTGCCCCACAGGTTCAGGCCGCGCACGGTGACGTACGAGCTGTCGCTCAGGTCGACGCCCCACAGCCGGTGCTTGGCGGTCACCGTGTGTCCGGCGATGCCGCCCTTCGGGGGCACCAGGTAGAGACGGTGCGCGGTCCTGTCGTAGAACCACTCCCCCGGCTGGTCCAGGGCGGCCTTCGACCCGACGAGGTAGTAGTTGCGGTAGGGCTGGTTGCCCATGCACAGCGGGGTGCAGCGGTAGTTGCCGCCCTTGAAGTCCAGCTTGCCGGGTGCCGAGGCCGTGGCCGTGCCGGTCTGCTGCGCCCACGGGTTGGAGCCCGCCCACAGGTGCACGGTGGCACCGGTCCAGTCGGCGTCGGGCAGGTCGGTGTCGTCGATGTGCTGGTCGGTGGAGGTGGTGTCGGCCTCAGCCCAGGTCGCGTTCAGCGGATCGGCCCCGGAGTTGGGCCAACGGCCTTCCGCCGCACGGGTGTTGTCCAGGAACACCGCGTTGAAGTCGGGGTCGGGCGGCAGGTCGGTGTCGGCGGCGATCAGTCCGCCGCCCGCGTCTTTCCAGCCGGTCACCTTCTCGGTCCCGTCGACGGTCACCGGGCCGTCGCCGTACGCGGCGATCGTGACCGGGGCGCCCTCGGTGCCGGAGGGAGGGTTCAACTGTTCGCGGTAGGTGCCCTTGTGGATCAGGCAGGTGTCGCCGGGGCGGACGAGGTCGAGGCAGGCGCTGATGGTACGCAGAGGGCCTGCCTGCGTGCCGTGGGCGTGGTCGTTGCCCCGGGGGGCGACGTAGTAGGTGTGGCCGGACTGTGCCGCCTGCGCCTGCACCGGGGTGGTCAGCAGCGCGGCCGCGGCGGCCAGTACGGACAGATGTCTGAGTCTCAAGTCCCGTCTCCAGTCGTCGGATGTGCGGTGGTCGGGGTGTGTGTGGTGGTCGTCGGGTGGGTGAGGAGCGGGGGTTCTCGCCATGCCGTCTCGGCCTCGCTTCCGGTAGTGGCACCGAGCACGGCACACCTCAACCAGTGCTCGCCGGGCGGGAGTCGGCCGACGAGTACGGGCAGGGCGGTGCGTCGTGCGAGGACGTTCGTGCCGGGCAGGCAGTCGATGACCTCGCCCTCACGTCGGCCGTCGAGGTCTCGCAGTCCGGTGAGTCCGGCGGGGGCCGTCACCCGTGCGTGTCCCGGCCCGGTCTCGCGGTCCGTGCCCGCGTCCCGGTCGACGGCGAAGCCGCCCTCGGCGGTGTGCAGGGCGCGAGCGGTGCGGACGCGGTGGGTGCGCACGTGCCAGGGCGCGGCGGCCGTCAGCCAGGTGGTGATCTCCACGTCGGGCCACAGGTGCCAGGTGCTGAGGACCGTGTCGCCGCTGACGTAGTGCGCGGCCGGCTCCTCGCGGACCCGGTAGTGCGCCCCGCCGTCGTCGCTCAGCGCCAGCATCGAGTCGTACGCGCCCTGTTCGAGTCCGAGCGTGCCGTTCGGCAGGCTGAAGCCGAAGCGGGTCGAGTACGCGAACTTGGCGTACTTCTCGGCGCCATGGCGTACCCACGGGTGGTGCTGGCGCCCGGCGAGAAGGGTGACGTCGCCGTGCGTGCGCATCAGTACGGCCCCGGCGTGCGGCTGGGCGCTGACGGCGGGCAGGGCGGCGGGTGCCGGATCCTCCTTCGCGGTCCAGAACGCGTGCTGTTCGGGCAGCGCGAGCGGCAGATACGCCTTGAGCGACCAGTAGGGCGAGCCCGGCGCGTTGTACTGCTCGGCCAGCGCGGGCTGCGGATAGCCGTACCCGACGGACAGCAGCCCGTCGGGCCCGGTCACCGGTCGCCCCTGCCACCAGCGCAGATGCCGCAGCAGGTACCCCTTCACCTCGCCCCACGGCAGTACGTCGACGCCCGCGAAGGGCAGCGCGCCCCAGAAGGCGGCCTGCGCCCAGCGGTAGGTGAGGCTGCGGCCGTACGGGACGGCGGCGCCGTCGTCGGCGAACCAGTGCCGGAAGTCGCCGGCGAACCGGGCCGCCCGGTGCCTGAAGCGGTCGCCGCCGGTCAGCGTGTCGTGGAGCAGGCCGTAGAAGTGCATGGCCCACGGGACGTAGTAGTCGCGGCGTTCGGTGGGGCCGTCCGCGTACCAGCCGTCCCCGAGCCAGAAGGTCTGCAGGCGGTCGAGGCGTGCGGTGATCAGCGAGCGGTCGTAGGGCACCCCCACCCGGTCGAGGCCGAGGCTGATCAGCACCGGGAAGAAGAGCCAGTTGTTGTCGGTGGTCTCCCGGGGCAGCGCGCTGAGCAGCCAGCGGGCGAGCCGGTCACGTTCAGGGCCGGTCAGCGGGTCCCACCACTGCTCGGGGGCGAGGGCGAGGGCAAAGCCGATGGCGGCCATCTCGACGATGCGCTGGTCGTGGTCGACGGGCTCGCCCCAGTACTCGGGGTGCGCGGGATCGCTGCCGTGGGCGAGCCCCCGGACCCACAACTCGGCGTGCGGTACGGCCTGTCCGCCCGCCGCGAGGGGCGCCAGTCCCCACAGCGGCCGGGCGAACGCCTCCAGTTCGGCGGCCGTGTCGTCGTGGATCGCGGTGTTCACACCGAGCCGTACGCGCGCCCGGCCCGCGCTGAAGCGGGGCACCAGGGGATTCATCAAGTTGCTTAACTGCGAGGTGAGTTCTGCGCGTGCGTCGTCTTCCATCAGCCCTTCTCCGCCCCGGCCAGCAGCCCGGTGCGCAGGAAGCGCTGGGCGAGGACGAAACCGATCAGCAGTGGCGCGCAGGCCACGAGTCCGGCAAGGGCCGCCTCCGGCTGGTGGATGTCGAGGTCCGCGAAGCCGCTGGAGTTGTTGACCGCGCCGGTGGACTGCAGCAGGGACATCAGGCCGAGCTGGAGGGTGAAGGTGCGGTCGTCGGAGAGCATCACGAAGGGCAGGAAGAAGTCGGTCCAGCAGCGCACGAAGCCGAAGAAGGCGATCAGCGCGATGGCGGGGCGGGCCAGCGGCACCGCCACCGACCAGAACAGCCGCAGCTCACTCGCCCCGTCGACGCGCCCGGCGTCCAGCAGGCTGTCGGGCAGGTTCGCCTGGAAGTGGAGGAAGGCGAGGTAGACGCCGAAGGGGTAGAAGGACAGGGGAAGGATCACCGACCAGACCGTGCCGGTGAGGTCGAGTGCCGACATCTCCAGGTACAGCGGGAGCACCAGCGCGGCCGGGGGCAGGATCATCGTCACGATCGACAGGGTGAGCAGGGCCCGGCGGCCGGCGAAGTCGTGCTTGGCGAGGGCGTAGCCCGCGGGGACGCACAGCAACAGCGAGAGGGCCACGCTGGCCGCCGCATAGATGATCGAGTTGCCGATCCACAGGGTGATCTGGCCGTCGTTGTACGACGTCAGGTGTGACCAGGCGTCACCCACGTTGCCCAGCGAGCCGAAGCCGAGGGGTGAGCCGGTGGTCAGGTCGTCGGCCGTGCGGGTGGGTGCGAGGAGCAGCCAGAGCAGGGGCAGTCCGAAGAAGACGGCCGCGCCGAGCAGGAACAGGGCGCGGGCGCCGCGTGACAGTGCGGTCATGCCTCACTCACCGGGAGTCGGAGGAGTCGGTGGCGTACATACGGGTGCGGGTGATCACGATCCAGGCGGCCAGTACGCCGACCGCGAGCATGGCCAGGGACAGCGCGGCTGCCTTGCCGAAGTCGCCGTCCTGGGTGGCGTAGGTGTAGGCGAGCTGGTTGACGGACCAGGTGGGGCTGATCTGGCCGGGGGCGCCGGTGGACAGCACGGTCGGCTCGACGAACACCTGGCTGCCGGAGGCGAAACTGGAGATCAGTACAAAGGCGACGTAGGTGCGGACCATCGGCAGTTTGATGTGCCACATGGTGCGCCAGGCCGAGGCGCCGTCGACCTGCGCGGCCTCCAGGACGTCCTTGGGGAGTGCGTTGAGTGCCCCGTACAGGACCACGATCCAGCCGCCGGCGTGCACCGCGACGCCCATCACGGTGAGGACGGCGATGACGCTGCCGCCGGACAGCGCTTCCGTGGCGCTGTGGACGTCCAGCAGTTTGAGCAGGGGTGAGAACGGGCTGCTGTCCGGGCTGACCATGAACAGCCACAGCAGGGCGGCGGCCGAGCCGGTCACCGCGCCCGGCAGGTAGTAGACGAGTTGGAGCGCGCTCGTCGTGCGGCCGGGGCGGGCGTGCAGGGTGAAGGCCAGGGACAGGACGGTCAGCAGGAGGATCGGCAGCCAGAGCAGCAGATAGGTCGCCACGTTGGTGGCCGCGTCGTCGAGCCGGTAGTCCTCGAACACGGTCACCCAGTCGTGCCCGCCGGTGAAGGAGCCGTTGTCGACGAACGAGGTCCACAGGGCGTATCCGGCGGGTGCGAGCCCGAAGACCACGAGGAACACGGTGTACGGGCCGACGAGGATCCAGACGGCGGCACGGCGGGCGGGGCGGCGCCGGCGGCGGGGTGTCACCGGCGCCGGGGCCGCGGCGGCGGGCGGGCGGGGTGTCGTGAGCGTTTTCATCCGACCGTGTACCCGCTGGTCTTGGCCGCCGCCTCCAGCTTGTCCTGCCAACTCGCCAGTGCGTTGCGGAGGTTGCCGCCCGAGTCGACCGCCTTGACGAGCGTGTCGTTGAAGCTGCTCTGCCAGTCGGCCTCGAAGCGGACCGCGCCGAAGCCGGGACGCAGTGCGTTCGCGGCCGCGGTGAGGGCGGGCATCGGGTCGGAGGCGTAGTACGGGTCCTTCGACTTGGCCTCGCCCCACTTCGTCGCGGCTGCCGTGAAGGCGGGGTACGTCGGCTGCTTCGCCTGGAGGCCGACGTCGGTGGTCATCCAGCGCACGAGATCCGCGGCGTCCTTGGTGCGCTCGCCGGCGTGCGCGGAGACGAGGAAGGCGCCGCCGCCGACCTGTCCGGCGTAGGGCTTGTTCTCGCCGGGCCAGGTGGGCATGGGGGCGGCGGCGATACGCCCCTTGGGCACCTTGAAGGCGGGGCCGAACATGAAGTCGCCGAACCAGGCCGGGGCCGGCAGCATCAGGATCTTGTCGCCCTCGCCGAACTTGGCGAAGCCCGGGTCGATGGGCACGACGGTGGTGACGGCCTTCTTCCGGGTGAGCGGCTGCAGCAGATCGGCGACCCGGGTGCAGTTCGCCTGGCCCAGGTCGATGTGGACCTTGGTGAGGCTGAGTGTGTCGCGGGTGGCGCAGCCGCTGCTGCCGAAGTAGATACCGGCGCCGTACTTGCCGTTGACGGCTCCGACGATGGTGCCGGGGTGCTCGTCGGCCGCCTTGAGACCGGTCCGCTGGTACTCGGCCCAGGTCCTGGGGACCTGGTAGCCGTAGCGCTTCATCAGCGTCGCGTCGTACCACAGGACGGTGGGGGCGATGTCGTTGCGCAGGCAGTATGTCCTGCCGCCGAAGGTGCAGGTGTCCAGGGCACCGGGGGTGAAGCCGTCGCGGACGGACTGGGGGACGAGGTCGTCGAGCGGGGCCGCGTAGCCGAACTTCTCGCTCGCGAGGGTCGCCGCCTCGGCCGGGTTGGCCAGGAAGACGACGTCGGGCCAGCCGCTCCTGGTGCGGTTGGCGAGGGAGATCTTCGTGGGCACGTAGCCCGCGTCGGGCGGGATGGTGACGATGCGCAGCTTCACGTCGGGGTGGGCCTTCTTGTACTGCTGGGCCGCGGGCATCCGGGTGTTGTCCACCCAGACCAGTAACTCGCCCTTGCCGCCGCCCGAACCGTCGCCGGCACCGCCACCGGTGCCGCCGCAGCCGGAGAGCACCAGAGCCGCAGCCGCGGTCGTGGCCAGGGAAGCCACGCGCCATCTCTTCATCGAGGACCACCTTTTTCGCCGAGGAGCCTTACTCCGGGACCGAGGATTGCGATAGTTTTCGCAAAGCTCGATCGCCCCGGCAACGTAGGAGATTCATCCGATGACGTCAACGGTTCGGACAGGATCCGGTGAGGCAAGACGGCGCACCCTTGCCGAAATCGCCGACCAGGCAGGCGTTTCGGTGTCCACGGTCTCCAAGGTGCTGCACGACAGGTCCGATGTATCTGCGGAGACGCGGGCCAAGGTGCAGCGCCTGCTCGGGCAGCACGGCTATCTGGCGAAACACCGCCCGGCGGCGACCGCGGCCCCGCCCGGAGGGCTGATCGACTTCGTGATCAACGAACTCGACAGCCCCTGGGCGGTCGAGCTGATCCGGGGCGCGGAGGATGTCCTGCACGACGCGGGCATGGGGCTGGTCGTCTCCTCCACCCACGGCCGGACCAAACGCGCCCGTCAGTGGCTGGACTCGCTGGCCACCCGCTCCACGCGCGGCGCGATCCTCGTGGTGCCTGAACTGACGCCCGAGCAGCACGAGGAGCTGAGCCGGCTCGGCATCCCCTTCGCGCTGGTGATGCCGATCGACGAGCCCGCGCCGGGCACGCCGTGGGTGGGTGCGACCAACTGGCCCGGCGGACTGGCCGCGACCCGCCACCTCATCGAGCTGGGCCACCGGCGCATCGCGATCATCAGCGGTCCGGAACGCCGGCTCACCTCCCGGGCGCGGGTCGACGGCTACCGCTCCGCGCTGGCGGAGGCCGGTCTCCCCTTCGACGCCGAGCTGGTGCGCTACGGCGACTTCACCCACAACCTCGCGCACCAACACGCCCTGGAGCTCCTGGCCTTGCCCGACCGTCCGACGGCGATCTTCGCCGGCAGTGACCACCAGGCGCTGGGCACCTACCGGGCCGCCGCCGAACTGGGCCTGCGCATCCCGGCCGACGTCAGCGTGGTCGGCTTCGACGACCTGCCGTTCGCGGACTGGGTGACCCCACGCCTGACGACGGTCCGCACTCCCCTGGCCGACATGACGGCGCTCGCGGCCCGGATGGTGCTGCGACTGCTGTCCGGGGAGCAGCCGGAGACGACGCGGGTGGAGGTGGCGACGGAACTGGTGGTACGGGAGAGCAGCGGACGCCGGCCGTCGCAGTGAGCCGGTTGTGTGGGCGCCGGTCCAGTCGGCGGGGTGTCGGTCGATCCGGTCAGTGACGGCTCGGCGGCAACAGGTCGCGGGCCGACCAGGACCCTGCCAACGAGGTCCCTCGCTACCGGACGCCGACGCGCAGGTCGCATCGGCGCCCTGACGGGTCAGGCGGCCTGCGGCAGGTAGTCGGGATGGCGCTCGATTCGGTCGGCGGGGCGGTCCTGCGGCGGGTCATGAGCGTCGTGGCCACCCAGGTGACGGGCGATTCGGCCCCCGACTGGGGCTCGACCCCGAACTCCGGACCGAGGCCCGGCGGTGGGCTGACGGGCGGAAAGCCCACTGCCGGGGCAGGGGTGGCCGGCGTGAGCGTTTGGGGCGCGTCATCGCCACCGGATCGACGCCTGACGGTGTCCGTCCCCCTGTCATCCGCAGCTCTTCGCCCCGCGCAAGGTCAGACCGGCGCCGGTGACCGCGTTCTTTCGGCTGTCCGGGGACGTCCGGCCAGCCGGTCTCACGGCCCAGGCAGGACGCGGGGTGCCGCCGCGCCGCAAGCCGTCACTCGTCGTTCACCCACCGCATGAGCCGTTGCAGCGGGTAGAAACCGTCGTGGGAAAGGCCCGGCGGCATGCCGCCCGCCCTGCCGAGGGAGACCACGCGCTGCACCCCGGCGCAGGCGAGGGCGTCACGCAGTTCCGCCTTGCGGGTGTCGGGGTAGACGCCGACCGTCTGCGTGGCGACGCCGGCGTGGGCGACGGCGTCGGACAGGGCGGCGACCGGGACCACGTTCACGATCTTCCCGTCGGGGTGGAAGTCCACCGGTTCCGGTGAGCGGATGACCACGCCCCGGCCGTCGTAGCCGCCCCACACCCGGTACTCGGGGTCCATGGAGCGCAGGACGTCGATCTCCTCGCGGAGTTCCCCGGTGACCCTCGGACCACCTGCCGAGCTGAACTCCCTTGCCACGCCCAGGCGTTCGCACAGCAGGGCGGCGTAGCGGTCGGCGTCGTCCCAGGAGCCCTCGACGAACTGGAAGCGGCTGGCCACGCACGCCTGCTGGTTGAAGAACGTGGCGTCGGCGGCACCCGCGTCGGCCGCCCGGGCCAGGCTCTCCTCGGACTCGAACGCCTCGCGGCCGATCATGGAGATGGAGGTCTTGGGGTCGAAGGAGACGAGCTCGAAGCCCGGGCCGACGTACTTCACCGCGCTGCGGATGGTGGCCTCGCCGCCCCAGGCGACCAGCTTGTCGAAGAACTGCGGGCGGAACAGCACGCTCTCCACCGTCTCGTCGCCGCCGCGCCAGTACACCGCGGAGAACGACCGCACCACCGGGTGCCCTGGGGCGACCGCGGCCATGGTGCGCAGGATCGCCGTCGCGGTGAACAGGTCGTTCGAGGGCAGCTTCAGCAGGTTGACGCCCTTGGTGAGCGCGCCGCGCACGACGGACATCGCCGCGACTCCGGGTGCGTTGCCGGCGATGATGTGCACCAGGCGGGGCGGGAAGGCCCGGGTGGCCGCGATCCGGTCGTCGGGCAGGCGTACCTCGCGCCAGCCGTCGAGCACGTCCGCGCCGCCGAGTTCGTGGTCGATCTGGGCGTACAGGCCAGGGGGTTGGAAGCTGCGCCACAGCACGGCGTAGGCGCGTTCCAGCACCTCCGCGGGCAGCGGGCTCACGGGGGCCATCCGCTCCAGGGCCTCGGCGAGCAGGCCCGCACGGTCCGCCTTGAGGGCCTCACCGGTCTCCACCAGCAGGTCCACGATCTCCGCGACGGGCACATCGAATGCCGGCCCCGGTTCGGAGCGCGGCCACACGAGGCGGTCCAGGTCGAGGGCCGGCGCGGTGAACCGGCCGAGGTCGACAGGGGCGCTGTTGTCGACCTCGCCCCTGACCATGTGGACGACGGCCGTGGTGTCGTCGAGTGCCGTACTGCTCATCAGTGGATCATCCCCCGCACATAGGAGTCGAGTGTCGCCGCGCAGGTGATCTTGTCGTCACCGCCGAGGTCGCCGTAGCGCCGGATGTCGGGCAGGACCGCCGGTCCCGGACGGCCGCAGGCGCACGGCGAGAAGTCCACGGAGACCCGGTCGCCGCTGATCAGCCCGCCCCAGCGGCCCTCCAGGGAGATGTCGAGGAACGCGAACCGTCCCTCCACCACGCCCTGTTCGGGGTTCAGGAGCCTCTCGCCGGGCTCGTCGAGCACCAGGGGGATCACCCAGGGCGGCACGTGGTAGTTGCCCTGCTCGCAGGCGAGGCAGGAGCCCTGGAGTTCGGTCATGCCGTAGCTGCGGACGCGGCGGACACCGTCGTAGAAGGCGGTGAGTTGCTGCTGGTAGTCGTCGGGCAGGGCCCGGCCCTTGTTGCCGCCGCCGCTGAGCACCAGCGTGTCCGGGTGCAGGCTGCCGTCGGGGACGCCGCGGGCGCGCAGGGCCTGGATGAGGGTGAACTGCTGGTTGTTCATGCCAGCGATCAGCAGCGGCTCGTCGCGGTGGGCGGCGATGTCGTCGACGATCGCGGTCATCGCCGCGCCGAGTTCCTGCTCGCGAGACTCGGAGACGGTCTCGAAGGAGCTGATCTCCTGCGGGGTCGCGACGCCCTCCGCGATCCGGCGGCGCAGCAGAGCGCTGCTCATCAGCTCGGACACCCGCATCGCGTCCTCGGTGAGCAGCCGGGTCTCGCCGGGCTGTGCGAAGACGTCCGCGTGCCAGCGGAAGCCGTCGATGGAGCGCATCGGGCCGTTCGCGGGGGCCAGCAGATAGCCGCGGCGGGTGGGTTTCGGAGGCAGGGGGTCGGGCCAGCAGGTGAGGTTCTCCAGGATGTCGTGCAGGAAACTCAGGTCACTGGCGTCGCAGTTGAGGAAGGAGACCTTTCCGGAGGTGCCGCTGGTGATGTACGGGCGGTGGCCGGCGGCGGTGATGCGGTCGGTCCACTCGTCGATGTTGCGGACGCCGTCCATGTCGACGTCGCCGGGTTCGACCGCGGACACGGTCGTGTACCAGCGCAGGAGCCGGTCCCAGCGGCCCGCGCTGATGAGGGAGACGGGGTACGACTTGTAGCTGGTGTGCGAGAACAGCAGCGGCACGAGGTCGTCGAGGCCGGTGACCTCCTCCACGCCGGTCTCCGCCGCCCGGGTGCGCAGCAGCGGAACGCGCTCCCGGTGGGCGGTGAAGGTCTCCCGGGCGGCCTCCAGCTGCAACTCCCTCAGCTGGTCGGCGGGTTGGTCGAAGGTGTCGCCGGAAAGGACGAGGGATCGGATCTGCTCGCGTGCGCCTGGCACAGCGTTCACCTCAATCGGTTGCGTACGTGGTCTTTTCCGCCGTGGTCTGCGCGAGGTACGACGACTCGATCGCGTCGAGGTTGCCGCGCAGTTCCTTCGGGGTGCCGGTCATGGTGACCCGGCCGCGGTGCAGGACGTACACGCGGTCGGCGATGTCCAGCACCTTGCGCACGTGCTGTTCGACCAGCAGCGCGCCGAGGCCGCGGTCGGCCGCCTCGCGCACCGCGCGCAGGAGACGGTCGACCACCAACGGGGCGAGGCCTAGGGAGAGTTCATCCGCGAGGAGCAGCTTCGGCGCGCGGCACAGGGCGCGGGCCAGCGAGAGCATCTGCTGCTCGCCGCCCGACAGCATGCCCGCGCCGGTGGTGAGGCGCTTTTCGAGTTCGGGGAAGAGTTCCAGCGCCTGCTGGGACCTCACCCTGCCCACGCGCAGGTTGTCCGCGGTGTCGAGCCGGGTGAAGACCGCCCGCTCACCGACGTACGCCAGCCCCTGGCGGGCGCGGCGGTGCAGTGGTGACCGGCCGGGCTCGCCCAGCCAGCGCACCTCGCCCCCCATGGGGGCGAGGCTGCCGGAGAGCGCCCGGAGGGTCGTCGTCTTGCCCGCGCCGTTGGGGCCGAGCAGGGCGACGACCTCGCCGGGCCGGACCTCCAGGTGGAGGTCGCGGACGACGGGCTGGCTGCCGTATCCGGCGGACAGGGATCGTGCTTCGATCAGGGGGGCGTCGGTGTCGGGCACGGGCCTGCTCCTCAGCTGGACGGCAGGGCCGTCAGGACCTTGCGGACGTCGACGAAGGTCGATCCGGGCTTGGCCCACTCGATCTTCCCGTCGCGGATGGTCAGTTCGGTGGCGGTGGTGTTGTGGATGCGGTTCAGCCCCTTGATCGGCAGGGCCGTGGACGCCTTCCAGCTCAGCGGCGGGGTCAGTCCGCCCGTGTCGATGCCCGGGGCGGTGTCGAGCTCCTGCACCAGGGCCTTCGCCGTGATCGTCGGGAGCGTCTTGGTGGCCTCGGTGAAGACCTTGAAGGCCACCCAGGTCGTCTCGTTGGCACCGTTGGTGGTGTCGATGTCCTTGTCGCCCTTGGTCGCGGCGACGAAGTCCTTCCAGGCGGCGTCGGAGGTCGGCGGGAAGTAGCCGGTGATCGCCGCGCCCTCCAGAGGACTGCCGGCTCCGCCGGTGCTCTCGGCGAGCTGCGGGGTCAGGTTGCCGACGACGCTGCCGAGCTTCGTCTTGGCGCCCGACTGCACGTACGACTTCACGAACAGCCCCGAGGCGGTGCCCATGATGACGCTCACGCAGTCGCTGCCCTTGGTCGCGGCGGCGACCTGCGGGGCGAGGTCGGTGGCGGTGAGCGGCACCTTGATGTCCTTGGGCGCCGGCGCTCCGGCGGAGACCGCGCCGACGGTGAGGAACTGGGAGACGACGGCGGCGGCGGCCACGTCGTAGCGCACGCCGGAGATCTTCTTGCAGCCGTTCTGCACCAGCTGCCGGCCGTGGGCCGCGAACACGACCGGGGTGCCGCCGTTGACGGGGAACGACAGCGGGTTGGAGAACTCGGCCGCCGAGACGCCGGTGCCGCCGAGGTACGGGATGCCGGCCTTCTGCAGGATGGGCATGTAGCGATCACCGGCGAGGCTGTACGAGCCCACCACCGCGACCACCTTCTCGGCGACCGCCTGCTGGGCGCACTTCTCGGCCTCGTCGGGGTTGTTCTTCTCGTTGCAGGTGAGCACCTTCAGCGGGGCACCCTTGATGCCGCCGTTGGCGTTGATCCACTTCTCGTAGGCCTGGGCGGTGAGCCGGACCCCGGGCTGGGCGCTGCCCTGGGTGTCCTCCGGCGTCCAGACCATCACCTTGACCGGTGTGCCCTTCAGGGTGGAGGTCTGTTCCTTCGAACTGCCGGACGCCTCTCCCCCGCAGCCGGCGGCGAGCAGGACTCCGGTGACCGCGAGGCAGCTCGCTGCGGCGGTTCTGCGTCGGCGTGAGTGGTTCATGGTTCCTCCGCTGTGCTCGTCGTCGAGATGGCGAACAGCATGGGGTCTGTTTTGTGGTTAGTGAAGTACTCTCGGCACAATTATTTAAATGAATACACTGTCTCGCCCCTGCCCTCGGGAGGTTCCTCGATGGACGACGTCCTGCGTTTCGCGCTGCTCGGCCTCGGGCTCGGCGCCCTCTACGCACTCACCGCGCACGGCATCGTGCTGGTCTACCGGGGCTCCGGCGTCCTGAACTTCGCGCACGGCGCGATCGGTATGGCCGGGGCCTATGTCCAGTGGGAGCTCGCCGCCCAGCACGGCGTGTCGTACTGGCCCGCCACCGCGTGCGGCGTGCTCACCTCGGCCGTGCTGGGCGTGCTCACCCACCTGCTGGTGCTCCGCCCGCTGCGCAGAGCGTCCTCACTGGCCCGCCTGGTCGGCACCCTGGCGGTCTTCATCGTGCTCACCGCGATCGCCGTCAAACGCTACGGCGACGGCCTGGAGCTGGTGCCGGGCAAGCTGCCCACCAAGCTGCTCACGATCGCCGGGGCGACGGTCTCCGAGGACCGCATGTGGCTGATCGGTATCGCCCTCGCCGCAACCGTGCTCCTGCATCTCCTCTACAAGCGCACCCTGTTCGGCCTGGGCACCAGCGCGGTCGCGGAGAACGAGGCCGCGGCCGCCTCGCTGGGCTGGTCCCCGGACGTGATCGCCACCGGCAACTGGGCGTTGGGATCGGCGCTCGCAGGACTGACGGCCATCCTGATCGTGCCGGTCATCGGCCTGTCGGTGACCGGACTGACCACCCTCCTGCTCAGCGCCCTGGCCGCCGCCCTGGTCGGCAAATTCTCCTCGTTCCCCGTCACGCTGGCGGGCGGCCTGATCATCGGCGTCGTGCAGTCCGAGCTGACCCGCTTCGGCTCCGACGTCACCGGGCTCGCCGCCTCGGTCCCCTTCCTGTTCATCGCCCTGGTACTGGTCGCACGCGGCCGGGCGCTGCCCCTGCGCGGCACGTTCCTGGACCGGCTGCCGGGTCTCGGCACCGGGAAGGTCCGCCCGCTGCCGTTGGCGATCGCCGTCGTGGCCGGACTGTCGCTGGTGAGCCTGGCGACGCCGCTGTGGGCCGACGCGATCACCACCACCCTGGTGCTGTCCCTGATCATCCTGTCGATCGTCGTGGTCACCGGATACGCGGGACAGGTCTCCCTCGCGGCCTACGCCCTGGCCGGGACCGGTGCCTTCCTCGCCGGACACGCGGCGGCCGACTGGGGATGGCCCTTCGAACTCGCCCTGCTGGCCGGGGTGTTGGGCACAGTGCCGATCGGCCTGCTGTTCGCGCTCCCCGCGGTCCGCACCCGCGGCGTCAATCTCGCGATCATCACGCTCGGCCTCGGCACCACCCTGGAGGCGATGGTCTTCCAGAACACCGACCTGTCGACCACCCCCGGCAGCGACGGCATCGCGGTGGGCAAGCAGACCCTCTTCGGCATCAGCATCTCCGGCGTCGACCATCCGCAGCGGTACGCCGCCGTGGTGCTCGTGCTGTTCGTCGCCGCCACGCTCGTGGTCGCCAACGTGCGGCGCAGCCGGACCGGCCGCCGGCTGATCGCCGTACGGGCGAACGAGCGGGCCGCCGCCGCCCTCGGCATCGACGTCCGCGCCGCCAAGCTCTACGCCTTCGGTCTCTCCGCGGCCATCGCCGCGCTCGCGGGAGTGCTCACCGGCTTCCGCTCGACCTCGGTCGTCCTGTCCGACTTCGCGAGCTTCAACTCCATCACCGCGCTCGGCCTCGCGGTCATCGGCGGTGTCGGTTTCCTCGTCGGTCCGCTGTTCGGCGCGACCTTCGCCGCGGGCACGGTGGGCGCCCGGTTCGGGGACCTCGTGCTGCCCGGCCTCAGCGACTGGATGCCGCTGATCGGCGGAGTCATCCTGGTGCTGACGCTGGTGGGCAACCAGGACGGCATCGGCAAGGAGCTCGGCAAACAGGTGGCGGGGAAGGGGCGCACGCTGCCCCCGCAGCGGCCGGCGACCGTCCCGACGGACGAGCCGTCAGCCACCGCGACCGTGACCCGTGCCGCCCCCCTCCCCCTCCAGGTACGGGACCTCACCGTCCGCTACGGCGGTGTCGTCGCCGTCGACGGGCTCTCACTGGACGTCGGGCCGGGCCAGGTCGTGGGGCTCATCGGTCCCAACGGCGCCGGCAAGACCTCCGCCATCGACGCGGTCACCGGCTTCACCCGGGCCGCGTCGGGCAGTGTGCGCCTCGGTGACCGGGACGCGACCCGGCTGCCGGTCCACCGGCGGGCCGCCGCCGGTCTGAGCCGGTCCTTCCAGTCCCTGGAGCTCTTCGAGGACATGACCGTCCTGGACAACCTGTACGCGGCCTGCGACCGGCCCGAACGGTGGGCGTACCTCACCGACCTGATCCGTCCCGGCAGCCGTCCACTGCCTGCCCACGTGCTCGTCGCGGTACGGGAGTTCGGCCTCCAGGACAGCCTGGACCGGCCGGTGGGCGACCTGTCGTACGGCGAGCGCCGGCTGCTGGCCATCGCCCGCGCGGTGGCCGCCTCACCGTCCGTGCTGCTCCTCGACGAACCGGCGGCGGGCCTGTCGGACGACGAGACCCGGGAACTGGCCCACCTGGTACGGCGGCTCGCCGAGGACTGGGGCATGGGCGTGCTGCTCGTCGAGCACGACGTCGACATGGTGATGAGCGTCTGCGACCAGGTCGTCGTCCTGGACTTCGGCCGCCGGATCTGCGCCGGTACGCCCGAGGAGGTCCGGCGCGATCCGGCGGTACGGGCGGCCTACCTGGGCGACCTGGAGCCGGAGACGCTGGCCTGAGCGTGACGGGGACGCCAAAAGCCGGAGGCGCTGGTATCAGCGCCTCCGGTGGCAGGACCAGGGGTCGTGTCAGGCGTCGCGCAGATCCGCCACATACGGCTGATGGGACAGCAGGCCGCCGTCCACTCGCAGCGTGTGCCCGGTGATGAAGGCCGACTCGTCCGAGGCGAGGAAGACGACCGCCGACGCGACGTCCTCCGGGCGCCCCAGGCGCGGGGTGAGGTGATGGCGCAGCATCGCCTCCCGGATCGCCCCGTGCGCCGAACCCGAGCTGGCCGGCGTGACGATGAACCCCGGCGCGATGGCGTTGCAGCGCACACCCTGCTTGCCGTACTGCGTGGCGACGTACTGCGTGAGGTTGATGAGCGCGGCCTTGGAAGCGCCGTACGCGGGGTTGCGCAGGTCGCCCGAAAGCCCTGCCCCGGACGAGGTGTTGATGATGGAGCCGCCACCGCGCTCGATCATGTGCGGGACGGCGGCCTGGATGGCGACCATGGTCCCGCGCAGGTTGATGCGCATCGTGTCGTCCCAGACCGCCGGGTCGGCCTCCACGACGGCGAGGTCCTGACGGGCGGCTAGATGGGTGGCCGCCGCGTTGTTGTGCAGGACGTCGAGACCGCCGTACGTCTCCACCGCCGCGGCCACCATGGCCCGTACGCTCTCCACGTCACCGAGGTCGACCGCGACCGCCGTCGCGGAACCCCCGGCAGTACGGATCTCCTCCGTCACCGCCTTGGCGCCGTCGAGGTTGAGGTCGGCGACCACCGTGTGGGCGCCCTCGGCCGCCAGGCGGCGTGCGGTGGCCGCACCGATGCCGGACGCGGCCCCGGTGACGACGGCGATCTTGTCCTGGAGTCGCGTCATGGCGAACCGCCTTTTCTACTCGGTGAGTTGTGCGGTGAGTTGGCTGCCGACGACCGACACGAACGAGACGCACTCGCCGGGTCCGCCGCCGAGGTTGTGGGTCAGGGCGAGTGAGCGTCCCTCGGCCACGGACTTCAGGGCCCGCTCGGCCGGTGCCTCGCCGCGCAGTTGCAGCCAGGCCTCGAACATCATGCGCAGGCCGGAGGCGCCGATGGGGTGGCCGAAGGCCTTCAGGCCGCCGTCCGGGTTGACCGGCAGCGAGCCGTCCAGGTCGAACGCCCCGCTGGTGACGTCCTTCCAGCCCTGACCGCGCTCCGAGAAGCCCAGGTCCTCCATCAGCACCAGTTCGGTGGGCGTGAAGCAGTCGTGGACCTCGGCCAGCGCGAGCTCGGTGCGCGGGTCGGTGATGCCCGCCTGCCGGTAGGCCTCCCGTGCGGAGGCGACGACCTCGGGGAAGGTGGTGAAGTCGTACTCCGGGTCGAGGAGCCCGTCCGCCGGGCCGGCGACGAAGGACAGCGCCTTCACGAAGATCGGCTTGTCGGTGTACTTGTAGGCGTCCTCGGCGCGCACGACGATCGCCGCCGCCGAGCCGTCCGAGACGCCGGAGCAGTCGAACACGCCGAGCATGCCCGCGACGATCGGGGCGGCCTTGATGCGCTCCGGCGGTACCTCCTTGCGGAACTGGGCGCGGGGGTTGCGGGCCCCGTTGTAGTGGTTCTTCCAGGCGATGCGGGTGATGACGTCCTTCATCTCCTCCTCCCCCAGGCCGTACTTGTCGGCGTAGGCGGGAGCGAGGAGGGAGAAGTTGGCGGGGGCGGTGATCTCACCGCGGCTGTCGTCGCCCGCGCCGGGGATGGCGGTGCCGGAGAGCCCCGACATGCCGGAGTCCTTGAGCTTCTCCACTCCGACGGCCATCGCCACGTCGTACGCCCCGGAGGCGACGGCGTAGCAGGCGTTGCGCAGGGCCTCGGAGCCGGTGGCGCACATGTTCTCGACGCGGGTGACCGGCTTGTTGGGCAGGTGGAGCGCCCGGCTCAGGGTCAGTCCGGACACGCCGGACGCCTGGGTGCCGAACCAGTACGCGTCGATGTCGTCGAGGGTGATGCCGGCCGAGGTGACCGCCTCGCCGACGGCGTCGATCAGCAGGTCGTCCGCCGAGCGGGTCCAGTGCTCGCCGAAGGGCGTGCAGCCCATGCCGACGATCGCGACCCGGTCCCTGATTCCGTGCGAGCCCATCAGCGTGTCTCCTCAGCCTCGCCCGTCCGTACCGGCCGGGCCTTCCAGAAGTAGTTGTGGACGCCGGACGCCGTGACTGTGCGCCGGAAGGTCATCTCGACCCGGGCGCCTATGACGGCGTCGGCCTCGGTGGCGTCGGTCAGCTGGCAGCGGAACCGGCCGCCGCCGTCGTAGTCGACGACCACGACGAGCATCGGCGGGCTCGGCGTGGCGGCCAGCCGGTCGACGGTGAACGTGGCGACCGTGCCCTGCACGTGTGCCATGGGCTCGTCGGTCATGGCGTCGACGCTGTGGCAGGAGGTGCACACCCGGTCCGGCGGCAGATGCCGGGTGGCGCACTTCTCGCAACGGGAGGCAACGAAGCCGTACTTCCAGGCGGTGCGGCGGTGTGCGGGCGGCGCGTACGGCGGCTCGGGGTCCGGCCGGCGGGGCGGTTCGCGGTCGAGGAAACCGCGCCAGGACAGATACGTGGCGTACGGCATCGGGGCGCTGCCCTGGGCGATCTGCTCGGCGACCGGGCGGGCCGCTCGGTGTGCGGGGAGTGCGTCGGTGGTGCGCAGCAGGAGGACCCCGGCGCCGTCGCCGAGCACCAGCAGGGCGATGAGCTCGCCCGGTCGGGCCCGGTCCAGAACGTCGGCGAGGAGCAGACCCGGCTGGGCGGTACCGGCGTTGCCGATCACTCCGGCCAGGTCCGCGGTCACCGCCTCGGGACGGATCCCCGGTGTGCGCCGGACCGCGGCGCACGCGCGTGCGTGCAGGCCCGCGACCACGAAGTGGTCGATCGAGCCGATGTCGACCGCCGCGTGGTCGAGGGCCGCGGTGAGCGCCTTGTCCGCGAGGGACACGTAGATCTCCTCGGCGAAGCGCTCCTCCCAGACCCGGGAGACGGGCGCGCCGGGCAGCCGCCAGCGGTCGAGGATCTCGTCGCTGACCGTGTCGTGGGCGAGCAGCTCCGCGATGACCGGGGCCCCGTTGCGGTGTCCGCCGAAGACGAACGCCGCCGCACCGTCGCCGCCCGCGACCTCGTCGCTGCCGCCGGGCAGGCCGGTGCGCAGGTCGGACAGGACCGTCAGGGTCGGTACCGGGGAGCGGGCGGCCGTGACCAGGGCGCCGAGGCCGGAGCGCACGGAGCCGGCCATGTCGGCGGCGAGCACGTGCGGGTCGAGGCCGAGCGCGGCGTGCACGGCGGTCGCGTTGGTCTTGTCGAGGTAGGCGGGTGCGGCGGTGGCGAGGAAGAGCTGGCTGACGCGGGCGCGCAGCCCGTCGCGGTCCAGGGCGACGCGGGCCGCCTCGACAGCCATGGACGTGGTGTCCTCGTCGTAGCCCGCGACCGCGCGGGTTCCCTTGCCTCCCCTGCCGCCCAGGGCGGCTGCGACATCCGTCCTCGCGAGGCGGTGGTACGGCACGTAGGCGCCGTATGCGATCAGTCCGGGCATGTCAGCGTCCTCCATGAACGTGGTGTGCGTCGGTGGGCCGTTCGAAGACCGCGGCCAGGCCCTGGCCCCCGCCGAGGCACATGGTCTCCAGGCCGTAGCGGGCCTGACGGCGGTCGAGTTCGCGCAGCAGGGTGGCCAGGATGCGGCCGCCGGTGGCGCCGACGGGGTGGCCCAGCGAGATGCCGGAGCCGTTGACGTTGAACCGCTCGAAGTCGGTCTCGGTCAGGCCCCATTCACGCGTGCAGGCCAGTACCTGCGCGGCGAAGGCCTCGTTGAGTTCGATCAGGTCGATGTCGGCGAGCTTCAGTCCGGCTCGCTCCAGCGCCCGGGCGGTGGCGGGTACCGGGCCGATGCCCATCGTCTCGGGCGGTACGCCGACGACGGCCCAGGAGACCAGGCGGCCCAGCGGTCGCAGGCCGAGTTCGGCGGCGCGCTCGGGGTGGGTCACGACGCACAGCGCGGCGCCGTCGTTCTGGCCGCTGGCGTTGCCCGCCGTGACGGTCGCCTCCGGGTCCTGGCGGCCGAGCACGGGGCGCAGCGACGCGAGCTTCTCCAACGACGAGCCGGGGCGCGGGTGTTCGTCGGTGTCGACGACCGTCTCGCCCTTGCGGCCGCGCACGGTGACCGGCACGATCTCATTCGTGAACCGGCCCTCCCGCTGGGCCGCGACGGCCTTCTCGTGGGAGCGCAGGGCGAGTTCGTCCTGCTCCTCGCGGGGGATGGCGTACTCGCGCCGGAGGTTCTCGGCGGTCTCCAACATCCCGCCGGGGACGGGGTGGTTGACCCCGCCGGACGTGACGCGCCCGCGCGCCAGCCGGTCGTGCAGGGTGGTGCCCGCGCCGCGTACGCCCCACCGCACACCGGTCGTGTAGAACTCCGCCTGGCTCATGGACTCGACACCGCCCGCCAGCACGAGGTCGCTCGCGCCGGTCTGCACCTGCATCGCCGCGGTGATGATCGCCTGCAGTCCCGAGCCGCAGCGGCGGTCGATCTGCAGTCCCGGCACCTCCACGGGCAGACCGGCGTCCAGGGCGGCCACGCGGCCGATGGCCGGGGCCTCGCCGTTGGGATAGCACTGGCCCAGCAGGACGTCGTCCACGGCTGCGGGGGGTATGCCGGTACGTTCCAGCACGGCGCGTACGACCGTGGCGGCGAGCTCGGCCGCCGTCACGTCGCGGAAGACGCCGCCGTAGCCGCCGACGGGGGTACGCAGGGGCTCGCAGATCACCGCGTCACGCAGGAGGGCGGGCATCAGCACTGCCTTTCATGAGGGGTCACATGTACCGGCCGCCGGTCACTTCGACCACGGCTCCGGTGACGTAGCTCGCCAGGTCGGAGGCGAGGAAGAGCACGACCTGGGCGACCTCGGCGGGCTCTCCGGCACGTCCCATGGGGATCTCCGCGAGCTTCGCGTCCCAGGCGGCCGGAGGCATGGCCTCGGTCATGGCGGTACGGATCAGGCCGGGCTGGACCGCGTTGACGCGGATTCCGGCCCGGGCGAGTTCCTTGGCGGAGGCCTTGGTGAGACCGACGAGTCCGGCCTTGGCCGCGCTGTAGTTGGTCTGCCCGAAGTTGCCGACCTTGCCGGCGATGGAGGAGATGTTGACGATGCTGCCGCCCTGACCGTGCGCGCGCATCGACTCGGCGGCGTACCGGGTGCCGTTCCAGGCGCCGGTCAGGTGCACGTCGACCACGGCACGGAAGTCGGCGAGAGCCATCTTGCGCAGGGTCGCGTCCCGGGTGATCCCGGCGTTGTTGACCATGACGCCGACCGGTCCGAAGCTCTCGGCGCAGTGGGCGACGAGAGCGGCCATCTCGTCCTCGTCGGTGACGTCGCAGCGCAGCGAGGCGGCTGCGATGCCGTTCTTGGCGAGGCGTTCGGCGGCTTCCGCCGCCGCGTCCTCGTTGATGTCGCCGAGGACGACGGACGCCCCCTCGGCACCGAGGACTCCGGCGATCTCGAAGCCGATGCCCTGTGCGCCGCCGGTGATCACCGCGTTGCGGCCGTCCAGCAGTCCCATGTCAGCCCGCCCTGGCTCGACGCTATTCCTCTTAAATAGATAACCTATTATGCTGAAACAATCAATACAGCGACGGTGCTGCGCGCACGGGACCGGACGAGGAGAGTACGCAGGTGGACATCAGCTATCCCCCCGAGACCGAAGCGTTCCGCAGCGAGGTCAGGGCGTTCCTCTCCGAGACGCTGCCGTCGGGCTGGAAGGGCATCGGCGCCCTCGACGAGGAGGCGGCCTGGGCCTTCGCCCGCGACTGGCGCCGGCTGCTGGCCGAGCGGCGCTACCTCTCGCTGACCTGGCCGGAGGAGTACGGCGGCCGGGGCCTGACCAAGCTCCACCAGGTGGTGCTCATGGAGGAACTGGCACTTGCCGGTGTGCCGTTCGGGCTGCCGCAGGACACCTTCGGCGTGAAGATGCTGGCGAACACGCTGCTGCGCTGGGGCACGGACGAGCAGAAGGCCCACTTCCTGCCCCGCATCCTCAGCGGCGAGGACACCTGGTGCCAGGGGTACTCGGAGCCGGACGCGGGCTCGGACCTCGCCTCGCTGAGGACGCGTGCGGTGCGGGACGGCGAGGAGTGGGTGATCGACGGCCAGAAAGTGTGGACCTCCGGCGCCCATCACTGTGACTGGATCTTCGTCCTGGCCCGCACGAACCCGGACGCCTCCAGGCACCGCGGCATCTCCTTCCTGCTCGTCCCGCTCGACCAGGCCGGCATTGAGGTGCGGCCGTTCCGCATGATGAGCGGACAGCTGCACTTCAACGAGGTCTTCTTCAACGGCGCCCGCACCCGCGCGGATCTCGTCGTCGGCGGCGTCGACAACGGCTGGACCGTCGCCCAGAGCCTGCTCGGTGTGGAGCGCGGGGAGGAGGCGGCGACCAACCCGATCCTCTTCAAGGCGGAGGTGGAACGCCTCGTCGAGCTGGCACGGCTGTACGGCAAGGACCAGGACCCGGTGATCCGGCAGCGGATCGCCTGGTGCTGGTCCAAGGTCGAGATCATGCGGTATCTCGGCTACCGCATCCTCACCGGCTGGCTCAAGGGCGCCGAGCCCGGGCCCGAGTCGTCGATCGCCAAGCTGTACTGGAGCGAGTACCACACCGAGGTCACCGACCTGGCGATGGACATCATGGGCCTGCACGGCCAGGTGCCGGTCGGCCGCGCGCCCCTGCGCACCTACCGCACCGACGACCCCGGCGCAGCGAACTCCTCGGCGTCCTGGTCGGCGACGTACCTGATCGCCCGCTCCGGGACGATCTACGCGGGAACCTCCCAGGTGCAACGGAACATCCTCGCGGAAAAGGTGCTGGGACTGCCGCGCGAGCCGCGGGCCACGGCGGGTTAGGACCCGGTCGGGGGCTGTGCGGGCTGCCGGGGGTGGACCGCGTCCGGGGGCCGGGCGGCTACGACGGTGGACCCCGGCTAGCGGCTGTGTCGGCTGCCGGCGGTGGCCTCCGGCTCGTGGCCGGGCGGGCTACGACGGTGGACCCCGGCTGGTGGCTGGGCGGGCTGCGGCGGTGGACCGCGTCGGGGGCTGTGCCGACTGCCGGCGGTGGACCGCCTCGGAGGCTGGGTCGGCTGCTGATGTGGACCGCGTCGGGGGCCGTGCCGGCTGTCAGCGAGTGGACCGCCTCGGAGCCGGGCAAGCGGAGCGTGGCGAGCCAGATCGTCATGCCCGTTGGGCCCCCGGCCCTCGGGGGTCTATCGTCTGAATCCTGGGGCCAGACGATGGAGGACGGCCGTGATGCCGCAGGACGAGGCCGTGATCGGCTGCACGGGGACAGTACTCATCGGGACGCGCGGATCCGCGGGTCCCGGCGAGATCCTCGTGCGCGTCAGAGGCGGCTCCGAAACCTTCCTCGCCTGGTCCGAGGATCCCCTGCCCACCGGGGCGACCGTGCTCGTGATCGAGTCGCGTGGATGTCGCGAGGTCGGCGTCATCGAGTGGGCGGATCCATTGGACGCGCTCGGCGGCGACCCTGCCGGCGCCGATTGAGGAGTAGTAGAGAATGTTCGGTTACCGCGTTCCCGCGCCCGACGAGGCAATGCTGATCTCGGGGGGCCGGCGGGGACTGGGGGGCGCGCCGTTCCGAGTGGTGACGGGGCACGGCAAGTTCGTGCTCCCGATCTTCCGAAAGACCCGTTTCCTTACCCTGTCGATGTGCGAGGCCGAGGTCACCGAGACCTGTGTGACCCGGCAGGGCATCTCGCTGCACGTCCGCGCCGTCATCGCGTTCAAGGTCGGCAACGACCACGAGAGCATCATCAACGCGGGGCAGCGGTTCCTCTCCGACCAGGACCAGATGTCGGTGCTGACCGGGCGGATCTTCGCCGGTCACCTGCGGGCCATCATCGGCTCGATGACGGTCGAGGAGATCGTCACCGAGCGGCAGAAGCTCGCCGCCGAGGTCCTGGACACCTCGAAGACCGAGATGGCGAAGATCGGCCTGATCGTGGACTCGCTGCAGATCCAGTCGATCGACGACGGCGACGTCGGTTACATCGAGGCCATGTCCGCGCCGCACAAGGCGGCCATCCAGCGGCAGGCCCAGATCGCCCAGGCCCAGGCCACCCAGGCCTCGGTCGAGGCGGAGCAGGTGGCGGCCCGTAACCAGGCCGAGTACGCCCGGCAGACCGCTGTGGTCAGGGCGGAGTACTCGGCCGAGGTGGAACGGGCGCAGGCCAAGGCCGCGCAGGCCGGACCACTGGCGCAGGCCCACGCCCAGCAGGAGGTCCTCGACGCGCAGACGGACCTGGCCCTGCGCCAGGCGAAACTGCGCCAGCAGCAGCTGGTGGCCGAGATCGTGAAGCCCGCCGAGGCCGAGGCCGAACGGATCAGGGTGCTCGCCGCCGCCGAGGCACAGCGCATGCGGATCCAGGCCGAGGCGGCCGCCTCCTACGACCGGGTCGCGCTCGACCGGATGCTGATCGACCAGCTCCCGCAGATCGTGAAGGAGGCCGCCGGCGGTCTCGCGGGCGCCAACGTCAACGTTCTCAACGGCGCCGACGGTCTCGGCGAGATCGCCGCAGGTCTGGTGTCCCAGGGCCTGACGATCCTGGACTCGGTCCGGCAGAACCTGAACGGCCCGGACTCCTCCGACGGCCGCCGCCCTTCAGAGAGCAGCGGCAACGGCAACGGCCTGCTCCAGTTGCACTCGCGGAAGGACGGCAAGGAGGACGACGGCCGGGTCGACGTCGACTGAGTCGGTTCCCCCCGATCAGCGCCCCTAACAGGGCCCGGGCAGAATACGGCCCTGCAGGTCCCAGGCGGGGTCGACGGGAACGCCGAGGCGGTCCAGGACGGTCGGTGCCAGGTCGATCAGGCGCGGGCTGTCGAGCAGGGTGCCGGCGCCGGGTACGCCGGGCTCGGCGAGGATGACGAAGACCTCCCGCTCGGCACGGGTGTCGCCGCCGTGGCCGCCGCTGTCGAGGTGGCCGTGGTCCGTGGTGACGAGCACTGTCCAGTGCTCGTCACCACGGCCGGGGTGGGAGCGTCGGGAGTCGATCGCCTCCAGCAGCCGCCCGAGGTGGGCGTCCTGGGCCAGGAGGGCGTGATCGTAGGCGGGGCTGAGGGCGCCGGTGGCATGGCCGGCTTCGTCGGCGGCGCCGAAGTACACGAACACGACGTCCGGGTCGCCGTCACTGAGCCATTGCTCGGCGGTGTCGGCGACGAGGCGGTCCGCGGCCAGGTAGCCCTGCGCCTCACCGTCGTGCAGTATCCGCCGTCCGATGGCGGAGCCCAGCGTGCCGCGGTGGAGCAGGTCGGGCCACGACACCACGGCCGCGGCGCGCAGACCGGGCCGGGCGGTGACGGCTCGGCTGAGGAAGTCGGGGTAGCGGGAGTAGTCGGCGCCGGTGAAGTCGTTGCCGGTCACTCCGTGGCGGTCGGGCCACACTCCGGTCAGTACGCTCGACCAGCCGGGTCCGGAGTCGGTGTAGGCCATGCTGGTCGACGGCCCGTCCTCCGCCTGGCCGTCCACCTCGCCGTAGGGCAGCAGGCTGGTGCCGTAGGAGCCGGTCGTCATGAGCCCGTGCAACACGGGGGCCGTGGAGGATGATGGCGAGCGAGTGAGCCGGTCGAAGCGCACCCCGTCCAGGCCCACCACGAGCACCTTGCCGCGCTTCACCTTCACGCCGTCCGCCCTCCCCTCCTCAGCGTGCTCACCGGACGCCAGTGGCGCCGGCGGATCGGCATCCGTCATTCCTCGCCTCTCTCCATACCTTTGTCGATACCGGGGAGCCGCCTCCTCGCAGCCCGGGGGGCCACGGCTTCAACTGCCCTGCACAGCCCCTTCCGTCGCGCCCGCGATGAAGCCCCGGGCGAAGATCGAGAAGACGACGAGCATCGGGACCGAGGCCATGAGCACACCGGCCATGACCATGCTGTAGTCGGTGTTGTGGGAGACGTTGAGCTGGGCGAGCGCCACCTGGAGGGTGACGTGGCCGGGCTTGGTGAGGACGACGAGCGGCCAGATGTAGTCGTTCCAGGCGTTGACGAAGGCGTAGATGGCGAGGAACGACAGCCCGGGCTTGATCATGGGCAGCGTGATGTTCCAGTACTGGCGGAGGAACCCGGCGCCGTCGATGCGCGCGGCGTCGAGGAGCTCGTCGGGTACGCCGCTCTGGATGTACTGGCGCAGCCAGAAGATGCCGAAGGCGTTGGCGAGGGCGGGCGGGGCGAGTGCCCTGAGCGTGCCGACCCAGCCGATCTTGGAGACCAGGATGAACTGCGGGAGGATGCCCAGCTGCAACGGCAGCATCATGAACCCCAGCAGCGCGGCGAAGAGCACCCTGCGTCCGGGGAAGTCGAACTTGGCGAAGGCGAAGGCGGCCAGGGAGTCGACGAGCAGCACCAGGACGGTGGTGACGGACGCGACGACGAGGGTGTTGAGCATCGACCCGAAGAAGTCGATGGTCTTGAGCATGTGCCGGATGTTCTCCAGCAGATGGGAGCCGAAGGACAGCTTCGGCGGACTCTTGTAGATGTCCTGGGTGGTGTTGGTCGCCATGATGATCGTCCACACGAACGGGAAGACCGAGATCAGGACCGCCAGGATCAGGAAGACGTGCGCGCTCAGGCCCCTGGGGCGCCGGGACCGTCTCGTGTCCGTCGCTCTCGGCGTCGTACCCGCTGCCGTCATGGCTTCCTCCCTCGTTGCACGATGCGCCAGTTGACGAGGACCAGCACCATGATCAGTACGAAGAAGGCCCATACGATGGCCGCGCCGTAGCCGTAGTCGTTGTTGACGAAGGCCGACTGGTAGAAGTACAGCAGCGTGGTCAGGCCCGCCTGGCCGGGACCTCCGAGGCTGGGGTTGGCGGCCTCGCTGGCGAAGAGGATCTGGGGTTCGCTGAAGCTCTGCAGGCCGTTGATGGTCGAGATGATGACGGTGAACAGGATGATGGGCCGCATGATCGGCATGGTGATCTGGAAGAAGGTGCGGACGGCGCCGGCGCCGTCCAGCTTGGCCGCCTCGTAGATCTCCTTCGGGATGGTCTGGAGCCCGGCCAGGTAGATGATCATGTTGTAGCCGGTCCACATCCACGTCATCAGCAGCGCGATGACCAGCTTGATCAGCCACGGGTCGCTCAGCCACGGCACCGGCGAGATGCCGACCGTGTCCAGGATCGCGTTGACCAGGCCGAAGTTGTTGCTGAAGACCGCGCCGAAGAAGATCGCCACGGCGACGATCGAGGTCACGTTCGGCACGTACAGGGCGATGCGGTAGAAGCCCTTGAACCGGCGCACCGAGTGCAGCAGCGTCGCCAGGACCAGGGCGCCGACGAGCGTGGGCACGGTGGACAGGACCCAGATCACCAGGGTGTTGCGGATCGACAGCCAGAAGACGGGGTCCTTCCACAGGAACCGGAACTCCTGGAGGCCCACGAAGTGCATGGTGCCGATGCCGTCCCAGCGCTGGAAGGCCAGATACAGCGAGTAGAGGACCGGGAAGAACGAGAAGGCGAGGAAGACCAGGTAGAAGGGCGAGATCGCCAGGTACTGCCGCCAGTGGGACAGTACCCCGCGACGCCTGACCCGTACGGCGCCCGGGGGCGGTGTGCGCCGCGGGCGGAACCGGGCCGGGCC
>NZ_JBHVYZ010000049.1:0-23440 GCF_042880295.1 Streptomyces sp. NPDC058307
ACCTCCACGGTCACATGATCATCCGCGGGTGGTGCGTTGATCACTTGAGGGTGCCTTGGTTTACGAGACGGTGGACAGCGGGACCCGCAGAGTCCCCTAGATGTGTTCAAAACCCGTCTCACAACCACTTGAGACAGGTTGAAGTTTTGAGACGACTTATGAGGCAGTCGAGGCATGACGACGGACACCACCACCAGTCACCTCATCGGCTACGCCCGAGTCTCGACCGACGACCAGGAGGCACAACTTCAGAGGGATGCGCTCACCGAAGCCGGATGCTCTCGGATCTTCGAGGACAAGGCATCAGGCAAGAACATCGACCGCCCTGAACTGACAGCCGTACTCGACTACCTGAGGGCAGGAGACACCCTCGCCGTCTGAAAGCTCGACAGGCTCGGCAGGTCCCTCATCGACCTTGTGGGCATCGTTGACGGCCTGAGGGGCCGCGGCGTCGGCTTCAAGGTGCTGACAGGGGCTCTCAGTGCCGTGGACACCACCTCTGCGGATGGTCGGCTGTTCTTCCAGATCATCGCCGCCATGGCGGAGTTCGAGCGCTCCCTCATCAAGGACAGGACCAAGGCCGGGCTGGAAGCAGCCAAGGCACAAGGGCGTACCGGAGGACGGCCCACAGTCATCACCGATGATCTGCTCACCGTGGCCAAGGCCAGGAAGGCGAAGGGCGAGAGTGTCAGCGCCATCGCCAAGGCCCTGGAAGTCTCCAGGGCCACCCTGTACCGACACCTGTCCGATTGAGGCCCTGGCCCGCCGTCAGAACCCCTGCCGAGCCCGTCCGTAGCGGCGGCGCCTGATCAGGGCATCCAGTGACAAGTAAGGTGCCCCGCCCAGCACCAACGCTACCCACAAAAACATGTACGGGAGATCGTTGCCGTAGTAGTACGGGTCGGAGGCCCAGCTCACGGTCAGCCACAGGCTGAGCGAGATCAGCGCACCGCCGAGTGCGGCCAGGCGGGCGAGGATGCCGAGCAGGGTGCCGATACCGACGGCGAGTTCACCGAAGGCGATGGCGTAGCCGAAGCCGACGGGGTTCTTCAGGGACAGGTCGACCAGCGCGGGGATGGCCGAGGAGTCCCGGACGCTGCGCATCAAGTCGCCGACGGAGCCCGATCCGGAGCCCTTCATGAAGGCACTGTCGGTCAGCTTGTCCAGACCGGCGTAGATGAACGTGACACCGAGGAAGATCCGCAACGGCAGCAGGGCGTACTGGCCGATACTGTCCCGCCGGGACCGTTCCTCGTCGTAGTAGGGGGCGTGCGTGTCCGTACGGAAACTGTGAGTCATCGCTTCGAGCCGCCTCTCACCAGCGTGCCGAGACCCCTCACCAGACCATACGTACGAAGGGGTGGCGCTACTCAATGCGTTGGGGGTTTTTCCGCACCCTCGCCGACACGAACTCCCTCAATCCGTCACATCGATCGCATACCGATTCGTCTCCACGCCCGCCGCCGTCACCACCTGCACCTCGACCCGCCCCGGCTCCACATCAGCCGGCACCGGCACGGTCAGCACGTCGTCCGCGGGGTTGCTGAATCCCCCGGCCACCGGCACCAACGGCACATGCACGTTCACCGGGCCGATCCGCACCACCATCCGGGACAGCCGGTCCGCCCGCTGTGCCCCCGGTGGCACAAATCCCGCACCCCGGATCTCGATGTCGTCCCCGGTGCGGACTGGCCCGTCCAGGTCACCCGCCTCACGCGAGCGCACCACGGAAAGGATCACCGGTCGGCCGCCCTCCGCGTACTTCCCGGCGACGTACGTCGCCGCGGACACCAGCACCACCACCGCCAGCCCCCACGGCAGATCCGGCAACTGGTCCGGCCGCCGGGCCAGCCGTACCGCCGCGAACAGGAGGGCGACCCCGCTGATCACGACGTACTGGATGTCGGCGAAGGCACCCCGCCCGGAGTCGTCCGTCAGCAGGTCGGCGGCGCGCGGCCGGTCCGCCCGCACCTTCTGCAGCCGCTGCCCGAGCACCCGCAGCCCGACCACCCGACGCACCAGCACGGCGATCCCGCACACCACGGCGAGCACGGTGACGACCCCGGCGCCCCGGGCCAGTTCGAGCCCGGAGATCAGCGTGTCCCGCTCACGGGCGTCGGAGGCCGCGGCCAGCCGGCCCACCAGCACGAGCACCGCGTAGGCGACGAACAGCACCCACGCCACCGCGACGGCCCGCGAGGTGGACAGCCGGTTGTCCTCACCGACGACCGGCGCGAGCACCCCGCCCCGGGCCCGGTGGAACCAGGACGCCGCCGTCAGCGAACCCGCGACCACCAGCGCCGCCACCAGCCCGGCCGTACGCGCCGCGGTCCATCCCGCCCCGATGGCCGTCAGCGCCTGGACGAGGAGCAGCACCACCACAGCGGCCCACACCGCGTACGCGGTACGACGCCACAGCCGCGCGAGCCAGACGGCACCCTCCGCCCGCCCGCGCTCGGCCACGGCCTCCGCGGACTGGGTCAGTTCCTCCGAGACCCACTGCCGGGAGGCCGACGCGGAGTGCGCCACGGCCGCCGGCAGGCCCTGCCCGGCGGCGAACTCGTCCCGCATCAGGAGGAATTCCGCCACCGCCCGCCGATGCCCGGCCCGCGCCCCGTGCGGACAGTCCCCACAGGCGCAGCCGCCCTCGTGCGCACCCGCGGGCACGCCCCCGGCCGCGCCCTGTCTCGCTTCCTGCACCGCCACGACCGACGCCTGCCTTCCCACAACGCTTGGCCCTCTGGCCCCACACCCCACGAAGAACCCCGGACAACTCCCCCGTGATGACAGCGAATTGTGCCCTACAGCACACCGCTCCCGCTTGGCAGGTCTGGTCAGCGCGGGTGAAGCGGGGCCCGCCGTGTTGACCCGGCTGCGAGAATTTCCCCATGGCCGAGATCATCCAGCGTGACGGGACCTGGGTCTTCGACGGCACAACGGTCAGGATCAAACCGGGACTCCACCGTTCCGTGCCGCTGTTCCGGCAGACGTACGGCGAGGTCGCCGTGCCCCTGGAGGCCATCGCGGGCGTGGCCTTCGAGCCGGAACGCAAGCGCGGCCGGCTGCGGATGCGGCTGCGCGAGGGCGCGGATCCGCTGCTGCACGCGACCGGCGGCCGCCTGCCGGACCCGGCCGATCCGTACCGGCTGACCGTGGACGTCGACCGGGCCGGGGTCGCCGAGTACGTGGCCGAGGAGATCCGCCGCGCCCTCCTCCTCGACGAGGTCCCCAACGAGCCGACGAAGGCGTATCTGCTGTCCGGACCGCCGGTCCCGGTCTCGGTGCGCTCCTCCGACGGCACGGTGTCCTTCGACGGCACCCAGATCCGTATCGACTGGGCCGACACCTCCGACCGGGTGAAGCGGGCGACCGGCCCGCGGATCATCGACGTGGGTGACGTCGTCCAGGTCGAGTGGCTGCCCAACTCCGGTTTCGAGGACGGCTTCATGCGGTTCGTGACCCGCGGGACGTCCTTCTCGAAACTGCCGCCCGACAAGGACCCGTACGCCCTCGACCTGTGGGGCAGCACCCGCCGCGACCTGCTCACGGCGCTCGTCGCGACGGCGGTCACGGCCCGGCTGCCGCACCCGTCCACCCGCGGGGACCTCGCCTACGGCGACGCGGGCGCCCCCCGCCCCCGGCTCACCGCGGCCCCCGCTCCCCCGGCCGACCATCACGACGTGCTGCTGCGCAGGCTGCGGGAGTTGGGTGAGCTGCACCGCGACGGGGTGCTCACGGACGAGGAGTTCGCGATGACGAAGGCCGCGGTGCTGCGCGGCTTCTAGCTCATGCGGGGTTGCCGGCTCATGCGAGGTTGCCCGCTCCTGCGGGGCCGCTAGCTCAGCAGGTCCGGCTCGCTGCGGCTGATGTCCTGCCACATCGGCTGGTAGTTGATCCACGCCACCAGATCGCCGCCCAGTTGCTGCCAGGTCGCCACCGCCGCCCGGTGGTCGATGAGCACGGGCCGTCCGGCCGCGCGGGCCAGCAGCTGCACCTGGCTGGACCGTTCCATCGACAGGAACCACCAGGCGGCCGCGTCCACCGAGTCCCCGACGGTCAGCAGGCCGTGGTTGCGCAGCACCAGCGCCTTGCGGGACCCGAGCGCGGTGGCGATCCGGCGGCCCTCTTCGGCGTCGACGGCGACCCCGGTGTAGGCCTCGTACAGGGCGTGGTCCTCGTAGAAGGCGCAGCTCTCCTGGGTGAGCGGGTCGAGGAGCTCGCCGAGGGCGGACAGGGCCCGCCCGTGCACGGAGTGGCAGTGGGCGACGGCGACGACGTCGGGGCGGGCGGCGTGCACCTGGGAGTGCACGGTGAAGGCCGCCTGGTTGACGTGGTAGCGGCCGTCGAGCACCTGCCCCTCGGAGTTGGCGAGCACGAGGTCGCTCACGGTGACGTGCTTGAACGGCATGCCGAAGGGGTTGACCCAGAAGCAGTCGGTGAACTCCGGGTCGCGTGCGGTGATGTGCCCGGACACCCCGTCCTCGAAGCCGAGCCGGCCGAAGATCCGCAGCGCGCCGGCGAGCCGCTCCTTGCGGTACCGGCGTTCCTCCTCGACGGAGTCGTGCATCGGCGGCATCGCGAACTGCAGCTTCTCGGTGGGCACCGGCATCGGCGGAGTGGGCCCGAGGGGCGTCCCGTGCATGTGCTCCTCCAGCATGGATTGCTTTACGGGGCGGAAGTTACCGTCGGTCAGCGCAAGAGAACAGGGGTGATTCGTAAAGATGGCGTACCTGGCGGATACCAGACAGAAGATGTCGGGTATCGAAGGAACACTGTCCGGTATGAACTGGGCTGCCTTCTCCGCCGCGGAACCCGACCTCGCCAGGACCGTCGAGGACCGGTTCGGCGCCTTCACCCACCACGTCCTCGCCACCCTCCGCAAGGACGGCTCTCCACGCACGACGGGCCTTGAGGTCCGCTTCCTCGAGGGCGAACTCTGGCTCGGCATGATGCCGGACTCGCTCAAGGCGCGGGACCTGCACCGCGATCCCCGCTTCTGTCTCCAGGCGAACCCCGGCGAGGGCCAGAGCATGGGCGGCGGGGACGTCCGGATCAGCGGTCGGGCGAGAGAGGTCACCGATCCCGAGGCCAAGGCCGCCTACGGCGAAGAGGTGAAACCGCCGGAGCCGTTCCACCTCTTCCGCACCGAACTGACGGAGGTCGTGCGGACCTACGTCGAGGACGAGAAGTACCTGGTCCTCCAGGTCTGGAAGCCCGGTCGGCCCCTGCGCACGATCAAGCGGACCTGACCTTCACCAGAGGGAGCCCTACTCCCACTCGATCGTCCCCGGCGGCTTCGACGTCACGTCGAGCACCACGCGGTTGACGTCGGCCACCTCGTTGGTGATCCGCGTCGAGATCTTCGCGAGGACGTCGTACGGCAGCCTCGACCAGTCGGCCGTCATGGCGTCCTCGCTGGACACCGGGCGAAGGACGATCGGGTGGCCGTAGGTGCGGCCGTCGCCCTGGACGCCGACGGAGCGGACGTCGGCGAGCAGGACCACCGGGCACTGCCAGATGTCGCGGTCGAGGCCGGCCGCGGTGAGCTCCTCGCGGGCGATGGCGTCGGCGTCGCGGAGGAGGTCGAGGCGCTCCTTCGTCACCTCGCCGACGATCCGGATGCCGAGGCCGGGGCCCGGGAACGGCTGCCGCTGGACGATCTCGTCCGGGAGCCCGAGCTCCTGGCCGACCATCCGCACCTCGTCCTTGAACAGCTTGCGCAGCGGTTCGATGAGCTGGAACTCGAGGTCCTCGGGGAGGCCGCCCACGTTGTGGTGGGACTTGATGTTGGCGGTGCCGGTGCCGCCGCCGGACTCGACCACGTCCGGGTAGAGCGTGCCCTGGACCAGGAAGGCCACCTCGGGGCCCTCGTCCGCGATGATCTCCGCCTGGGCCTGCTCGAAGACCCGGATGAACTCCCGGCCGATGATCTTCCGCTTCTCCTCGGGGTCGGAGACCCCCTTGAGCGCGGTCAGGAAACGGTCCTCCGCGTCGACGACGACCAGCTTCACGCCGGTCGCGGCCACGAAGTCCTTCTCGACCTGCTCGGTCTCGCCCTTGCGCATCAGACCGTGGTCGACGTACACGCAGGTCAGCTGGTCGCCGATGGCGCGCGCGACGAGGGCCGCCGCCACCGCGGAGTCCACGCCGCCGGACAGGCCGCAGATCGCGCGCTTGTCGCCGACCTGCTCGCGGATCAGGGCGACCTGCTCCTCGATGACATTGCCGGTGGTCCAGTCCGGCTTCAGGCCCGCACCCCGGTACAGGAAGTGCTCCAGGACCTGCTGGCCGTGCGTGGAGTGCATGACCTCGGGGTGGTACTGGACGCCGTAGAGCTTCTTCTCGTCGTTCTCGAAGGCGGCGACCGGGACGACGTCCGTGGACGCGGTCACGGTGAAGCCCTCGGGGGCGGCGGAGCAGGCGTCGCCGTGGGACATCCACACCGACTGCTCGTCCGGGGTGCCCTCGAAGAGGGTGGAACCCGACTTGGAGACGTGCAGCGGCGTACGGCCGTACTCGCGGGCGCCCGTGTTGTCGACGGTGCCGCCGAGCGTGGTGGCCATCAGCTGGAAGCCGTAGCACATGCCGAAGACCGGGACGCCGGACTCGAACAGCTCGCGGTCCAGGCGCGGGGCGCCTTCCGCGTACACGGACGAGGGGCCGCCGGAGAGGATGATCGCCGCCGGGTTCTTGGCGAGCATCTCCGCGACCGGCATGGTGCTCGGCACGATCTCGCTGTAGACCCGGGCCTCGCGGACACGACGGGCGATGAGCTGGGCGTACTGCGCACCGAAGTCGACGACCAGGACGGTGTCGGGGGCGGCGGCGGGGTTCGCTGATGACACGGGTTGCCTTCCGGCGGTGAGCGAGGTGTGTGTGGTACCGAGTCTACCGGGAGTCATGGAGCCGGTTCGGGGCCGAGCTGCGTCTCAGGATGCGAACCGGGTTGGACCCGCCCGGAGGGCCCGGCATACTGCTGCCATGCTCACGCAGACGACCTTCGTGTTTACCTATGGCACCCGGCCCGCCGGCTGCCATGGTCGTGCTGCTTGAGCAACTGACAAGCGACTTCCCAGGCGCCCCGGGCCGACAAGGTCCGGGGCGCCTGGTGTTTTCCGGACCTTGCCGCTCCGGGGCACCCACCCCACCCAGGAGCCCCACGTGACCACCACCCCGGAAGCGACCATCGCGGACGCCCGTGAGCGCATCGACGCGCTCGACGACCGGATCATCGGTCTGATCCAGGAACGGATGGCCGTCTCGTCCGTCGTCCAGCAGACCCGTATCGCCTCCGGCGGCCGACGGGTCCACCTGGCCCGCGAGATGGAGATCCTCGGCCGCTACCGCGACGCCCTCGGCAGGCCCGGCACCTCCCTCGCCATGACGCTGCTCGAACTGTGCCGCGGTCGCATCTGAGTTCGGGCCGCGCCTCACCCGTACGGCGCGTGACCGCGGCGCGCACCGCTTCGTTGTGGTGGTGTCCGTGCCAGCCAGGGGCGGGCCCGACAGAACCACGCGTGGCTCGCTGGAGCGATGAGGCGTACGGATCACGCCGTGCGCCGTGGGACCTCGCTCCAGGAAGTGACCGGACGGCAGGGGACAGCAGCCCGGTCACCCAAGAGAACGGTCGGCTCCGGGGACGCCCGGGGCCGGCCGGCGGGACAAGTACCGGCACAAGGCTGGGTCAAACGGTTGCGGAGGCCGCGTCCATCCAGCACGATGCCTAGAAAGCCCCCAAGTCCCGCCGTAGACAACCACATCCGCATTGGGTTGCCGTACTGCCAGAGGTCCAGACCAACCGCGCGCCCTCTGCGCGCCGGGGCGCCGACCCAGGGCAACGAGACACCACGGCAACCGAGGCAAGCGGCGCAACCCCCCGGCGCCGCTCCCAGGCACCGGCGCAGCCCTGACGTCGGTGCTGACGAAAGAAGGGCCCCGCGGATCCGTCCCGCGGGGCCCTTCGCCTGCCTGGACCCGAGTGCTCGGGTCCTCGGACACGTGGACTCAGACCCGGGACGCCGTCCCGCAGTCCTTGACCCGGCCGATGTCCTCGCTGCGGTCGTACGGGTCCCTGGTCTCCCCCGGAGGCGTCGGTTCCGTGGAGCCGGACGAGGGGAACTCCGGGTGCAGGAAGCCGTCGTACACGTCGCAGGACGTGTTGCCGGCGCTCTCGTCGTAGCGCAGGACGGTGAGCCTGCCCGGGGTGACCTGGTACTTGGCCGGGTCGGGAAGCTCGACCTCGAGGACGCGGCGGACGATGGTGCGGGTGACCTCGGTGGTGCCGTCGGTGCGGACGACCGGATAGACGAAGGTGTAGTCGGCGTGCACGGCCACGGAGGCGTGCTCGCCCGCCTTGAACGTGATCCGGCCCCGGAGCTTGACCACGTCACCGGCCGGCCGGACCTCGGCGGGGTCGAAGCGGCTGAACATCGACAGCGGGTCGTGGTCCTTGTCCGGCTTGCGCAGGCCGGTCTTCAGCCGGTCGAGGACCTCGTCCTGCTTCGGGTCGAGCAGGGCGAGGGCCGCGGTGGGCCGTTCGCCGCGCAGGGTGGCCGGGTCGAGGTTGGACTCGACCAGGAGCTTTTTGGTCAGCTCCAGAACCTGGCCGACCTTCGCCGCCGACTGGCCGCCCACGGCCTTCGCCTTCGGTACGACGATCCCCGCCTCGCCGTCGGCCCACTGCTTGGCCGGGGAGCCGGCGAAGGGGTCGTCGAGGGTGGGGGTCTCGGGGTCCACGGCGCCCGGGGCCGTGGTCGGGGCCGCCGTCTCCACGGGCAGCGGGGAGGACGCGGCCTCGGAGGTCCCGCCGCCGAAGGGGTCGCCCGGCACCAGCGACGGCTTCACCGCCACGACGGCCACGACGACCGCGACGGCGACACCGAGGACGCCCCACAGACCCCGTCGGCTCTTCTTCTGCTGCCAGGCCGGCCCGGTGCGCCAGCCCTCCGGCAGTTCACCGCGCGCTTCCTGTCGCCGCAGCCGCTCCGTCACCTCACGGGCCCGCGCGGAGGGTTCCTTCGGGGCGGAGGCTCGGATGTCCCGCTCGGTATCACGGACGAATTGTTCCCAGACGTCGTCAGGGATCTTGGGGTCTTCAGACACGTCGGTCAGTTCTAAGGCCTGTGAAAGCGCGTTCACAAGACCAACGTGTATGTGACTCAGCCCACATAAGGTTTCTGTGAACGCTCGCACAACCATTCACAGGTGTCGTGAATCAAACCTCACGAATCACGGGCCCCACCCGCGCCCCACACGCGGAGGCCTCTCCTTGACGCGTGCCGCGGACAATGCGGCGCACCTGACTTCCGAGGTCTTCATGAAGCTTCGTCGTGCACTGGCCGCCGCGGCCGCGACCGCCGCGATAGCGCCGCTGGCCCTGTTCGCCGCGCCGAGCGCGTTCGCTGACGAGTCTCCCACGCCGACCGCGGCCGAGAGCACGCCCGCCGGCGAGACCACCCCGGCGGCCCCCGAAAGCACCCCGGCGGCCCCGGAGTCGACCCCCGCCGCCCCCGAGACCACGCCGGCCACGGGTGCGAGCTCGCCCGCCGCCGGCCAGTCCAGCCCGGCCCCCTCCGGCAGCTCCTCGGTGAGCCCGTCCGGCTCCGCGAGTGCCAGCGCCAGCCCCTCCCCGAGCGAGAGCGGCAAGCCCGTCGACGAGTGCGATGTCGACGAGGAAGACGGCCCGGTCTTCAACGACAGCGACGCGCTGCACAGTTCGCTGACCGGTCTGCCCGAGAGCATCGTGGCGGGCAGCGGCTGGACGAACTTCAAGTTCAACGTCAGCAACTCCGGCGACGACACCATCAAGGACATTCAGCCCATCGTCGGTGTCGGGGCGGTCGACTGGAACTTCGAGAAGGAGTACAGCGACCTGGTCACCGTGCAGGTGAAGCAGGGCGGCGCCTGGACCGACGTGACCACGGACTTCGGCGAGGGCGGCGCGTTCAACGCCTTCTCCCTCGACGGCGGCGACTCCGTCAGCTACCAGCTGCGGGTGAAGGTCGACCGCAAGGTCCCGAGCGCCATCGGCATCGCCATCGGTCTCGCCCAGTACTCGGACGACAAGGGCTGCTGGATCTCCTCGGACGAGAACGCCGGCATCTACTACTTCGAGGTCCTGCCGGCCGGTACCGACGCTGGCAAGCCGAACGACGCCAAGCCGCAGACCGGCGGCAAGAACGTCATCTCCGACGTCAACGCCGTCGACGCCGACGGCCAGCTCGCCGAGACCGGTTCGAGCTCGGCCCTGCCGGTCCTCGGCCTCGTCGGCGGCTTCGCCGTCGTCGCCGGTACCGGTGTGGTCTTCGCGGTGAAGCGGCGCAAGGGTGCGGCCGGCGCCCACGCCTGAGTCGTAGCGCGGCAGTAGGCGCGGCTTGGCGCAGAAAAGGAGAAGGACCCGCACTCGGAGGGGGGTGCGGGTCCTTCTCTTCTGTCTTTTCCGGCTCTTCTGTCGTTTCCGGCTCTTCTGTCTTTCCGGCGCTACGACTTCTTCGGCACCGCCGGCATCCCCAGGAACGGCAGCTTCAGCGCGCCGAAGGCCTCCGCCGGGACCGCCGGCGACTTGGGCTCGACGGCGTCGAGACGGACGTAGGCCTCGCCCTGCGCCGGACGCGGGTCCTGCTCACCCTTGTTGGGCCAGTACGACATCGCCCGCTCGGCCTGCGCGGTGATGGTCAGCGAGGGATTCACCCCGAGGTTGGCGGAGACCGCGGCGCCGTCCACGACCGAGATCCCGGGGTGGCCGTAGAGCCGGTGGTACGGGTCGATGACGCCGGTCTCGCGGGAGGAGCCGATGGGGCAGCCGCCCAGGAAGTGGGCGGTGAGCGGGGCGCCCATCAGCTCGCCGACGTTGGAGCCGGCGAAGCCGTTGATGTCGGCGGCGATCGCGGAGGCGGCCTCGGAAGCGGCCCTGATCTGCTTCGGGTTGGGGGCGCCGTGGCCCTGGCGGGCGGTGAGCAGGCCCTTGCCGACGCCGTCCGGTTTCAGGTACGTCGTCAGGGAGTTGTCCAGTGACTGCATGACCAGGCCGATGATGGTCTTCTCCGACCAGCGGCGGTTGGAGAGGGAGCGCAGGACCAGCAGGGGGTGGCGGGCCGCGTTCGCCAGCCAGGCCATGGCCCTCGACGAGCCCTCGGCGTAGGGCACTTGCAGGATCGAGAGGCTGCCCATCGAGTTGGAGCCCCTGCCGTAGCGGACCGGCTCGATGTGGGTGTTCTCGTCCGGGTGGATGGACGAGGTGATGGCGACGCCCCGGGTGAAGTCGGCCTTCGGCGCACCGGTCGCCCTGCGGTAGCGGCGGTTGTCGGTCTGGGCGCCGACCAGGGCCTCGGAGTTGGTACGGGTGAGCTCCCCCAACCGGGTCGAGAGGTACGGCAGTTGACCGCCCGCCTTCATGCGGTGCAGGAGGGTCTGGGTGCCGTAGGTGCCGGCGGCGATGACGACCTTGCGGGCCTTGAAGGTGCGGCCCTCCGCCTTGCGGCGGTCGTCCGTGGGGAGGGTCGCGATCGCGTAGCCGCCCTGGGAGTCGTCGGTGACGGACACGACGGTGGTGAGCGGGTGGACGACCGCGCCCGCCTTCTCGGCGAGGTAGAGGTAGTTCTCGTTCAGGGTGTTCTTGGCGCCGTGCCGACAGCCGGTCATGCACTCGCCGCACTCCAGGCAGGCCTTGCGGGAGGGGCCCGCACCGCCGAAGTAGGGGTCGTTCACCTGCTCGCCAGGCTTGGCCTTGGCCGCTCCGTCCGCGTCCTCGCCGTCGCCGAAGAAGACACCGACCGGGGCCATGTGGAAGGTGTCGCCGACGCCCATCCGCTCGGCGGCCGCCTTGAGGTGGACGTCGGAGGGGGTCATCGTCGGGTTGAGCCGTACGCCCAGCATGCGGCGGGCCTGGTCGTAGTACGGCGCCAACTCCTCCTGCCAGTCGGTGATGTCACGCCACTGCGGGTCCTCGAAGAAGGGCTTCGGGGGGACGTAGAGGGTGTTGGCGTAGTTGAGGGAGCCGCCGCCGACGCCCGCCCCCGCGAGGACCATGACGTTGCCCAGGAGGTGGATGCGCTGGATGCCGAACATGCCGAGCTTCGGCGCCCAGAGGTAGTTCTTCAGGTCCCAGGAGTTCCTGGGGAGCGTCTCGCGGGTGAAGCGGCGGCCGGCTTCCAGGACACCTACGCGGTAGCCCTTCTCGGTGAGGCGAAGGGCGGTGACGCTGCCGCCGAAGCCTGATCCGACGACGATGACGTCGTAGTCGTAGGTGTCCTGTGGCACGTGCTCTCCTCGTTGAGAACGTCTTTGAGAACGTCTTTGAGAACGGGTGTTCCTACTTGAAGCGGAGGGCCTTCATCACCTTCAGGCTCCGGCTCATGAACTGCGCGTACTTCTCGTCGTCCATCCCCAGCGAGGGCGCCATCGGCAGCAGCCGCTGCTGGGCGACCGTCTGGGCCTCGGTGTACTTGAGGATGCCCTCGGAGCCGTGCCGGCGGCCGAGCCCGGAGTCCTTCATGCCGCCCATCGGGGACTGGACGCTGCCGTAGGCGGAGGCGTATCCCTCGTTGACGTTGACGGTGCCGGCCCGCACCCGGGAGGCGATCTCGCGGCCGCGCCTGCCGTCCTTCGTCCACACCGACGAGTTCAGGCCGTACGGCGTGGAGTTGGCGAGCTCGACCGCCTCGTCCTCGGTCGTGAAGCGGTAGATCGAGACGACCGGGCCGAAGGTCTCCTCGGTGCAGACCGCCATGGGCTCGGTGACGCCGTCGAGGATGGTCGGCTCGAAGAAGTACGGGCCGACGTCCGGGCGGGCGACGCCGCCGGCGACGACCTTCGCGCCCTTGGACACGGCCTCCTCGACATGCCGGGTGACGGTCTCCAGCTGCCGCTCCCCGACCAGGGAACCCATGTCGGCGCCGTAGGCGAGGGACCTACCGAGGCGCATGGCCCGGGTGCGGGCGGCGAAGCGCTCCAGGAAGGCGTCCGCGATCGACTCGTGGACGTACAACCGCTCGATGGAGATGCAGAGTTGGCCGGCCGAGGAGAAGCAGGCGCGGACGGCACCCGCGGCGGCCTTGTCGATGTCGGCGTCCTCCAGGACCAGCATGGCGTTCTTGCCGCCGAGTTCGAGGGAGACGCCGACCAGACGTGCGGCGGCGCCCTGGGCGACCTCGCGGCCGGTGCGGGTGGAGCCGGTGAAGGAGACGTAGTCGGCGTGCCGGACGACCTCGGGACCGACGACCGGGCCCTCGCCGAGGACGACCTGGAAGACCTCGGCGGGCAGCCCGGCCTCGACGAGCAGGTCGCGGGCCCACAGGGCGGTCAGGCAGGTCTCGGTGTCCGGCTTCATCACGACGGCGTTGCCCGCGACGAAGGCGGGGAGCGCGTCACCCACCGACAGCTCCAACGGGTAGTTCCAGGGGGCGATCTGGCCGACGACGCCACGCGGATGGCGCAGCTCGGTGACCTTGGTGAGGGTGGGCACGGCCCCGGTGTGCCGCTTCGGCCGCAGATAGGCGGGCGCTTTGCGGCCGTAGTGCCGGGCGGCCACGGCGACCGCCTGCACCTCCTCGTGGGCGTGCAGCCGGGCCTTGCCGGTCTCCAGCTGGATGAGGTCGAGTACCTCGGCCTGGCGTTCGAGGATCAGGTCGTGGAAGCGGAGCAGGACGGCCGCACGCTGCCGTACGGGAGTCTGCTCCCACACCGCCTGCGCCCGGCGGGCCGCGTCGAAGGCCTTCTCCACGTCCTCGGGGGTGGACTCGGGCAGGTCGGCGAGCTTCTCGCCGGTGAACGGCGTGTGGTTGGCGGTGCGGCCGGACCCGGTCACCCCCTTGGTGAGCTGGGCGACCAGCTCCGGGGTGACCACGTCGGCCGCGGTGCGGGCGCCCTGCGGGGCGGGGGCGAGGGGGTTCGTGCCGGTCTTGGCCGTGGCCTGCGCGTCCGTCATGAGCCGCAGGGTATTCGGGCGCGGGGGCTTTGGGTACCCGTCGGTAACGGGCGTTCACGACGTACACACACCCTGCCAGTGATGACTGGCGGTGAATGTGCTGATCAGGGGGTTGGCGACGGGGACGATCAGCCGCGTTCGGGTTTTTTCTGGAGCAGGAGGCCGAGGGCGGACAGCGCGGTGAGGCGGCGCGGTTCCTCGGCCGCAGGGGCGGAGTGCGGGAGGTCGGCCGGGGGCGGCGCGGGGGCGGCTGCGGGGGCTGCCGGGACCGGAGACGAAGGGGGCGTCTGTGCGGCCGGAGGTGAAGCGGCCGTCCGTTCGGTCTGAGGCGACGCGGCCGTCCGTACGGTCCGAAGCGAGGCCGGCGCCCCGGCGGCCCACCTCGGCAGACTCGTCCCGGCGACCTCGGCCAGCGCCCTGGCAGCCTCCTCCGCTGTCGGCCGGGCCTCCGGCTCGGGGGCGAGGAGCCGCTCCACCAGCGAACCCAGGGGGCCGGAAGCGAGGGGACCGGTCCCCACGGCCGAGCGCAGCAGCGCACCCAGCGACCACAGGTCGGAGGCAGGCCCCGCGACCCGCCCCGAGCCGCACTCCGGGGCGACGAAACCGACGGCAGCCTCCTGTGCGTCGCCCCGTCCGGAGGCGCCGATACCGAAGTCGGTCACGACGACACGTTCGCCGCCGGCTTCGAGGAGGACGTTGGACGGCTTCAGGTCGCGGTGGACGATGCCGACGCGGTGGGCGGCGTGCAGCGCGCCGAGGACGGCGAGCCCGATCCGCGCGGCCTCGGCGTCACCCAGCACCCCCCGCCCGGCGAGGGCGGCCTCCAGCGACTCGCCCTCCACCAACTCCATGACGACCCAGGGCAGTTCGTCGTCGAGGAGTACGTCATGAATGGCGACGGCCGCCGGATGGTCGACCTGTGCAGCGGCCCGCGCCTCGTGCGGCAGCCGGCGCATGGCCCGCCGCCGCTCCTCGTCCTCGGGATTCCCGGTCACCCGGGGCTCCTTGACGGCGACGAACCGATCGTCCTGCTCGTCGCGAGCCCGCCACACCGTGCCACTCGGCCCCGACCCGACCCGCTCGACGAGCCGGTACCGTCCACCGATCAGACGTCCGCCGGGCGGGTGTTCGCCGTCTTCACTCATGGCACATGAGTACCGTGCGCGTCATGCCCTTGTCTAAGCGGCGGGCTCGGACACCCCGACGTACAGAGCGGCGGCGGGCGTTCGCGGTCAGGAGTCGGTGCCGCCGGCCGCCAGGAACGCCAGTTGAGCAGCAGGCGTCAGGAGATGACCTTGACTGCTCCCGCTGACAACGCAATTGCCACGCGGCCGCACCGCCCTCAGAGCTCGTCCACCCCCAGATTGGCGATCGCCGTCCGCGCCACCTCCCGCCCCCTCGCCGTGAAGTCCCCCTTGCCCGGATAGCTGACGGTGAGCTCGTACATGTCGCCGGCGGCTGTGCGGTAGTAGAAGATCTGGAGTTCACGCGGGCGGGGGTGCTGGCTGTCCGTGGTGGTGTACGTGACGGTGGTCCGCGCGGCCTTCCGGCCCTGGTAGGTCCGGTCCTCCGGCCGGGTCTTCGGGGCGTCCGGCATGCCGAGGTCGTAGTCGCCGCTCTCCTTGAACCGGCTGTCGTCGTCGTACATCTCGGCCGCCGCGGAACCCGCGATGTCGTGCGCGGTGTCCTCGGCCTTCCGCTGCAGGCTCAGGCCGATCCAGATGCCGCCGCCGTAGTCGGTGTAGGTGATCCAGTGGGTCTTGTCCGTCTTCCGGTCGGGCGTGGCGGGCTGGTAGTCCGCGGGCACCGCCAGCGTCGCGGCGACGTCCTTGGTGTGCTTCTTCGTCCAGCCGTCCGGCAGCGGCCCCGCGAACGGGTCCGCGATCACCAGATACGCCGCCACCGCGGCCGCGACGACCGCCGCACCGAGCCCGATCCCGATCCCGAGCCTGAGCCACGCCTTGCGGCCCAGCCGGAGACCGCCGCCCACCGGCACCTCCATGGTCCGCACGATCTGTGTGGGCTCCGGGACGGGCGGGTTGGCGGTGGCCTCCAGGAGCGCCCTGACCTGGGTGGCGTTCGGGCGGTGTGCCGGGTCCTTGTGGAGGAGGCCGTTGATGGCGTCGGCGAGCGGGCCGTGCGCGGCGGCGGGCGGCGCGGGTGTGGCGTTGAGGACGGACTGGAGGGTGGCGGGGGTGTTGCTGCGGCGGAACGGCGAGACGCCCTCCGTCGCCGCGTACAGGACCACGCCGAGGGACCAGAGGTCGGAGGCGGGGCCGGGGCGCCGGCCCAGCACCCGCTCGGGGGCGATGAACTCGGGGGAGCCGACGAAGCCGCCGGTGTCGGTCAGGTTGGTCTCGCCCTCGATCTGGGCGATGCCGAAGTCGGTGAGGACGACCCGGTCGTGGGGGCCGAGCAGGACGTTGTCCGGTTTCACGTCCCTGTGCAGGATGCCGGCCGCGTGCGCTGCCTCCAGCGCGCCGAGCACCTCCAGGCCGATTCTCGCTGCTTCCCGCGCCCCGAGGGTGCCCTCCTGCAACGCGTCGCCCAGCGAACGGCCCCGCACCACCTCCATCACGATCCACGGCCGGCCGTCCACGACCGCCACGTCATGCACGTTCACGACGGACGGGTGGTCGAGCCGGGCGGCGGCCCGCGCCTCTCGGCGCATTCGCTCGAAGGCGTTTCCCTGTTCGCGTTCGGGAAGATGATCCGGGACGCGAGGCTCCTTGACGGCCACCTCGCGGTCCACCGTCTCGTCCTTGGCCCGCCACACCGTGCCCATGCCACCGTGTCCGAGCTTGGCGAGCAGCCGGTACCGGCCCGCGATGAGCCGACCGACGCCCGGCTCCAACTGACGGGGCCTGGGAGGTTGCAGAACATAACTCGTCGTCTCGTCGGACTCGTGGCCGACTCCCCCGCTGCTGCTCATGGTTCATCCATATCGCGCCAGACCCGCGGGCATCCAGAGGTGACGCGTTCCGGTCACACACCCGTGACGTATCCCAGCCGTTCCGTGCCGTTCGCTACCGTCTCGTGAACGTGTCGACGGCCACGTCGAAGTGCTCCCTGGCCTCCCGTACCTTCCCGACCGGCGCCGACACCCACACGTCGTACAGCCGCCCGTTCTCCTCCCAGCACAGGTCGTAGGTGTGCCGGGCGCCCTCGGCCGCGCTGAAGCCGTCCCAGGTGAACTCCCAGAGCGCGGCGGGGTGTCCGCGGTGCGTGGTGGAGGTGACCCGGCCGTCGCGGTAACCGGGGTTGGTCTCCGGCCCCTTGGCGGCCGCGCGCCGCATCACGCTCAGCGGGCCGCCGGGTTGGGGATCGGTGACCTTGACACCGAGGCGGAAGGTCTCCCCGGGCGACAGATAGAAGACCCGCTCCCCCTGCGCCTCCCGGCTGAACCCGTCGGGCACGGCGAGCGCGAACCCGGCGGGATCCTCGGCGACGTGATATCCGGAGGGCGCGGAGGACAGGGGCGCGCTCGGGGTCGGGGTCGGGGTCGGGGTCGGTCCGGTGGGCCCGGCAGGCCCGGTGGGCGTGGGCTCCCGCGTCCTGCTGGAGCCGCTCGTGGGTGTCCCCGGCGCCGAGGTGCCGACGGTCGTACGGCCGTCCCGCCCGCCCCGGTCCATCAGCAGCACCGCCGCCGACGCCCCCGCTCCCGCCAGCACGGCGACCAGCAGCGCCGCCGTGAGCACGCCCCGCCTCGACCGCGCCGGCGCCATGCGCCCACCGCTCCCCGGCCGCTCCGGTGCCGGGGACCGCCGTAGCGGAAGATCCCGCTGGGTCGGTGTGTACGGCCGCTCGGGCGACCGGCGCGCAGGTGTGCGGCCCGTCTCCAGGAAGGCCCGCAGCATCCGTTCCGCCTCCACCGCGTCCAGCCGCCGTTCCGGATCCCGCTCCAGCAGGCCCCGTACGACCGGAAGGAGGGGCGCGGCCTGCGCGGGCGGCCGGATCTCGTCGATGACGACGGCGTGCAGGATGCCGCCCAACGAGTCGCGGCGGAAAGGCGATTCGCCGCTGAGGGCCGTGCACAGCAGTGCGCCCAGCGACCACAGGTCGGCCTCCGGACCGGTCCTGACCCCGGACATCCGCTCGGGCGCGGTGTACTCGGGCGAGCCGACGAAGGAGCCGGTCTCGGTGAGGGTGGTGGCGCCCGCGACCTGGGCGATGCCGAAGTCGGTGAGGACGACCCGCCCGGTGCCGGACTCGACGAGGACGTTGGCGGGCTTGATGTCCCGGTGCAGCACCCCGGCCGCGTGTGCCGCGCGCAGCGCGCTCAGCAGGTCGGCGCCGATCCGGGCGGCCTCGGCGGCGTCGACCGGACCCTGCGCGGCGATCCGGTCGGCGAGGGAGCCGCCGTCGATCAACTCCATGACGATGTACGGCCGTTCGTCCTGCTCGACGACGTCGTGGACCACCATGATGTGCGGGTGGCTCAGCCGGGCGACCGCGCCGGCCTCGCGCAGGGTGCGCTCGCGCTGGAGCCGGGCGTCCTCGGCGGAGAGCGACTCGTCGAGCGGGATCTCCTTGACGGCGACCTGCCGGCCCAGCAGTTGGTCGGTCGCCCGCCACACCACGCCCATGCCGCCGCGCCCGATCCTCGCCTCCAGGCGGTAACGGCCCGCGATCACACGGAAGGTGTCCCCCTCGGTCCCCATGCGCCCCATCATGCCGCAGCGGACGGATGCCCTCCGGGGCGGTGACCGGCCAACTCCATCAGCTGTTCGGCTCCTTCCAGCCCTGGAGCACCCTCGTGAACTGCTTGCTGGTGGTCGGCCAGTCCTTCGCGGGCGACGACATGTAGAGCACGTACTCGACGTTGTCCCGGGACATGTACGTCTCCTCCACGGCCCGGCGCGGTCCGGGGAAGGCGATGTCCTTCGCCAGCGCGGTCCAGGTGTACTCCCACCGGGCGCCGGGCCGGTCCCGGTAGGTGTTCTCGACCATGCCGACGCGGTGGTAGTACTTGAGCCCGTCGATCTGCTTCTCCAGGTCGCGCTGGTGCTGGAGGGGATCGTCGAAGTCGGGTGAGGTGTCGATCGCGATCCGCAGGAAGTGCTTGCCGTTGTCCGGGGAGTAGTCGATCTGGGTCAGGCCGTCGGCCGGGGTCCCGAAGACCGAGCGGACCCAGCCCTTGGGCAGGGAGACGCTGAAGCCCACGGGATCGGGGTACCGGACCCAGCCGTCCCGGGCCTCGCCCGTGCCCGTACTCGCCGTGAGGCTGGGCGAGGCGCTCGAGGAGGCCGAGGTCCTGCCCTCGTCCCACTTCTGCAGCGCGACCACGGTCCCCGCGCTGACGACCGCGGCGAGCGCGACCACGAGCGCGACGGAGCGCAGCCTGCGGCGCCTGGTCGGGGCCGCACCGGGGTGGTGCGGCGGGCCGATGACCGTGGGCGCGGGGGCGGGGGCGGGGGCGTACGGGGAACCCGAGTGGTACGTCGGGCCGGAGCCCGAGCCCGAGGAGTACGACGGTCCCGAGGCCGAGGGATACGACGTACCGCCGACCGGTGTGCCTGTCATCGGCGCACCTGTCATCGGTGCGCCCGTTGTCGGTGCACCCGTTGTCGGTGCACCGAAGCCGCTGTGGGACCGGCTGTGGGACTCGCTCTGCGCCCCCGGCTCATGGCGGGAACGCACATGTTGCGTCGGCACATACGCCTGTGCCGCACTCGGCCGCCGTCCCTCCGCCGCCTCGGCGAGCATCTGCTCGGCCTCGGCCGTGTCGGGCCGCACGGCGGGGTCCTTGTGCAGCAGTGCGGCGATGACTGGCCCGAGCGGGCCGGCGTTCAGCGGCTCGGCGGGTTCCTCGTCGACCACGGCCTGCATGGTGGTCAGCGGGGTCGTACGGCGGAACGGCGAGCGTCCCTCCACCGCCGTGTACAGCGTGGCGCCAAGGGCCCACAGGTCGGCCGACGGGCCGGGGTCGGCGCCGCGGACCCGCTCGGGGGCGAGGTAGTCGACCGAGCCGACGACCTCTCCGGTGCGGGTGATGGTGGTGTCGCCCTCGATCTGGGCGATCCCGAAGTCGGTGAGCAGGACACGGCCGTCCCGCGCGAGAAGGACGTTGCCGGGTTTCACATCCCTGTGCAGGACCCCGGCGGAGTGCGCGGCGCGCAGGGCCCGCAGCACCCACAGCCCGATCCGGGCCGCCTCCCGGGCCTCGATGCGGACGTCCTCCTTGACGGCGTCGGCCAGCGAGCGGCCCTCGACCAGCTCCATCACGATCCAGGGCCGGCCGTCGTGGTCGAGCACGTCGTGCACGGTGACGACGGCCGAGTGGTTGATCCGGGCGGCCGCGCGCGCCTCGGCGCGGGTACGGGCGAGCAGCACGGCCTGGTCGCTCTCGGAAACATAGAGCGCGGCGGTCAACTCCTTGATCGCCACGGCCCGGTGCAGCACCTCATCGTGGGCACGCCAGACCCGGCCCATACCGCCCTTGCCTATCGGGTCGGCGAGCCGGTAGCGCCCCGCGAGGAGCAGGCCCTGCATCTGATTCACGTTTCCCCGCAATGCTCTTGACGCAGTCAGACTAAGGACCGGCCCGCGCCGAGGGGAACCAGGGGGGCGTCAAGGAGACCTCACTGTGACGGTTGTCGCTTCCGCGAAGTACGAGTGAACCCGCGGCACCGGTACGGCGTCCGTCAGCGCCGCTCAGCGGGTGCTTCCCGTCGGTGCCTTCCGCCCGTCAGCCCGTCAGCGCGTCAGCCGTCAGCCCGTCAACCGGTCACCTGGTACGTGGCCGACGCCTGCTCGTACAGCCGGGTCACCTCGTCCCGCTCCGCCTCCGGACCGCGTACCTGCACCACGTGGTACTTCCCGCCGATCAGGATCGCGACATTGCGCACATACAGCTCGCGCCCGTCGTCGCCGGTCCAGGTGAACTGCCCCTCGGCCATGCTCCTGGTGCCGACCTGGATCGACTTCAGCCCGGTGGCGGTGGCCCAGCTGGAGTCGCGGTACGGCTGGAGTTCGGGCTCCTTCTCGCGCTGGTAGACCATGGGATCACTGCCGTTCGCGGCCGCGGTGTCCCGCCCCGGTACGACGATCAGCTCGAAGTTGCCCTGCGAGTAGACCACCTGGCCGCGGCCGTTCCTCGGGGTGCGGTCCCAGCCGGCGGCCACCGCGACCTTGAAGCCCTCGGCGTCCGTGCGCAGGGTGAAGCCGTCGGCGACCTCGGGCCCGGCGGTCTGGGTCTCGGCGGCACCGCTGGACCGCGACGGCGCGGGGCTGGTCGGCTCGGGCGTGGTCGGCTCGGGCCGGGGCTCACCGCCGGCCCCCGGGGACTGCGCCGGACCGGCCTGACTAATGGAACCCGTCTCCTGCGCGGCGCCCTTGTCGTCGGGGTCCGCCTTCGGCATGAAGTACATGGCGTACGCGATCGCCGCGGCCATCACCAGCAGGATGAGCAGCAGCAGAGTGCGGCCGAGGCGGCGCGGTGAGGCGGTGGCCTCCTCCCGGGCCCGCTTGTGCCGTCCGTGCCTCGCGGGCAGCCCGGCGCGCCGCCGGCGCACCAACTCGCCCCGGCGCCGCACGATCGGCAGCCGGTTCGCGTCCACGGGCGGCGCGGCGATGACATGGGCGCCGGCCTCCGGTTCGGGCGCGGACCGCACCAACGACCGCAGCCAGCCCCGCAGTTCCTCGAAGTCCAGCCGCTCGGTCGGGTCCTGCCGCAGCAGCGACTCCACGACCGGCCTCAGCGGCCCGCACTCCTCCGCGAAGGCGGGCGGCTCGGCGCACACCAACTGCACCAGCTCGGCCGTCGACTCCTCGGGATAGGGCGCGTGCCCCTGGACGGCCCGGAACAGCAACGCCCCGAGGGCCCACAGATCCGTCGCGGGCCCGATGGGCGCGGCGAGCTGCCAGTTCTCGTGCACCGGGCCGGCCTGCTCCGGCGCCCAACGCTCGGTGACGGGCCCCACCACGGCCATCCGTGCCTGCCGTGCCCGCTCGGCGGCGAGCGCGGTGGCGGGGCCTCGGCGGGCCGGACCACGACGGGCGGGCGCATCGCTCGGCGGCAGGCCCTCCCAGCCGGTGGGCCCGGGCGCCGGCACCGCATCGCGCGGCACCGCCCCGTGCCAGGGGGTGGGGCGCGCTCCATAGGAATCGGCTGTCCGCCCCGCCGCCCCGGCACCGGGCACCTGCTCGAAGCCGTCCACGGCCGGATACGGCGGCTGCGCAAGCCCGTTGGCCGAGGGATACGGCGGCTGCGGAAGCTGCGGCATGCCATTGCTCTGTACGGCGGGGTCGGCGTCCCGCGCGCGTACGGCGGGGTCGGCCTCCGGTGCCGGGCGGGCTCCGGGCAGGGCGGTCCTGCCGCTCTGGGCCTCCTGGACCCGAGCCGCGGCCCGTGCGCCCGCGCGATACGCGGCAATCGCCCCGGCCCGTGCCGCCCGGATGTCCGTACCGCTGTCGGGCTCCCTGCGGACGAGCTCGGCCGACGCCCCGGCCCCGTTCGCCGCCTCCACCCCGGCGCTGGGCAGCCCACGGGCCTCCCGCGCCTCGATCGCGGCCCGCCGGGCGGCCTCGGGATCGCCTTCACCGAAGGTGACCGCACTCCCCGGGCCCGGTCCGGTGCTGTGGGCGCCCGGCCCGAAGGCCGCACCGGCGCCGCTCTTTCCGAGAGCCGTACGAGCGCCACCCGTCCCGCCGGGCACTCCGGCAGCACCAGTCCTGCCCGCCGCGCCGAGCCCACCGGCCGGGCCCGTCGCCTGCCCGGGAACCGCGTGTTTACCGGATCCTCCGGGTTCCCCACGGCCCTCGGCCCCAGCGCCCGGACCGTCATCGGCCCCAGGCCCGAACTCCCCGTCCCCCGCGCCCCATTCGCCCGCCTCGACCGGCACCGGGTCATAGCCGCACAGTGCCTCCTCGGCCGCGCCGACCGCGAGGCCGGTCAGCATGACGCGGCCGTCGTCGCAGACCAGCACCGTGCGAGCGGTGATGTTGCGGTGCACCCAGCCGTGCGCGTGCAGCACCCGCAGCGCCATGAGCACGTCGGAGGCGACCTCGGCCGCCCGGTACGGCGTCAGCGGCTTCTCGGCGAGCAGCGCCGCCAGCGACCGCGCGGGCACCAACTCGCTGACGATCCACAGCGAACCGCCCTCGGCGAACACGTCGAAGACCTGGTCGAGCCGTGGATGGTCGGGGATCCGGGCGGCGGCCTGCGCGGCCTCGACGGCCCGCCGCACGGCAGGTTCGGCGGGCCGACGTGCGCCGCGCGACCCCGCGGTCCGCCGCGCATCGCGGGGTTCCCGGGCCGTGAACCCGTCGGGCAGCCCCTCCGCGTCGAGCACCTCCGCCTCGACGACCTCGGGCAACGGGATCTGCCGGACCTGGACTTCCTGCCCGCTGTAGGTGTCGAAGGCGCGCGTCTCGGTGTCGTACTCGTCGGACGGAGGCAGCGGCAGGCGGTAGCGGTCGGCGAGCACCCGACCCGCATAGTCGTCCACGTTGCCTCCCCCGGCCGCCCGGTTGGTCAATTCCGTTCGCCTCGCGACCCGTTCCGCACCCGAACCT
>NZ_JBHVYZ010000049.1:23539-26141 GCF_042880295.1 Streptomyces sp. NPDC058307
CGGCCGCCCGGTTGGTCAATTCCGTTCGCCTCGCGACCCGTTCCGCACCCGAACCTGGCTGCGGACGGTCCACGAACACTCACGATACGTGCCGGAGGCAACCCGCAAAGAGGGGATTCCAGATCTCAGGCTTCAAACACATGACCGTTTACCGCACAGCGCTTCATGACTTCGGTTCGAAGGTGCGAGCGAGCGTGTGCCATGTGTCCTTACGCAGCCCAGTGCCCCAGTTCGCGGCTTTCGCGGTGTACATCAACGCATATCCGAGATGGTCGTTCACGACGAATCCGCGGTCGATCGTCCGGTACTTCGTCCCGCTCTCCACATAGGTGAACTCCCAGTCGGCCGCGTTCCAGCCCCGGTAGCCCACCTTCTCTATTCGGATCTTGGTGTACTGCGAGCGGCGCATGTCCCGTTCCTGGTTCTTCCAGTCCGCCACCGGGTCGCTCTTGGGCGTGCTGGTCCAGGCGATGAGCAGCTTCTGCCCGTCGGGCCCGGTGAACCGGTCGCCCGAGCTGCTGGTCTGGAACTTCCACCCCTCGGGCAGCCCGATCGAGTACCCCTGGTTGCCCGTGTACGTCGAGGCCACCGCACCGTCGTCGGCGGAGCCCCCCGAACCGGAGGACCCTTGCGAACTCCCGCCGCTCTCCTCCGTACTCGGCGTGTTCGCGGCCCCCGCGCCCGTCTCCGGGGAAGCGGACCCGGTGGAGGACCCGTCGGTCCCGGTGCCCCCGCTCTTGTCGTCCTTGGTGTCGGCACTGGAGCTCGCGCTCGCCGTCACCTTGGCGCCGCCGCCCTTCGCCCCGTCGCTGCCGTCGTCCCCGCCGATCGTGAGGGCCAGCACGGTACCGATGACCGCCAGCGCCACGACCAGCGCGATGATCACCAGCGTCCGCCGCGGCACCACGTCGGTCAGCGGCGCCCTGGGCACCGGCCTCGGCGCCAGGTCCGGCGGCGGCGTCATCACGGGCCATCCCGAACTCCGCCCGCCGGAGGCCGCGTCGGCCTGCCGCGTCTTCCCGTCCCGGACCCCGGCCGCCCCCCTCGAGGCCGATGTCGGAGCAGACGTCGAAGCAGACGTCGAAGCTGGCGTCGAAGCCGATGCGGAGGCCGCCCCCGACGCGGAAGACGCCGGGGAAGCGGGAGAGGCCGAAGCAGCCGGGGCGACCGGAACCGCCGGGGAGGCCGGAGCCTTGGAGGGAGCCGGAGCCGCCGAAGCAGCCCCGGAAGCCTGGGCGGGCACCTTGCCGCCACGCGAACCCGCGCCACCCGAACCCGCGTCACCCGAACCCGCCGTACCGCTCCCGGACTTGGTGAGGGACACGGCCGCGGACGTCGCCGCCGCCCCGGCGGCCTTGCGCACGGAACGCAGCGCCCCGCGCAGCCGCTCCCCGCCCGCACGCTCCTGCGGCTGCGCCGGCAACGGCACCACCCGGGTCGCGTCGGCCGCCGGCTCCGGCTCGGCCTGCTTCGGCTCGGGCCCGTGGATCACCGCGGTGAGCATGGCCCGCGCGCGAACGTCGTCGAGCCGCTGGGCGGGGTCCTTGGTGAGCAGGCCGTAGATGACGTCCCTGAGCGGACCGGCGTTCTTCGGCTCCTCCAGCGGCTCGGTCATCACCGCCGTGAGCGTCGCGATCGCGGACCCCTTGTCGTACGGCGGGGCGCCCTCGACCGCCGCGTACAGCAGCCCGCCGAGCGACCACATGTCGGCCGCGGGCCCCGGCTTGTGCCCACGGGCCCGCTCCGGGGAGATGTAGGAGGGGGCGCCGACGAGCATGCCGGTGGAGGTGATGGACGGGTCGCCCTCGACCTGGGCGATGCCGAAGTCGGTGAGCACGACCCGGCCGTCCTCGGAGATCAGCACGTTGGACGGCTTCACGTCCCGGTGCAGGATGCCCTCGCGGTGCGCGGACCTGAGCACGTCGAGGATCGCGAGGCCCACCTCCGCCGCGCGCTTGGGCTCCAGCAGCCCGTCCTCCCGGATGGCCTCGGCGAGGGACTTGCCCTCGACGAGCTCCATCACGATCCACGGCCGGTCGTCCTCGTCGACCACGTCGTACACGGTCACCGCGCTGGTGTTGCGGATCCGCGCGATCGCCTTGGCCTCACGCAGCGTGCGCGTGATCAGCCGGCGCTTCTCGTCCTCGTCGATGCTGGACGGGAACCGAAGCTCCTTGACGGCCACCGTCCTGCCCAGGGTCTCGTCCTCGGCGCGCCACACCGTGCCCATGCCTCCGCGGCCGAGCACTCCTCCCAGCCGGTACCGCCCGGCGAGGAGACGCTCGCTCTCGTCCTGCCGGGATGCTCCCGCCCGCTCCGCGTCCGACATGCGTCCCCTCATGAACCCGCCCTGACAGAGCCTCCATTGTCCCTCACCCGACAAGTGCCCGACGCCCAGGGGTGCCGGGTCGATTTGTGGGGCGGATGCGGGTCGGTGGGGGCCGGTCGCGCAGTTCCCCGCGGTGCCGCTGCGCTCGGCTTGAGCGGGGCGCCCATGGGGGTACCGGGTCAGGTTGTGAGGCGGGTGCGGGTGCATCGTGGCTGGCCGCGCAGTTCCCCGCGGTGCCGCTGCGCTCGGCTTGAGCGGGGCGCCCATGGGGGA
>NZ_JBHVYZ010000049.1:26238-37375 GCF_042880295.1 Streptomyces sp. NPDC058307
GGGTCAGGTTGTGAGGCGGGTGCGGGTGCATCGTGGCTGGCCGCGCAGTTCCCCGCGCCCCTGGGTGGGACTCGCGCACCCGCGTACGGCGGCGAGGGGACGGGGTGGGGGGGGTCCGCCCGCAGCGGCCGGCGTCCGTTGCAGGGCCCTGCTCAAGAGGCCGAACCGCCGGACCGAGGACGGACACCCCCCACCCCGGCACCGACCCACGACGAAACCGCTGGCGCTACACACGCCCCCACCGGACCGCAACGGGCCGCCGCAGGCACCCAGGGGCGCGGGGAACTGCGCAAAAACGCCCGCCCCCACCGAACCCGCACCCCCCGCAACCCTGCATGATGGCCCCGACAAGGGAGGATCCGCGATGCTGCCACTTCGTGCACGGGCACTACTGGCCGTCCCGGTGTCCCTGATGCTGCTCGCCCTGACTCCCGCAGCCTCCCCGGCCCCCTCGGCCCCCTCGGCCCCCGTCGCCCAGCCCACAGATGCGCTGCTCCCCTTGCTGGTCGCGCAGGGCGGCGCTCCCGCCGCGGCGCTTCTGGCGATGGAAGAGAGCGGCGGCGGGACCCGTTACGCCGAGGCGGGAGAAGGGATCGCCCGCGCCGACCACTTCCGCGCCGGCAGCATCACCAAGACATTCATCGCGACGGTCGTCCTCCAACTGGCCGCGGAACACCGGCTGAAACTGTCCGACACGGTGGAGCAGCACCTGCCCGGCCTGGTGCACGGAGCAGGCAACGACGGTCGCGCGCTGACCCTGCGCGCCCTGCTCACCCACACCAGCGGCCTGAACGACTTCACCACGGACACCCGGGGCCTGGTCCCGCTCACTGCTGTCCAAGCCGTCCGTATCGCGCTCACCCACCCTCCGGCCGACCCCGGCCGCTACTCCTACTCGAACACCAACTACGTCGTGCTCGGCATGGTGATCCAACAGGTCACCGGCGACTCCTACGCCGCCGAGGCCGAGCGGCGGATCATCGCCCCGCTGCGCCTGACGGGCACCTCCTTCCCTGGTTCGCGCACCTCGCTGCCCTCCCCGCACGGCCGCGCCTACACCGCCGACGGATCCGACGTCACCGCGCTCGACCCTCGGGTGGCCGGAGCCGCGGGCGAGCTGGTGAGCACCCTCGCCGACCTGGACCGCTTCTACGCGGCGCTGCTCGGCGGCCGGCTGCTGTCCCCGTACTGGCTGCACGAGATGACGGACACCCGCACCGCACACGGCCTGTACGGCATGGGCCTGTTCCCGGTGAAACTGCCGTGCGGCACCACGGTGTGGGGGCACAACGGCCGCATCGCCGGCAGCTACGTGCGCACCGCAGCCACGGTCGGCGGCCGTCGCGTCCTCACCTTCCGCGTGAACACGACGTCGATCGCAGATCCCGACCTCGAACCGGCCCTGCTCGCCGCCGAGTTCTGCCCCCGCACCTCGTAGAACGACCGGGTTCCGAACGAAGATCCCGTCCCACGACACTCGTTCGAGTGATGTCGGCGGAGAGGCCTCCTCCCGTGCTCTACAACGGCACGATGTCCGGCGCCCCCAGCCGCGCCGCGTCCGCCGTCAGGTCGTCCGGCTGCCGCTGCGACTCCCGCTCCGCCTCCACCCGCTTCTCGTAGTGCTCGACCTCGCGCTCGATCTGGTCCTTGTCCCAGCCCAGCACCGGCGCCATCAGCTCGGCGGCCTCGCGGGCGGAGCGCACACCCCGGTCGAAGGTCTCGATGGAGATACGGGTGCGCCGGGTCAGCACGTCGTCCAGGTGTCGCGCGCCCTCGTGCGAGGCGGCGTAGACGATCTCGGCGCGCAGATAGTCGTCCGCGGCCTGCATCGGCTCGCCCAGCGTGGCGTCCGAGGCGATGAGATCGAGGACCTCCTCCGCAAGACTGCCGTACCGATTCAGCAGATGCTCGATCCGGGCGACGTGGAGCCCGGTGCGCGCCGCGATCCGCGCCCGCGCGTTCCACAGCGCCCGGTAGCCCTCGGCGCCCAGCAGCGGTACGTCCTCCGTGACGCATTCGGCGACCCGGGTGTCGAGCCCGTGCACCGCCTCGTCGACGGCGTCCTTGGCCATCACCCGGTAGGTCGTGTACTTGCCGCCCGCCACGACGACGAGTCCCGGCGCCGGATGCGCCACGGTGTGCTCGCGCGACAGCTTGCTGGTGGCGTCCGACTCACCGGCGAGCAGGGGCCTGAGTCCCGCGTACACGCCTTGTACGTCGTCCCGGGTCAGCGGTACCGCGAGCACCGAGTTCACGTGTTCCAGCAGGTAGTCGATGTCCGCGCTGGAGGCGGCCGGGTGGGCCTTGTCGAGGTCCCAGTCGGTGTCGGTGGTGCCGATGATCCAGTGCCTGCCCCAGGGGATGACGAACAGCACGGACTTCTCGGTGCGCAGGATCAGTCCGGTCGTGGAGTGGATGCGGTCCTTGGGCACGACGAGGTGGATGCCCTTGGAGGCGCGGACGTGGAACTGTCCCCGCTCGCCGACCAGCGCCTGGGTGTCGTCGGTCCACACCCCGGTCGCGTTGACCACCTGCTTGGCGCGGATCTCGTACTCCCCGCCCGCCTCGACGTCCTCGACCCGGGCCCCGACCACCCGTTCGCCCTCGCGCAGGAACCCGGTCACCCGCGCGCGGTTGGCGGTCTTGGCACCGTAGGCGGTCGCGGTGCGCACGAGGGTGGCCACGAAGCGGGCGTCGTCCATCTGCGCGTCGTAGTACTGCAGCGCGCCGACTAGGGCGTCCTTCTTCAAGGCGGGCGCGACGCGCAGGGCGTGACGGCGGCTCAGGTGCCGGTGCGTGGGCAGGCCCCGGCCGTGTCCCCGGGCCATCGACATGGCGTCGTAGAGCGCGACGCCGGAGCCGGCGTACAGGCGCTCCCAGCCCTTGTGCTGCAAGGGGTACAGGAAGGCCACGGGCTTCACCAGATGTGGGGCGAGCCGCTCGAGGAGGAGTCCGCGCTCCTTCAACGCCTCGCGGACGAGGGCGAAGTCGAGCATCTCCAGATAGCGCAGGCCGCCGTGGATGAGCTTGCTGGAGCGGCTGGAGGTGCCCGAGGCCCAGTCACGCGCCTCGACCAGGCCCACGGACAGGCCCCGGGTCACCGCGTCGAGCGCGGTACCCGCACCGACCACGCCGGCTCCCACCACCAGGATGTCCAGTTCGCGCTCGGCCATTGCTGCGAGTGACTCGGCGCGCTGCGCCGGCCCCAGTGTCGCTGTCCTCACCACTGCTGCCTCCAGCTGTAGATCGCGCCGGTCACCGTCCAGGGCCGGTCTTCCGTGAGGAGTGGCCCCGTCCGTATCCCTCATGCCCAATCCTGACCGCCTTGCCCGACTTCAGCCACCAGTCACCCTCAGCCTGTGGATAACTTTCACGACCGCGTAGGCCCAAGCCCACAACCCCACAGAAAGACACACGGAACCAATCCCGTATTTCGGTCATATTTACTCCTAGTCTGACATTGCGCTCGCTCGTCCAGTCCACAGGGCTTGCGCACCTGTCCCGCTTCGGTTACTGGGAAGGACGGCCCACGCCATGCCCGCAGATCTCGCCGTGATCGGACTAGGTCCCTACGGACTGCCCCTGGCCCAGGCCGCTGTCGCCGCCGGTATCTCCACCCTCGGCTACCGCACCGGCCCCGAGGCCGGCTCCCTCAGCCCCGCGGAACTGCGCCGGATGCTCTCGGGGGGCTTCCGGACGGCAGCGGGCCCCGCCGAACTCGGCCGGGTGCGCACGGCGGTCATCTGCGCCCCGACCCCGCCGGGCCCGGACGGCGGCCCGGACCTGAGCCAGGTGGAGGCGGCGGCCCGCACGCTGAGCACACACCTGCGCCCGCACACCACCGTCATCCTGGAGTCCCCCGTACCCCCGGGCACCACCGAGGAATTCCTGCGCCCGCTCCTCGAAAAGGGCTCGGGCCTGCGCGCGGGCCGCGACTTCCACCTCGCGTACTCCCCCACCCGGGTCGACCCCGGCAACCGCGACTTCACGCCCGCCACCACCCCCAAGGTGATCGGCGGTCTCACGCCCGCGTGCACGGAGTCGGCCGCCGCCTTCTACTCGCGCCTCACGGACAAGGTGGTACGCGCGCGTGGCCCGCGCGAGGCGGAGACGGTCCAGCTCCTGGAGACCAACTACCGCCACGTCAACATCGCCCTCGTCAACGAGATGGCCGTCCTCTGCCACGACCTGGGCGTCGACCTGTGGGACGTCATCCGCTGCGCGGAAACGAAACCCTTCGGCTTCCAGGCGTTCCGTCCCGGCCCCGGCGTCGGCGGTCACGCGATCCCCCGCGACCTCACCAGCGCCGGCCGCTCCCTGCGCATGGTCGAACTCGCCCGGCAGGTCAACGACCAGATGCCCCGTTACGTCGTCCAGCGCGCCGCGGCCCTCCTCAACGAGCACGGCAAGTCCGCGCGCGGGGCCCGTGTCCTCCTCCTCGGCGTCACCTACAAGCCCGACCTCGCCGACCAGCAGGGCACCCCCGCCCAGGAGGTCGCCGTACGCCTGATGGAACTCGGCGCCGCCGTCAGCTACCACGACCCCCACATCCCGTCCTGGAGCGTCCTGGACCGCCCCGTCCCGCGCGCGGACTCCCTCTACGAGGCGGCGGCCGACGCGGACCTCACGATCCTGCTCCAGCAGCACCGGACGTACGACCTGCAAGGCCTGTCGGTGAAGGCCCAGCTGCTGCTGGACACACGGGGGGCCACGCCTACGGGGGCGGCGCATCGGTTGTGAAGGGGGGCGCACGGGTGGACCTGCGGCCGGAGCCGGTGGCATGCGGGACGCGGCGCGGGTACCTTACGGAGACAGGTGGGGTCGGCCGCAGGGGGTACTGCGGCAGACTCGTGGATGGTTCACGGAGTGTCCGCCCCTAGTTCTCGTGGGGGCGGCCGCGCATCGGCCCACCAACAAGGTGGAGCCCACCGCAGTGGCCACTGCGGCAGGCTCCTGATGGTTCACGGAGTGTCCGCCCCTAGTTGCCATGGGGGCGGCCGCTCACCATCCGAAAATCCGCAAGATCCACCTCCTCCGGCACTTCACCATCCGCAGACGGAGTCGGTCCCAGCGAGTGGGCTTGCGGTGACGTCCCATGGACGCCCCCTTCCACGACACCGCCCATTGACCCGGTAGGCGGTCCGTCGGAAATCGGGCCGGGCCCCGAGGAGCGGGGTCCGGAACCAAATCCTTGGAAGGGGGCGCTCCAGGAACCTGGGGCGCCGACACGGACGTTATCGCCCTCGGCCAGGCTGACCAGCCCGTTTCCACCCCGAACGCAACCGCGCGCCCCCGCACCACCCCACGCGCCGCCCGCCTCGCAAAGCCCCAGGGCACACGAAAGGGGGCCGGTCACCACCAGGCGACCGGCCCCCTTTTCCCGCCGTAAGACCTACCGCTTGTGCTGCGAGTCGGCCACCGTGACCTCGACCCGCTGGAACTCCTTCAGCTCGCTGTACCCGGTCGTGGCCATCGCCCGCCGCAGCGCGCCGAAGAAGTTCATCGAGCCGTCCGGGATGTGCGAGGGGCCCGCCAGGATCTCCTCGATGGTGCCGACGGTGCCGAGGTCGACCTTCTTGCCGCGCGGCAGTTCCTCGTTGACGGCCTCCATGCCCCAGTGGTGGCCGCGGCCCGGCGCGTCCGTGGCACGGGCCAGCGGAGAGCCCATCATCACGGCGTCCGCGCCGCAGGCGATCGCCTTGGGGAGGTCGCCGGACCAGCCGACGCCACCGTCGGCGATCACGTGCACATACCGGCCGCCGGACTCGTCCATGTAGTCCCGGCGAGCGGCGGCCACGTCCGCGACCGCCGTGGCCATCGGGACCTGGATGCCCAGCACGTTCCTCGTGGTGTGCGCCGCGCCGCCGCCGAAGCCGACCAGCACGCCCGCCGCGCCGGTGCGCATCAGGTGGAGGGCCGCAGTGTAGGTGGCGCAGCCGCCGACGATCACCGGGACGTCGAGCTCGTAGATGAACTGCTTCAGGTTCAGCGGCTCGTGCGAGCCGGAGACGTGCTCCGCCGAGACGGTCGTGCCGCGGATGACGAAGATGTCCACGCCCGCGTCCACGACGGCCTTGGAGAACTGCGCCGTGCGCTGCGGGGAGAGCGCGGCCGCCGTGATCACGCCCGAGTCGCGCACCTCCTTGATGCGCTGCCCGATCAGCTCCTCCTTGATAGGAGCCGCGTAGATCTCCTGGAGGCGGCGGGTCGCGGCGTCCACGTCCAGCCCGGCGATCTCGTCGAGCAGCGGCTGCGGGTCCTCGTACCGCGTCCACAGGCCTTCGAGGTTCAGCACGCCCAGGCCGCCGAGCTCACCGATGCGGATCGCGGTGGCCGGGGAGACGACCGAGTCCATGGGGGCGGCCAGGAACGGCAGCTCGAAGCGGTAGGCGTCGATCTGCCAGGCGATCGAGACCTCCTTCGGGTCGCGCGTACGACGGCTCGGGACGACGGCGATGTCGTCGAAGGCGTACGCCCGGCGGCCGCGCTTGCCGCGCCCGATCTCGATCTCAGTCACGATGTGTGGCCTTTCCCTGATGCGTTGCAGCGCCTTCCAGTATCCCCGACAGGTACGGCGAGGGCGGCCCCGGATGCTCCGGGACCGCCCTCACGCGCGCGTGGACCTCAGCGAAGGCTCACTTACGGCTGTAGTTCGGTGCCTCGACCGTCATCTGGATGTCGTGCGGGTGCGACTCCTTCAGGCCCGCCGAGGTGATCCGCACGAAGCGGCCCTTGGACTCCATCTCGTCGATGGTGGCCGCGCCCACATAGCCCATGGTCTGGCGCAGCCCGCCGACGAGCTGGTGCAGGACGCTGGAGAGCGGGCCGCGGTAGGGCACCTGGCCCTCGATGCCCTCGGGCACGAGCTTGTCGTCGGCGGAGACCTCGGCCTGGAAGTAGCGGTCCTTGGAGTAGGACTTGCCCTGGCCGCGGGACTGCATGGCGCCGAGCGAGCCCATGCCGCGGTACGACTTGAACTGCTTGCCGTTGATGAACTGCAGCTCGCCGGGGGACTCCTCGCAGCCCGCCAGGAGCGAGCCCAGCATCACGGTGTCGGCGCCGGCGGCGAGCGCCTTGCCGATGTCGCCGGAGTACTGCAGGCCGCCGTCGCCGATCAGCGGGATGCCCGCGGGACGGGCGGCGAGCGAGGCCTCGTAGATGGCGGTGACCTGCGGAACGCCGATGCCGGCGACCACGCGGGTGGTGCAGATGGAGCCGGGTCCGACACCGACCTTGATGCCGTCGACACCGGCGTCGATCAGCGCCTGGGCGCCGTCACGGGTGGCGACGTTGCCGCCGATCACGTCGACGCCGACGCTGGACTTGATCTTCGACATCCAGCTGAGGGCGTTGCTGTTGTGGCCGTGCGAGGTGTCGACGACCAGGAAGTCCACCCCGGCCTCGGCGAGCGCCTGGGCGCGCTCCAGGGCCTCGGGGCTGGCGCCGACGGCGGCACCGACGAGGAGCCGGCCCTCGGCGTCCTTGGCGGAGTGGGGGTACTTCTCCGCCTTGACGAAGTCCTTGACGGTGATCAGGCCCTTGAGGACGCCCGCCGCGTCGACCAGGGGAAGCTTCTCGATCTTGTGGCGGCGCAGCAGCTCCATGGCCTCGCTGCCGGAGATGCCGACCTGGCCGGTGACCAGCGGCATCGGCGTCATGACCTCGCGCACCTGACGGCTGCGGTCCGACTCGAAGGCCATGTCGCGGTTGGTGACGATGCCGAGGAGCTTGCCGGCCGGGTCGGTGACCGGGACACCGCTGATGCGGAACTTGGCGCACAGCGCGTCGGCCTCGGCGAGGGTCGCCTCCGGGTGCACGGTGATCGGGTCGGTGACCATGCCGGACTCGGACCGCTTCACCAGGTCGACCTGGTTGACCTGGTCCTCCACGGAGAGGTTGCGGTGCAGCACGCCGACGCCGCCGAGGCGGGCCATCGCGATGGCCATACGGGACTCGGTCACCTTGTCCATGGCGGCCGAGAGCAGCGGGATGTTGACCCGGACGTTGCGGGAGATGCGGGACGAGGTGTCGACCGCGTTGGGGAGCACCTCGGACGCTCCCGGCAGCAGCAGCACGTCGTCGTAGGTCAGCCCTAGTGTGGCGAATTTACCGGGCACTCCGTCGACGTTCGCAGTCATGACACCTTCCCCAAATGGCCTTGATCGGTGCGGATGTCCATGCTAACGGGAAGCAAGGATGGCAAATTCCACGGATTCCGCGGATCCACAGTTCCTGGTCCCGCTCCGGGCTTCGTATGTTCGTACGGAACGGGCGTGCCGCCTGTTCAGGAGGGCGCCCTACTGCTCGGCCAGCGCCCGCAGTCTGCTCAGCGCCCGGTGCTGCGCCACACGGACCGCACCGGGTGACATTCCCAACATCTGACCCGTCTCCTCCGCCGTCAACCCCACGGCGATGCGCAGCAGCAGCAGTTCGCGCTGGTTCTCGGGAAGGTTGGCCAGCAGTTTCTTGGCCCATTCGGCGTCGCTGCTGAGCAGCGCCCGCTCCTCGGGGCCGAGCGAGTCGTCCGGCCGCTCCGGCATCTCGTCGGACGGCACCGCCGTCGAACCGGGGTGGCGCATGGCCGCGCGCTGCAGGTCGGCGACCTTGTGCGCGGCGATGGCGAAGACGAACGCCTCGAAGGGGCGCCCGGTGTCGCGGTACCGCGGCAGGGCGAGGAGAACGGCTACGCAGACCTCCTGCGCGAGGTCCTCCACGAAGTGCCGGGCGTCCCCCGGGAGGCGGGACAGCCGGGTGCGGCAGTAGCGCAGGGCCAGCGGGTGGACATGGGCGAGCAGGTCGTGCGTGGCCTGCTCGTCCCCTTCCACGGCACTGTGGACGAGCGCACCGATCGCCCCATGGGGATGAGCCGCCTCGTCGTCACGCATCGGTCCATGGTGCCCTGGCGTCGTTGGATCCGTGACATCGCGCTGGTTGTTGTGCACCGAAGCGTTATGAGCAGGTGCGCCGGAAGCCATACCCTGCGCCCTCCCCTTCCGCTCGACCGAATCGTCCCCGAGAGACTCCACATCTCAAGGATGCGGCATCCGCCACGAAACAAGCAGCGGCGTGTCGCAGGGGCCGCTCGACCGCGCCCCGTCAGGGGCGCGGGGCTGCATCGATGTGCGGCTCCGCCGCGCGGGCGCGACCGGCCACGGACAACCCGCGGCCTTGCTACGACCTCACGCGACGGAATGCTCAGCGCACCAGGCCCCAGCGGAAGCCGAGCGCGACCGCATGCGCCCGGTCCGAGGCACCGAGCTTCTTGAACAGCCGCCGCGCGTGTGTCTTGACGGTGTCCTCGGACAGGAACAGCTCCCGCCCGATCTCCGCGTTGGACCGGCCGTGGCTCATTCCTTCGAGGACCTGGATCTCACGCGCGGTGAGCGTGGGCGCCGCGCCCATCTCCGCCGAGCGCAGCCGGCGCGGGGCGAGCCGCCAGGTCGGGTCGGCGAGCGCCTGCGTCACCGTGGCGCGCAACTCCGCGCGCGAGGCGTCCTTGTGGAGGTAGCCCCGCGCACCGGCGGCGACCGCGAGAGCGACCCCGTCGAGGTCCTCCGCGACCGTGAGCATGATGATGCGCGCACCGGGGTCCGCGGACAGCAGCCGCCGTACGGTCTCGACGCCGCCCAGACCGGGCATGCGTACGTCCATCAGAATCAGGTCCGAACGGTCCGCGCCCCAGCGGCGGAGGACTTCCTCGCCGTTGGCCGCGGTCGTCACGCGCTCGACGCCGGGCACGGTCGCGACCGCGCGGCGGAGCGCCTCTCGGGCAAGCGGGGAGTCGTCGCAGACGAGGACGGATGTCATGGCCGTCCTCCGCAGCTGATGCACGTCACCTTGAGCCTCCAGGCTGGTACGAAATCGTCACCTGTGCGGTCGACCGTCTCGGACGCCTGCCCGAGCACTTCTTGTTTCAACCGCCTCCGCACTCTCAACGACGGTCACCCGAAAGAGTTACGGGGCTGCGCACTGTCTTCGGCACTCTACGTGAGGGCGCGGACACGGTGCAGACATGCACGACGGACCCACAACGTTTCATCACAACCCATGCCCCATTCGGACCCTTTTCTTCCCATTTCCCGGTGTCTGAGGCTAGATTCGCAATGAGTCATATTTTCATCTCCTTAGATCGTAGATGTACGGTCGTGGACACCGTATCCGCCCAGAACGGCTACAAGGGGTCACGCAATGGCAGATTTCTCCCGCCTTCCCGGACCGAACGCGGATCTGTGGGACTGGCAGCTCCTGGCCGCTTGTCGCGGAGTGGACAGCTCGCTCTTCTTCCATCCGGAGGGCGAGCGCGGTGCGGCCCGGAGTGCTCGCGAGAACTCGGCCAAGGAGGTCTGCATGAGATGCCCGGTGCGCGCGCAATGTGCGGCGCACGCGCTGGCGGTGCGAGAGCCGTACGGCGTGTGGGGCGGGCTGACCGAGGACGAGCGCGAGGAGCTCATGGGGCGGGCTCGGCACCGGCTGGTGTCGGCTTCATCCGCCGGGAGCGGCGCATCGAACAATTGAAGGAACGTTTCTCCATGAAGGGCACGCCCGCGCGTGCCCTCTTCCTTCTGTGCGGCGGAGCGCCTATCGGTCGGCCGCGCGGGCCAGCTGCTCCAGGGTCGCCGCCACCGCCGGCACCTGTGCCAGGTCGGGCAGGGTGAGCGCGACGATCTCCCGCCGGACCGTCGGTTCCAGCGTCACCGTGCGCGCACCCCGGGTCCGTACCGACTCGACGGCGAGCTGGGGCAGGACGGCGACGCCGAGCCCGGCGCCCACCAGCCCGACGACCGCCGGGTAGTCGTCGGTCGCGAAGTCGATGCGGGGCGTGAAGCCGGCGCTCTCGCACACCTCGACCAACTGGCCCCGGCAGCGCGGGCATCCGGCGATCCACGACTCCCCGGCGAGCTCCCCGATGGCCACGGACTCCGCGCGCGCCAGCCGGTGCCGCTCCGGTACCAGGGCGACGAGCCGGTCGGTCAGCAGGGGCCGTACGACGAGGTCGTCCCACTCGTCGCCGCCCGCGGCCCCCTCGTACCGGAAGGCGAGCGCGATGTCGCAGTCGCCCTCCCTCAGCAGGGCGACCGACTGCGGGGGTTCGGCCTCTTCCAGGGAGACCCGGGTGCCAAGGTGGGCGGCGCGCAGG
>NZ_JBHVYZ010000049.1:37474-63496 GCF_042880295.1 Streptomyces sp. NPDC058307
GCGGCGCGCAGGACACGGAGATGACGGGCTTCGATCACCCTTCGAGGATAAGCCGCGCTTTGATGCGGCGCCGAATAATGCGTGGCACCTTTGGGTGCCGGTCCCCTACCGTGCCGTCATGAGGCTTCTGTCGGTGAATCTGGGTCGCGAGAAGGCCGTTCCTTACACGGACAATCCGGAGGGCGTCACCGGTATCGACAAGCGGCCGGTCGACGGACCGGTGCGGGTGGCCGCGCCCGGGCCCAAGGGCATCGGCGGCAGCGCGCTCGCCGGGGACGCGGTGTGCAAGAAGCAGCACCACGGCGGTGACGACCAGGCCGTGTACGCGATGGCGCGCGAGGACCTGGACGCGTGGGAGGACGAGCTGGGGCGCACCCTGACCAACGGCGCGTTCGGCGAGAACCTCACGACCGAGGGCATCGACGTGTCCGGCGCGCGGATCGGCGAACGCTGGCTCATCGGGTCCGAGGTGGTGCTGGAGGTCACCAGCGCGCGGATCCCGTGCGGCACCTTCCAGGGCCACATGGGCGAGCGGCACTGGGTGAAGCGGTTCACGCAGAAGGGCGCGCCGGGCGCCTACCTGCGGGTGATCCGGCCGGGCGAGATCCGTACCGGGGACCCGGTCGAGATCGTGCACCGGCCGGACCACGACGTGACGGTCGCCCTGGCGTTCCGGGCGATGACCACCGAACGGCCGCTCCAGCCACGGCTGTTGGCGGCCGGCGAGGCGCTCCATCCGGAGCTGCGGCAGTGGGCGCTGGAGTATGTGGAGAAGTACGGCTCCTGACGGGCCCTCGGCAGGCGGACGCTGTCCGTCCCGGTCACTAACCTTGCGCCATGACAACGGCATTGATTACGGGATCGACCGCGGGCATCGGTGCCGCGTTCGCACGACGCCTGGCGGCTGACGGGCACAACCTGGTGCTGGTGGCCCGCGACACCAAGCGGCTCCAGGACCAGGCAACCGAACTCCACGACCGGCACGGCATCGAGGCCGAGGTCCTCACCGCTGACCTCGCCACGGATCCCGGCATCGAAGCGGTCGCCGCCCGCCTCGCCGACCGCAGGTCCCCCGTCGACCTCCTCGTCAACAACGCCGGCTTCGGCAACAAGGGCCGCTTCCTCGATGTCTCCATGGCCGACGAGCTGAAGATGCTCAAGGTGCACTGCGAGGCGGTACTGCGACTGACGTCGGCGGCGACGGAGGCGATGCGCGCGCGGGGGCGCGGGGGTGTCGTGAACGTCGCGTCGGTGGCCGCGTTCGTGCCGCGCGGGACGTACGGCGCCTCGAAGGCGTGGGTCGTGCAGTTCACGCAGGGCGCGGCGAAGGACCTGGCGGGGAGCGGGGTGCGGCTGATGGCGCTGTGCCCGGGTTTCGTGCGGACCGAGTTCCACCAGCGGGCCGGGATGGGCACGGACAACATCCCCGGCTGGATGTGGCTCGACGCCGACAAGCTGGTCGCCGCGGCCCTCGCCGACCTGTCCCGCGGCAAGACCCTGTCGATCCCGGACCCGCGTTACAAGGCGCTCATGGGGCTGGTGAAGGTGGCACCGCGCGGGCTGCTGGGCGGGATCACGTCGAGGACCGGGCGCAAGTACGGGCCGCAGTAGGGCCGGAAAAGGCGGACAATGGAGCCGTAATGCCGGACCCAGGGGGGCCGGAGGCGATCGCGTATGACGTTCGTACAGCTCATCGACTGCAGGACCAGCCGTTTCGACGAGATGGACCGGCTGATGGACACCTGGGTCGAGCAGACCAAGGGGAAGCGGACCGCGACGCATGCGGTGGTCGGCAAGGACCGCTCCGACGCGTCGCACTTCGTCGAGATCGTGGAGTTCCCGTCGTACGAGGAGGCGATGCGCAACTCCGGCCTGCCGGAGACGGGGCGGATCTTCGAGGACATGGTCGCCCTGTGCGACGAGACGCCCACCTTCATGGATCTGGACGTGGTGCGGGACGAGCAGCTCAACCCGGCGACGTCACGGCAGTTCTTCGAGCGGGCCGGGCGGTCCGACACGGACGCCGTGTTCGAAGGGTTCTCCGACGACTACCTGGAGCATGACCCGGCCAACCCCGGTGACGTGGACCTGGAGGGTTCGCGCCAGGTGTATGAAGGGTGGCGGCAGGCCTTCGACCTCGCCTTCCGGGTCGACGACCAGATCGCCCAGGACGACCGGGTGTGCACCCGCTGGACCGTGGCCGGCCGGCACAAGGGCGACTTCCTCGGGATCCCGGCCACCGGCCAGAACGTCACCATGACCGGCACCACCTGGCACCGCTTCCGGGACGGGGTGATCTGCGAGGGCTGGTGGCAGTACGACCGGGCCGGGCTGCTGGAACAGCTGGGCGTACTCGGGGAGTGACCCGCGAAGGGGGAAGTGACCCGCGAAGGGGAAGGGCCCCGGTCCGGCACGCGAGTGCGGAACGGGGCCCTTTGCGAGCGGTGAGGCTCAGTGGGAGTGGCCGTGGCTGTGACCGCCGGCGGCCGGCTCCTCCTCTTCCTTCTTCTCGACGACCAGGGTCTCGGTCGTCAGGAGGAGGGAGGCGATGGAGGCGGCGTTCTCCAGGGCGGAGCGGGTGACCTTGACCGGGTCGATGACGCCAGCCTTGACCAGGTCGCCGTACTCGCCGGTCGCGGCGTTGAAGCCCTGGCCCTTGTCGAGCTCGGCGACCTTGGAGGTGATGACGTAGCCCTCCAGGCCGGCGTTCTCGGCGATCCAGCGCAGCGGCTCGACGACGGCCTTGCGGACGACGGCGACACCGGTGGCCTCGTCGCCGGTCTTGCCCAGGCCGCCCTCGAGCACCTTGGCGGCGTGGACGAGCGCGGAGCCACCACCGGAGACGATGCCCTCCTCGACCGCGGCGCGGGTCGCGGAGATGGCGTCCTCCAGACGGTGCTTCTTCTCCTTCAGCTCCACCTCGGTGGCGGCGCCGACCTTGATCACGCACACGCCGCCGGCCAGCTTCGCGAGGCGCTCCTGGAGCTTCTCGCGGTCCCAGTCGGAGTCGGTGTTCTCGATCTCGGCCTTGATCTGGGCGACACGGCCCGCGACCTCGGAGGAGTCGCCGGCACCGTCGACGACCGTGGTGTCGTCCTTGGTGACGGTGACGCGGCGGGCGGTGCCGAGCACGTCCAGGCCGACCTGGTCGAGCTTGAGGCCGACCTCCTCGGAGATGACCGTGGCGCCGGTGAGGACCGCCAGGTCCTGCAGCATCGCCTTGCGGCGGTCACCGAAGCCGGGGGCCTTGACGGCGACCGCGTTGAAGGTGCCGCGGATCTTGTTGACGACCAGGGTCGACAGGGCCTCGCCCTCGACGTCCTCGGCGATGATCAGCAGCGGCTTGGAGGCACCCGACTGGATGACCTTCTCGAGCAGCGGGAGCAGGTCCTGGATCGAGGAGATCTTGCCCTGGTTGATCAGGATGTACGGGTCGTCGAGGACGGCCTCCATACGCTCCTGGTCGGAGACCATGTAGGGCGACAGGTAGCCCTTGTCGAAGGCCATGCCCTCGGTGAAGTCCAGCTCCAGACCGAAGGTGTTGGACTCCTCGACGGTGATGACACCGTCCTTGCCGACCTTGTCCATCGCCTCGGCGATGAGCTCGCCGACCTGGCTGTCCTGGGCGGACAGACCGGCGACGGCGGCGATGTCGGACTTCTCGTCGATCGGGCGGGCGGTCGCGAGGAGCTCCTCGGACACGGCCTTGACCGCGGCGTCGATGCCCTTCTTCAGGGCGGCCGGGGAGGCACCCGCGGCGACGTTCTTCAGGCCCTCGCGTACGAGCGCCTGGGCGAGCACGGTGGCGGTGGTGGTGCCGTCACCCGCGATGTCGTTGGTCTTGGTCGCCACCTCCTTCACCAGCTGGGCACCGAGGTTCTCGTACGGGTCGTCGAGCTCGACCTCGCGGGCGATCGTGACACCGTCGTTGGTGATGGTGGGAGCGCCGAACTTCTTGTCGATGACGACGTTGCGGCCCTTGGGGCCGATCGTCACCTTGACCGTGTCGGCAAGCTTGTTGACGCCGCGCTCGAGGGCGCGACGGGCGTCCTCGTCGAACTTCAGGATCTTCGCCATGGGAGCGTGAGCCCTCTCGGAAATCTAGGGGAAAAAGAGACTGCGCCCCGGGCGCCCGGCTTGTTGGTGATCGCGGGGGCCAGGGGCGCAGCTCAGAGAAATGCTGGGGTGAATTACTTCTCGATGATCGCGAGCACGTCGCGAGCCGAGAGGACGAGGTACTCCTCGCCGTTGTACTTCACCTCGGTGCCGCCGTACTTGCTGTACAGCACGATGTCGCCGGTCTGGACGTCGAGCGGCAGGCGCTCGCCGTTCTCGAAGCGGCCCGGGCCCACGGCCAGGACGACGCCCTCCTGGGGCTTCTCCTTGGCGGTGTCCGGGATGACCAGGCCAGAGGCGGTGGTCTGCTCGGCGTCGAGCGGCTGGACCACAATGCGGTCCTCGAGCGGCTTGATGGCAACCTTGGAGCTGGTGGTCGTCACGATCCGACCTCCCCCTTCGGAGATCACGGGGTTGACTGTCTGAGGTGGCGACCAGGTGGATCCGTCGTCGCGGGTGCCGGACCTGCCCGTCGCTGTGTTGGCACTCTCCAGGGGGGAGTGCCAGACCCGAGACTATGACCGTGATTAGCACTCGGTCAAGCGGAGTGCCAATTCGCGGCGCGGCTGAGCGTTTTTCGGGTGCGCGTGAGTGGCGGTTGCCGTCCCGGGGGCTGCCGCCCCGAACCCCCGCTTCGGCCCGAAGGGCCTGGTCCTCGAACGCCGGACGGGCTGAATCCCCCTACAGGTAGTCCTCCAAGCGCGCCACCGTCAGACCCCGGCGCTGGATCTCCCGCAGTAGTCTCAGGGTCGGCCCCGTCGCCTCTCCCGACGGCACCGAGATGATGTCGCCCGCCCGCAGCGGCCGCCGCGGCGCGCCTCCCTCCACCGCCACGCTCCACAGCACCACCGCCGAGAGCCCGCAGTCGGCCGCCGCGCGCAGGGTCGTGCGGTCGTACGTGCCGTAGGGCGGCCGGAACAGCCGTGGCCGGGTCCCGAAGCGGGAGCGCAGCTTCTCCTGCTGGCCGCAGATCTCGGCGCGCTGGCCCGTGTACGGCAGGCCGCGCAGGGCGGGATGGTCCAGGGTGTGGTTCTGGATGCTCGCGCCGACCGACCGCAGGCGCGCGAAGTGGCCGTAGCCGGGGCCGACGACGCTGTCCGTGAGGAACATGCTGACGGGCAGCCGCAGTTCACGGACCAGGTCGACGAAGCGCGGGTCCTTCTCCGCGCCGTCGTCGTAGGTGAGGAAGACGACCTTGTCGGACGTCGGCACCCGTCTCACCACCGGCGGCATCCGGACCGGGCCCGCCACCGCGTGCGCCGGCACTCGCGGGGGCGCCGGCAGCGGGGCCGTGAGACCCCAGTGGCGGTACGGCCGTCCGTCCGCCCTTGCCGACCCGTACGACCCCACCCGCTGGGCCGCCTTCTTGCCCAGCCGTTCGATGGGGTCGACGGACTGGGCGCAGCCGGCGAGGAGTACGGCCGCCAGTGCGGCGGCGAGCAGGGTCCGCGGTCTCACAGGTAGTCCTCGAGGCGTGCGACGGCGTATCCCTCGGCCGTGACCTTGTCCAGGAAGCGGCGGACCATGTCGGTCATCGTGCCCTTCCAGTCCTCGCGGCCCCGGAAGTGGCTGAGCACGATGTCGCCGGGGTGGATCCGCTGGTCCTCCTCGCGGTACTCCCAGTGGTCGACGTAGACCTCCTCGTTCCAGATCGGCGCGTATCGGATGCCACAGGACCCGGCCGCGCGCAGGGTGTCCTCGTTGTAGTTCCCGTAAGGCGGGCGGAAGAGCGCGGGCCGGGTGCCGTAGTGCTTCTCGATGACGTCCTGCATGCCGCAGATCTCGTGCTTCTGGCGGGCGTACGACAGCCCCGGCAGGTAGGGGTGGTGGAGCGTGTGGTTGTTGAGCACGACCCCCCTGCGCTGCATCTTCGCGAAGTAGCCGTAGTCGTCCTTGATCAGGTAGTCACTGAGGAAGGCGGTGTAGGGGATCTTCAGTTCGCTCGTCATCCGCAGGAACGCGGGGTCCTTCTCGGCGCCGTCGTCGATGGTGAGGAAGACGATCTTCTGCTCGGTGGGAACCGTGGTGAAGACCGGGGGCAGCCCCTTCTCCTCGTGGCCCTCGACCTCGAAGCCGTGGCGGGTGGTGATGCGCGGCTTGGTCACGGGCGCGGGCGGAGCCGTCAACGGGGCCATCCTGAGCCCCCAGCGCCTGGCGGCGGCGGCGATCCGTCTCTGCTCGGCACGGAGCCTGGCGGCCCGGATGACGGTCTTGTCGGCGTGGAGGTCGCCGCCGGGGGCGGCGGCAGGGGGTGCCTTGAGCGGCTGCTGTGGCCGTGCGTCCGTCCCGGCCGGGCGGGCGCAGCCGGAGACCAGGGCGGCCACGGCCAGGAGGACGAGTCCGCTGCGGATCGACACCTTCAACGCACCATTTTTATCGTTTTGTCCTACTGTTCCCATGGCGTCGGATCCTCGCAGGTCAGGGCGGAGCACCCGGGCCGACACCGCCGCCCGGAAGCGGACCGTCCACCGACTGGCCCACAATGACCCGGTGACCGACCTCGCTCCCCTCCTCACCCCCGAGGGCCGTGCCCTCCTCGACGACGTGCGCGGCACCGCCCCCGCCGACGAACTCGCCGTCGCCACCCGGCTGCGCCGCGAGCACCCCGCCGACCTGGTCTCCGCGGCGCTCGGCCAGGCACGGCTGCGGCAGCGGGCGGCGGCGAAGTTCGGCGCCGGGGACGCGGAGCGGATGTTCTTCACGCCCAACGGGGTCGAGCAGTCGACGCGGGCGAGCGTGGCGGCGTACCGAGCGGAGCGGCTGCGGGCCCTGGGCGTCACCTCCGTCGCGGACCTGTGCTGCGGGATCGGCGGTGACGCGATCGCGCTGGCCCGTGCCGGGATCCGGGTCCTCGCGGTGGACCGGGACCCGCTGACGGCGGCGGCCGCGCGGGCGAACGCGGACGCGCTGGGGCTCGCCGACCTGATCGACGTACGGGAGGCGGACGTCACCGAGGTCGACACGGCCGCGTACGACGCCGTGTTCGTGGATCCCGCGCGGCGTGGCGGGCGGGGCCGCATCTTCGATCCGGAGGCCTACTCGCCGCCGCTGTCCTGGGCCGTGCGGGCGGCCCTGAAGGCCCCGCACGCCGCGCTGAAGGTCGCGCCGGGCATCCCGCACGAGGCGGTTCCGGCGGAGGCCGAGGCGGAGTGGATCTCCGACGGCGGGGACGTGAAGGAGGCGGTGCTGTGGTTCGGCACCGCGCCGGGCGCCGTCCGGTCGACGCTGCTGCCGGGACCGCGGACGCTGCTCGGGCGGGGCCTGCCCGACCCCCAAGTCCGGTCCGTGGGGCGGTACTTGTACGAGCCCGACGGTGCCGTCATCCGGGCCCATCTGGTCGCCGAGGTGGCCGAGGACCTGGACGGCGGGCTGATCGACGAGACCATCGCCTACGTCACCGCCGACGCACTGCACCCGACCCCGTACGCCACCGCCTACGAGATCACCGACCAACTCCCCTTCAACGTGAAGAAGTTGAAGGCGCTCTTGCGCGAGCGGGAGGTCGGGATCCTGACCGTGAAGAAGCGGGGGTCGGCCGTCGAGCCGGAGGAGTTGCGGCGCAAGGCGCTGCCGAAGCCGCAGGGGCCGCACTCGGCCACCGTGTTCCTGACCCGGGTCGCGGGGGCGCCGACCATGCTGATCGGCGCCCCCGCGAGGGCCGTCACTGGTGCTGGACGGTCCTGAGCGGCTCCAGGTGCGGATCGGCGCCGACCGGGCCGGTCCGCGCCGCGGTGGCGTTCCGGTTCTCGTCGCCGCCGGTTCGCAGGGCGCTCGTCCGGGTGCTCGCCGGCGTGTCGCCATTGCGGAACGGCGTGTAGACGACCTGGGCGCTGTTCGCGGCGACCGAGGCGCCCGCCGAACCGAGGGTGCCCGCCGAGAGGTTGCCGGTACCGCCGAAGGCGACCACCAGGTTGGTGCTCGCGGACTCGCGCAGCAGATAGCTCGTCAGCTCGGGCGAGAGGGAGGCGCGGGAGGTCCACAGGACCGGCCCGAAGACGTTCATCGCCCCGGCCGCCGACAGCCCGTCACGCCAGGAACTCGAGTAGGCGAGGGCCACGTTGCTCGGCGTGCTCCACCAGAACTTGGCGACGGCCACCGAAAGGGCGGCCCTCGTCTTCCCGGAGATCGGGTAGTACGAGTACGAGGACGGCCACCGGGAGAAGCCCGTGTGGGTCAGCGCGTACCTGGCGTCCGCCCCCACCGGGATGACCATGGTCTTCGCGGGGTTGAGGCCGTTGAGGTACGACTTCACCGACGAGGACAGCTTCTTGCCGTTGGTCAGGACGAGGCCGCCCGCGCTGCTCGTGCCGTCGGCGCCGGCCGCGGCGGCCGCCGGGAGGGACGCGTAGGCGTCGGTGCCGGAGGCCAGGAAGACGTACTTCGGGCTGGTGCTGATCGTCTTGGTGACGGCGACCGAGGTCGTGAAGCGGTCCGCGCCGGTCAGCCGCTTGGGCGTGAAGCCGAGGGCCTTGACCTGGGAGGTGACCGTGGAGCTCAGGACGGACGGGGAGCCGAGGAGATAGACGTTGGCGCCCCGCTTCAGCACCCGCTTCAGCTCGGCCTTCACCGCCGCCGAAAGACCGCCCTGCGGGGTCGCGAGGACCGGCCCCTGCTTCTTGCCGGCCAGCGCGGGCGCGGTCAGCGCGTACGCGGTGCTGTCCTGGTTGGTCAGCACGGCCGCCTTGGCGTCCATCAGGCCCGGCGCGCTGGTGCCGACCTTGTTCCAGGTCCAGCGGGAGGCCGCGACGGCCGTCGGGGTGCTGCCGGAGCCCCAGATCCGGGCGGTGTTGTTCTTGCGCAGCGGCTGCCAGCTGGGGTTGCCGCCCTGCGGGGTGCCCGGGACGGCCGTGCGCTCACCGGTGGCGAGGTCGGCGTACTCGGTGGTCTGTACGTCGGAGCTGTCGCCCGTGGTGTGCGCGTCGAAGACGATCCGGGTGCCGGTGGGCGACCAGGACGGGTTGGCGACATAGCCGGGCCCGGTGGTGAGCTGCTTGACGTCGGTGCCGTCGGCGTTGGCCGTGAAGATCTGCTGCTTGCCGTCGGCGTCCTTGCGGACGAAGGCCAGCTTGGTGCCGTCGGGCGAGTAGGCGGGCTGCCCGGCGTCGCTGAGAACCCGCTTGACCGTCTTGGCGGTCGGGTCGTAGACGTACACGCCGGCGTTGTCGTTGCAGCCGAAGTTGATACGGCGTTCGAAGGCGACCTTGCCGGACGGGCTCACCGTCGGGTCGGTGTCGCAGACGGTGTCCGGCTCCAGGGCCGACGACAGCAGCGGGCGGGGCGCCCAGGAGGCGTCGGAGGGGCCGTAGGCGAGCTGGCCGCCGGTGGAGAAGACGACGTAACGGCCGCCCCACCAGAAGGCCAGGTCCTGGTACGGGGCACTGGAGCGCACGCCCTCCGCCCAGGGCAGGGTGAACTTCGAGCCGCCGCTGGGGCGGATGCTGGTGATCTGGCTCGCGGAGGTGACCAGACGGCTGCCGTCCGGGGCCCAGGCGGCGTAGCCGCCGTAGGTGTTGGGCACCGCGGTCTGCTTGCCGGTGGCGGTGTCGACGAGTACCGGTCCGTCGGTGAGGATCCGGCCCTCGGTGCCCGGCCAGGGGCCCGCGTCGTCGGCGGCGGCGCCGGGCGCGGCGGCCAGGGTGCCCACCGCGGCGAGCGCCGCCGCGGTCGCGAGCGCCGCGGCACGGTGGCGCGTGAACTGTCTCAAGTTGTCATCCTCTACAGGGTTTTCACGGTCTCCACACAGAGACTGAGTCACTGTAGGTCGCCAACCGGACACCAGGGGAACGAATTTACTGGTGTACACCTGTTCGCGCCCGGTCCAGCAGCAGCTCCCGCTCCCGTTCGTTGCGGGCCAGCGCGGCGGCCCGTTCGAACTCGGCCCGCGCCTCCGTCATCCGTCCCAGGCGGGCGAGGAGATCACCGCGCACGCTGGGCAGCAAGTGGTAGTCCAGCAGGGCGGGTTCGTCGGTGAGTGCGTCGACGATCTCCAGGGCCGGGCCCGGGCCCTCGGCCATCGAGACGGCGACCGCACGGTTGAGTTCGACGACCGGGGAGGGGGTGCGGGCGGCGAGCAGGGCGTAGAGGGTGGCGATGGCCGGCCAGTCGGTCTCGTCGTAGGAGTACGCGTGCGCGTGGCAGGCGGCGATGGCGGCCTGGAGGACGTAGGGGCCGGGTGCGCCGGTGGCCGTGGCGTCGGCGCGGGACAGGGCCTTGATGCCGCGGGCGATGAGCATGCGGTTCCAGCGGCTGCGGTTCTGGTCCCTGAGCAGGACCGGCTCGCCGCGGGGTCCGGTGCGGGCGGCCGTGCGGGAAGCCTGGAACTCCAACAGGGCGGCCAGGCCGTGCACTTCGGGTTCCTTGGGCATGAGGGCGGACAGCAGGCGGGCCAGGCGCAGGGCGTCCTCGCACAGGGAGGGGCGCAGCCAGTCGTCGCCCGCGGTGGCCGCGTACCCCTCGTTGAAGATCAGGTAGATGACGTCGAGGACCGAGCCGAGACGGGCCTCGCGGTCGGGGCCGTAGGGCACCTCGAAGGCGATGTTCTTGGTCGCGAGGGTCCGTTTGGCGCGCACGATGCGCTGGGCGACCGTCGCCTCCGGGACCAGGAAGGCGCGGGCGATCTCCGGGGTGGTCAGACCGCCGAGCAGCCGCAGGGTGAGCGCGGTGCGGGCCTCCGCGGAGAGAACCGGGTGACAGGTGGTGAAGACGAGCCTGAGCAGGTCGTCGTCGATGTCCTCGAGGTCGGCGGGCTCCTGGGGCGGGGCGGTCTCCGGCAGGTCCCGGCCGATCTCGGCCAGCTTGCGGGCGTAGTTCTCCCGGCGCCGGACCAGGTCCACGGCCCGGCGCCGCGCGATGGCCGTGAGCCAGGCGCCCGGGTTGTCGGGGACGCCGTCGCGCGGCCACTGCTCCAGCGCGGCGACCAGCGCGTCCTGCGCGAGTTCCTCGGCGATGCCCACGTCGCGGACGACCCGGGTGACACCGGCGATGATGCGCGGCGACTCCATGCGGAAGACGGTCTCCACGACGGTCTGGGCGGAGGAGCGGGCGTCGGCGGTGGGGGGCTGTGAGGTCACAACCCCCCATTCGACACCCGTACGCCCCCGCGGCCAAGGAAGCGGGCTCAGCCCTCCATGATCTCCCGCACCTCGCAGGTGACCGTCCAGTGCTCCTCGTGGACCTTCAGGAAGCGCTTGGTCCACTCGATCGCCTCGGCCATGTCCTTGGCCTGGACGATCGCGTACCCCCCGACGACCTCCTTCGCCTCGGCGAAGGGACCGTCGGTCACCGACAGCTGCCCCTTCTCCCACCGCACCCGGGCCCCCTGCGCGGTCGGTGTGAGCCCGGCGGTGTCGAGCAGCACCCCGGCCTTCGTCATCTCCTCGATCAGCTCGCCCATGCGCTGCATCAGGGCGTCGCTGGGACCCTCGGCGGGGGCGGTCTTCTCGTCGATCTGGATCATCGACAGGTAACGCGGCATGGTGACTCCTCGGTCGCTGCGGGGCCGGTCCTGCCCGGCCTCTCACCAGTGCGTCGTTCGGGAGAGGCCGGGATCGACAGACCCCACGGATTTCTTCGGAGTTTTTTCCAGAGCCCCGGAACGGGGCCCTGAAACGGGGTCCTGACCTGCTACGACAGCGACTCGCCGAACCGCGCGCTGGGCAGCGCCCCGATCGCTGCCGGGCCGAAGGTGAACGCCGCGTCCGTCACGATGCCGGTCGGACGCCCCCGCAGCGACCAGACCGCGCCGTCGCCGGTGTTCTCGCGGGGCGCCGCCGCCGCGAGGTCCGCGTAGCCGTTGCCGTTGATGTCGAGGAGGCTGACCGAGCCGCCGAAGTCGTCGCCCGACTCCGCGGCACCGGGGACGCCGTCGGTGTCCTGGGTGAAGCCCTGGGCGCCCGCGCCGGTCAGGCCGTCGCGGCTGCCGTACAGGACGTCGACCATGCCCGCCCCGTCCTTGTCGCCGAGCGTCTCGCCGGGCGCGCCCACGGCCACGTCGGCGTAACCGTCGCCGTTGATGTCACGGACGGAAACCGCCTCACCGAAGCGGTCCTCCTCCTCCGTGGCGCCGGGGACCCCCTCGGTGTCCTGGCTGTACGACTTCCAGGTCGATGCCGGCTTCGGACCGGAGGCCGAGCCGAGGGCCACGGTGACCGTGGACTCGTTCGGGACGCCCCGGACGACGTCGTCGAAACCGTCGCCGTTGACGTCGCCGAAGGCCGTTTGGCCGCTGCCCCCGGGGCCGGCGGTATAGGTGAAGGCGCCTCCGGAGGCGTTGGCCAGGTAGAGCTGCGAGCCGAAGCCGCCGTCGCCGGTGTAGACGGTCAGCGCGAGGTCGTCGCGGCCGTCGCCGTTGACGTCCCCGGCGGCCGCGTTGATCACGTCGAAGGGCTCCACCCTGGTCGAGCCGAAGTCCTGTGTGGCGGTCGGCTTCCCCGCCCGGGAGATCGGGCCCCGCCAGACGGTGGCCTCCGTGCCGAGCGGGTCGTCGCCCGGGGCACGGCCGCCGCGGAACAGGACCAGGTCCGGCCAGCTGTCACCGTCGAAGTCGCCCGCCTGGGTGGTCGCCGCGGGTACGGACACCCCGCCCGACAGGCCCTCCTTGGTGCCCCAGACGACGACCGCGTCCCGGATCGAGGAGGTCTGCCCGATGATCAGGTCGGTGCGTCCGTCGCCGTCCAGGTCCCCCGTGGACAGCTGGTAGCCGAAGTTCTCGCCGGCGGCCGGGTCACCCGGGATCCCGCTGGTGGAACGGCTGATGATGGTGCGGCTGTCCTTGGTCAGGCCGTGCGGGCCGCCGTACATGACGGTGACGTAGCCCGCCCTCTCCTTGCCGCCGACCGTGGCGAACGGGGCGCCGACGGCGAGGTCCTTGTAGCCGTCGCCGTTGAAGTCGTTCTGGACGGCCTTCGATTCGGCCGCCGCGGCGCTGCCGGCGAGGGCGGGTATCCCGCCGAGCGCGAGCACTCCGGCGATCAGCGGCACGGAAAAGGCTTTGTACGAACGCGAGTTGGACATCGGTGTTCCCCCTGGTTACTGCAATGTGGTCACCGCAACAGACACCCCTGGACGCTCTCTGGTTGCAGCAGGCGTCCGATTTTTCGGTGAACACGTCAGGGAAGGCGAGGGCGAGGGCTCAGCGCAGCGACTCCCACAGCTCGCTCGCCGCGGGCTCCTTCGCCACCACACGGTTGGGGTTGGAGGCCGCGGTCACGACCGGCATGGTCACCGTCTTGACGTCGTCGGCCGCGAGGCCCTTCAGGCTCTCGCCGAGGCTCATCAGCTCGGTCAGGGAGTCGAGGCCGGTGTCGGTGGTGAGGCTGCCGGTGACGGCGTCGGCGACGGAGTACAGCTTGGCGGGGCTGGTCAGCAGGTTCGTCGAGGAGATCTGCTCCAGCAGGGCCGTCACCAGCTTCTGCTGGAGGCCTATGCGGCCCAGGTCGCTGCCGTCGCCTATGCCGTGCCGGGTGCGGGCGAGGGCGAGTGCCTGCTTGCCGTCGAGGTGGTGGGTGCCCGCCTTCAGATGCAGGTGGCTGTCGTTGTCGTCGATGTCCTCGTCCGTGGTCACCGTGACCCCGCCGAGGGCGTTCACCAGCTTCGCGAAGCCCGAGAAGTCGATCTCGATGTAGTGGTCCATGCGGACGTCCGTGATCGACTCGACGGTCTTGACCGCGCACACCGGACCACCCACCGAATAGGCGGTGTTGAACATCGCGCCGTACGAGACCGCCGTGGAGCCTCCGCTTGCCAGGGGGCAGGACGGGCGGGTGACGAGGGTGTCGCGCGGGATGCTGACGACGGTGGCCGTGGTACGGCCCGCGTCGATGTGCACGACCATCGCGGTGTCGGACCGGGCGCCGGTGCTGTCCCCGCCGCCGAGCGCCTGGTTCTCCTTGCCGCTGCGTGAGTCGGAGCCCAGGACCAGGATGTTCAGGGCCTCGGTGGGCAGCGGTACCTCCTGCGAGGCCGAGGGCGCGGGGGCCGGGGTCGCCTTGGCGGGGCGGTCGTCGCCGAGCGCGCTGTTGATGTCGACGCTCTTGATGTTGCTGTTGAGATGCCAGTACGCCCAGCCCGCCGCCGCGCATCCCAGGACCAGCGCACCCGCGAGGGTGAGGCCGACGGCCTTCAGTACTCTCGGCCGCCGGCCCACTCGTCTGTCCTCGTCGTCTCCGATCACAGAGAGGAACATAAGTCCGAATTATTACGAGGAACGCCTCCCGGCCGGCATTCTTCGGAAAATCTCAGACTTCTCAACCCAGTGTCACGACCGGAACCGGATTGCCGCCGCTCCACGAGCCGTTGAACCCGAAGGTCACCGAGCCGCCGTCCGGCACCGTCCCGTTGTAGGCGGCGTTCGAGCAGCTGACCGCGGTCCCGGACTGGGCGCAGGTCGCGTTCCAGGCCTGGGTGATCCGCTGCCCGGCGCCGTACGTCCAGCCGACCTTCCAGGACGACAGGGCGGCACCCGAGCAGGAGATCTTCACCTGCCCCGTGAAGCCGGTGTCCCACTGACTGGTCACGCTGTAGGCCGCGCTGCACGCCCCCGTCGGCTCAGGCGTGGTCGTACCGCCGAGCGCCTCCCCGATCGCGTGGTACGCCGGTTTCGGCGCGTAGTTCTCGTCGTACGGCGTCGCCGCGCCCTGGCCCGGGAAGGTGCTCGGGATCCAGGAGTCGGAGTCGGTGAAGCCCCAGACGGTGACGCCGACGCAACGCGCGACCGCCACGCACGCGTTCATGACGGCCTTGTAGTCGGCGGCCTGCTGGGTCAGCTTCGCGCTGTCGGAGGGCAGCGTCATCCGGATGTCCAGCTCGGTGATCGCCACGTCCACGCCGAGGTCGGCGAAGCGCTGGATGTTCTGCTGGAGTGTGGCGGGGACCTGGCCGACGATCAGATGGGCCTGGAGTCCTACGCCGTCGATCGGGACGCCCTGCTCCTTCAGCGACTTGACCAGGTTGTACAGGGCGGTGGACTTCGCGCCCACACCCTCGACGTTGTAGTCGTTGATGTACAGCCTGGCGGCCGGGTCGGCGGCGCGGGCGGCGGTGAGGGCCTGGGCGATGTAGCCGGTGCCGAGGCCGTTGTACCAGAGGGTCTGGCGGTAGGTGCCGTCCTCGTTGAAGGGTTCGTTGACGACGTCCCAGGCGGCGAGCCTGCCCTTGTAGCGGCCCACTTCGAGCGCGATGTGGTCGCTCAGGAGCTGGCCGAGCTGGGCCGGGGTCCAGGTGCCGTTGGTCAGCCAGTCCGGGTTCTGGTTGTGCCAGACCAGGGTGTGGCCGCGCACCTGCTGGCCGTGCGCCTCGGCGAAGTTCACGATCTGGTCGGCCTCGGCCCAGTTGTAGCTGCCGCGGCTCGGCTCGACCGAGCCCCACTTCATGGCGTTGCCGGGGGTCAGCGAGTTGAACTGCGCCCCGGCGAGGTCGCCGTAGGTGCCGGTGAGCTTGGACCCGGTGACGGCCGTACCGATGACCTTGCCCTTGGCGGCGGCGAGGTCCCGCAGCGGAGTGTCGGCGGCGCTCGCCGTGGCGGCCGGGACGAGCAGCGCCAGGCCGCTCAGGAGGGACACAAGGGATAAGCCGGTTCTCAGAGATCTCATTGCGGGTGCCCTCCGAAAGTTTCGGTCGTACAACCGATTGGCTTCGGAGGAGTGTGGGCGCACGCACCACACCCGTCAATAGCCACTCCCCGGCCTCAGCGGTACTGCGGCACCCGAAGTCCATGGCACCGGCCGCGATGTCCCACCCAGGGGCGCGGGGAACTGCGCGACCAGCCACGACAAACCTGCGGCCGCCCCACAAGGAGCACCACCAAGCCATTGGCGAGGGGTCCGTCGGCCGGAGCGCGGTCGGGGTCGTATCCGCCCCGGTCAAACCGCCGGAGGTGCTCCCGTACTGCTGCGCACCACCAGGCTCGTCGCCAGCTCCACCCGGGTCGCCGCCGGACTGCCGCCCTCCCGGCCCAGGTCGAGCACCAGCTTGGCCGCGGCCTCGGCCATCTCGGTCAGCGGCTGCCGTACGGTCGTCAGCGGCGGGCCGACCCAGGGCGCCACCGGAAGGTCGTCGAAGCCGACCACGCTCAGGTCCTCCGGGATGCGCAGGCCCAGCTCGCGGGCCGCCTCGTAGAGGCCGAGCGCCTGGAGGTCGTTGCCGGCGAAGACCGCGGTGGGCCGGTCCGGGCGGCGCAGCAGTTCCAGGCCCTGGCGGTAGCCGGTCTCGTGGTGGAAGTCACCGGCCATGATCAGCTCGGGGTCGACGGGCAGCCCCGCGGTCTCCAGGGCGGCCCGGTAGCCGTCGACGCGGGCGCGGCTGCACATCATGCGGGAGGGCCCGCTGATCGCGCCGATCCTGCGGTGCCCCAGCTCGACCAGGTGCCGGGTCGCGGCGAGTCCGCCCTGCCAGTTGGTCGCGCCGATGGAGGGCACGTCGGCGCCCGGATCGCCGGCCGGGTCCATCACCACGAACGGGATCGATCTGCTGGCCAGCAACGCGCGCTGGGACTCGTCGAGCCCGGACAGCACGAGGACCACCCCGTGCGGGCGGCGGGCGGCGACCTGGTCGGCCCAGGTGCGCCCGGGGGTGAGCCGCCCCGCGCTCTCGCTCAGCACGACACTGAGCCCGGCGTCCCGGGCCACGTTCTCCACACCCCGGATGACCTCCATCGCCCACGCGCTCTCCAGCTCATGGAAGACCAGGTCGATCAGGGGCGAACGGCTCGCCTCGGCGCGCCGGCGCCGGTAGCCGTGCGCGCGCAGCAGGTCCTCGACGCGGGCGCGGGTCGCGGGCGCGACGTCGGCCCGGCCGTTGAGGACCTTCGAAACTGTCGGCGCCGACACACCCGCCTCGCGGGCGATCTCGGCCAGCGTTGCCGTCTGCGGCGACCGTCCTGCCGTCGGGGAAGTCGTCCGGGTTTCAGCGGGCTCCGGGGGTGTCATGGCGGCGATCGTATCCCTGCACGACCTCTTGACGAACCCTCCTGACGGCCCTAGGTTCCCAAAACATTCGGATTAAATGTCGAAACATTCGCGAAGTCGGCCCGACAGTCGAGCCCGACAGGAGTTACATGACCACCGCGCCCTGGCGTGACCCCGCCCTGACCGCCTCCGCCCGCGTCGACGACCTCCTCTCCCGGATGACCCTGGAGGAGAAGACCGCCCAGCTCTACGGCGTGTGGGTGGGCGCCAGCGCGGACGGGGACGGAGTCGCCCCCCTCCAGCGCGAGATGACCGCCGACTACGACTGGGACGAGCTGATCACCCGGGGGCTCGGCCAGCTCACCCGGCCCTTCGGCACCGCCCCCGTGGACCCGGCGCTGGGCGCGCAGGCACTGGCCCGCGCCCAGCGCCGTATCGCAGAAGCGGGCCGTTTCGGCATCCCGGCGCTGGCCCACGAGGAGTGCCTGGCCGGGTTCACCACCTGGCGGGCCACCGCCTATCCGGTCCCGCTCGCCTGGGGCGCGAGCTGGGACGCCGAGCTGGTCGAGAAGATGGCCGGCGCCATCGGCCGCGACCTGCGCACGGTCGGCGTCCACCAGGGTCTGGCCCCCGTCCTGGACGTCGTCCGCGACCCGCGCTGGGGACGGGTCGAGGAGACGATCGGCGAGGACCCGTACCTGGTGGGCACGATCGGCGCCGCCTACGTCCGCGGCCTGGAGTCGGCCGGGATCGTCGCCACGCTCAAGCACTTCGCCGGGTACGCCTCCTCTGCCGGCGCCCGCAACCTCGCGCCCGTGCGCGCGGGCGTGCGCGAGTTCGCCGACGTCACCCTGCCGCCCTTCGAGTTCGCCCTGCGCGAGGGCGGGGCCCGCTCGGTGATGGCCGCGTACACCGACACCGACGGCGTACCGGCCTCCGCCGACCCCGGCCTGCTGACGGAACTCCTGCGCGAGGAGTGGGGGTTCACCGGCACGGTGGTCGCCGACTACTTCGGCGTCGGCTTCCTGCAGACCCAGCACCGGATCGCCGGCACCGAGGCGGGCGCGGCGCACGCGGCCCTCGCGGCGGGCCTCGACGTGGAACTGCCCACGGTGAAGTGCTACGGGAAACCCCTGCTGGAGGCGGTCCGGGCGGGTCTCGTGCCGGAGTCCCTGATCGACCGGGCGGCCCGCCGGGTCCTGCTCCAGAAGTGCGCGCTCGGCCTCCTGGACGAGAACTGGACCCCGGAGCCCACCGAGCGGATCGACCTCGACTCGACCGCGAACCGCGCCCTGGCCCGCCGCCTCGCCGAGGAGTCGGTGGTCCTCCTCGACAACCCGGACGGCCTGCTCCCGCTGGCCCCGGACACCCGGATCGCGGTCGTCGGGCCCCGCGCCGCCGACGCCCTCGCCATGCTGGGCTGCTACTCCTTCCCCTCCCATGTCCTCACCCACCACCCCGACATCCCGATGGGCATCGAGATCCCCACGGTCCTTCAGGCGCTGCGCACCGAACTCCCCGACGCCAAGGTGACGTTCACCGAGGGCTGCGGGGTCGACGAGCCGGACACCGGCGGTTTCGAGGAGGCGGTGGCCCGCACGGCCGAGGCGGACGTCTGCGTGGCGGTGCTCGGCGACCGGGCGGGCCTGTTCGGCCGGGGCACCTCGGGCGAGGGCTGCGATGTGACGGACCTGCGACTGCCGGGCGTGCAGGGGGAGTTGCTGGACTCGCTGGTCGCCACCGGCGTCCCGGTCGTGCTGGTGCTGCTGACCGGCCGCCCCTACGCGCTCGGCCGCTGGGACGGCCGGCTCGGCGCGGTCGTCCAGGCCTTCTTCCCCGGGGAGGAGGGCGGCCCGGCGGTCGCGGGAGTGCTGTCGGGCCGCGTCAACCCTTCGGGCCGCCTCCCGGTGAGCGTCCCCCGGGTGCCCGGCGGCCAGCCGTGGACCTACCTCCAGCCGCCGCTCGGCCTCGCGGGCGAGGTCAGCAACCTGGACCCGACCCCGCTGTACGCCTTCGGACACGGGCGGTCCTATACGACGTTCGCCTGGGAGTCCGATTCCGCCGAGGCGGAGATCGGCACGGACGGCTCGTACGACCTGTCGGTCACGGTCAGCAACACGGGCGAGCGCGCGGGCACGGAGGTCGTGCAGTTGTACCTGCACGACCCGGTGGCCTCGGTGACCCGGCCGGACGTCCGCCTGATCGGCTACCAGCGGCTGGAGCTGGGGCCGGGTGAGTCGCGTCGCGTGACCTTCCGCTTCCACGCGGAGCTGTCGGCGTTCACCGACCGCAAGGGCCGCCGGATCGTCGAACCGGGCGACCTGGAGCTACGGCTGTCGGCGTCGAGCGCGGAGGCCAGGCACACGGCACGGCTGCGCCTGACGGGCCCGGTGCGGGAACTGGGCGCGGACCGCCGGCTGCGCTGCGAGACGGAGGTCTCTTAGGAGCCGTCGTCACTCCACCGACTCGAACCGCCACCGGTGCACCGCCCGTGCCGCCAACTCACCGTCAGGCTCGGGGAGTTCGGGCAGCTCGGCGTCGTAGGCCGCGTCCCACCACGTGACGACCAGGACGCGGTCCTGCGGCGCCTTGAAGGTCTCCCGCCGCAACGGCCGTACGGGAAGCTCCTGCCTGCGGGCCCAGGCGAGCAGGTCCTCGCCCCGGCCCTCGACCGCCCGGGCCTCCCACATCAACGCGACCGTCACGAGTACAGGTTCTCCTTGCTGACCTCGTGCACGTGGTCGTGGCCCGGCACGTGGGGGTCGGTCACCGGGAGGGAGGAGTCGGCGGACAGGTCCCAACTGGACGCGGGCCGGTTGCGCGCGACCATCTCCGCGCCCAGCGCCGCGACCATCGCGCCGTTGTCGGTGCACAACTTGGGCCGGGGGACCCTGAGTCGGATGCCCGCCGCCTCGCAGCGCTCCTGGGCGAGGACCCGCAGCCGGGAGTTGGCGGCCACGCCGCCGCCGATCATCAGATGGTCGACGCCCTCGTCCTTGCAGGCCCGCACGGCCTTGCGGGTCAGCACGTCCACGACCGCCTCCTGGAAGGAGGCCGCCACGTCACGCACCGGCACCTCCTCCCCCGCGGCCCGCCTGGCCTCGATCCAGCGGGCCACCGCCGTCTTCAGCCCGGAGAAGGAGAAGTCGTACGCCGGGTCGCGCGGCCCGGTCAGTCCGCGCGGGAACGCGATCGCCGAGGGGTCGCCCTCGCGCGCGTACCGGTCGATGACGGGACCGCCGGGGAAGCCGAGGTTCAGCACCCGGGCGATCTTGTCGAAGGCCTCGCCGGCCGCGTCGTCGATGGTCGCGCCCATGGGCCGCACGTCGGAGGTGATGTCGGAGGACAGCAGCAACGACGAGTGACCGCCGCTGACCAGCAGCGCCATCGTCGGCTCGGGCAGCGCCCCGTGCTCCAGCTGGTCGACGCAGATGTGGGAGGCGAGGTGGTTCACGCCGTAGAGGGGCTTGCCGAGCGCGTAGGCGTACGCCTTCGCGGCGGAGACCCCGACGAGGAGGGCACCGGCGAGTCCGGGACCGGCGGTGACGGCGATGCCGTCGAGGTCCTTCGCCAAGACACCGGCCTCCTTCAGGGCGCGCTCGATGGTCGGCACCATCGCTTCGAGGTGTGCTCTGCTGGCCACCTCCGGCACCACGCCACCGAACCGGGCGTGCTCGTCGACGCTGGACGCGATGGCGTCGGCCAGCAGGGTGGTACCCCGGACGATGCCGACGCCGGTCTCGTCACAGGAGGTCTCGATGCCCAGGACAAGCGGTTCGTCAGCCATTGATCTCGGTTCCTCGTTCTGATGTCGGTCGCTCGGCGGAGCCGCTGTCGGATGCTGTGGTCAGCCGCATGACCAGGGCGTCCACATTGCCCGGCTGGTAGTAGCCGCGCCGGAACCCGATGGCCTCGAAGCCGAAGCGCTCGTAGAGCTTCTGGGCGCGGATGTTGTCGATCCGGCACTCCAGCATCACTTCGGCGCACTCGAAGGCGGTCGCGGCCCGCAGCAGCTCGGTCAGCAGGGTCGCCCCGAGCCCGGTGCCCCAGTGGTCGCGGGCTACGGCGATCGTCTGGACGTCGGCCCCCGCGGCGGAGCCGCTGTCGGACTCGGTGCCGGCGAGGGCGAGCCCGCCGTACCCCACGATCCGTTCGCCCTCCTCGGCCACCACGTACCGCCGGGTGGCGTCGGGCCCCCGGGAGTGCGCGAGTTCGGACCAGAACATCCCCCGCGACCAGGCGTCCTCCGGGAAGAGGTCCTTCTCCAGCTCCAGGACGGGGTCGATGTCCCACCACCGCATCTCGCGCAGCACAGGAATCACGGGTGCGGTCACTTGGGGGTGACCACCTTGTAGTTCTTGGGCACCTGCGCGTCGGGCCGCCGCAGATACAGCGGGCGCGGGGCGGGCAGTTCCTCCCCGGCCTCGATCCGCTCGGCGGCGAGGGCGGCGAGCGCGGCGGCCGACACGTGCTCGGGCTCGCGGGCGTCGGGGAAGGTGTCCGGGTAGAGCAGCGCCCCGGCGCCGACCGCGGGCAGCCCCTCGACCTGCTCGGCGATGTCGGCGGGCCGGTCGACCGCGGGATCGCTCAGGCGGGTGCGGGGGTCCGAGTAGGTGGCCCAGTAGACCTCCTTGCGCCGCGCGTCGGTCGCCACGACGAAGGGGCCGTCGCCGACGTCGGCCGCGTAGGCGAGTCCGTCCAGGGTGCACACCCCGTGGACGGGGATCTTGAGCGCGAGCCCGAAGGTGTCGGCGGTCATGAGCCCGACGCGCAACCCGGTGTAGGGCCCGGGTCCGACTCCCACGACGATCCCGGTGACCGCGTCCAGCTTCACCCCCGCGTCCGCGAGCACCCGGTCGACGGCCGGCAACAACAGCTCCCCGTGCCGACGCGCGTCCACCTGACTGAACGAGGCGACGACGTCCCGCCCGTCATGCAGGGCGACGGTCACGGCGGGGGTGGCGGTATCCAGAGCGAGCAAGAGCACGCAAACAGCCTACGGCTCCGGGCGGCCCCGGGTGGCCGCAGGCCACTACCGGCACCCGGGGGGTGTACCGGTGTACCGGTGTACCGGTGTACGGCTCTGCGTGCTCGGCCGCTCGCGGCGCGACCAGCCACGACGGCACGGCACCCGCTCGACGACCTGCTACGGTCGCCACAAATCAGGACCAAGTACTCGAGAGGTGACCGGTGGCAACCAGCAACGCGGCTTTCGTGACCGCCCTCACCACCGCGGCCCTCGCGACGGTCGGCTTCCTCGCCTACCAGGCCGCCGCGACGGTCCCCACCAGGGCACACGCCGGCAGTGTCCCCGCGGCCGTCACCTCGAAGGTCCCCCGCGACGAGCGCAACCCCGCCGCGCTGCCGCCGGGCTCGGGCGCCGGCGAGCGCGTCGTGTACTCCCTGGACGACAACCGTGTCTGGCTGGTCAACGCCGCCAACCAGGTCACCCGCACCTTTCAGGTCATGCCGGGCACCATCGACCCGGCCCCCGGCGTCTACGTGGTGACCTCCCGCTCGAACTCCGTGACCGGCACCGACGGCACGCCCATCGAACACGTGGTCCGCTTCACCAGCATCGACGGCGTGGCGATCGGCTTCAGCTCGGCCGTGGCGGAGGCGGGGCGTCCGGCCCCCGCCGTCACCACGGTGCCGACGGGCGGCATCCGGGAGTCCCGCGAGGACGGCGACGCGATGTGGGCCTTCGCGACGATCGGCGCCAGGGTCGCGGTCATCCACTGAGCCCGAGCCCGACAGCCCGACCAGGCCGGTGCCGGGCGCTCAGACCGCTTTCGGTCGCTCAGGCCGCTTTCGGTCGCTCAGGCCGCTTTCGGTCGCTCAGCGGCAGCCGCCCGGGCCGTCCCCGGGTCGGGCAGCCGCGGCGGTGTGGAGACGGCCTCCGCAGCCGCGCAGGAAGCCAGCAGATCACGCATGGACACGCCGCCGACGAGCACGTACGGCTGCGGCTGGGGCCGGTTCTCGGTGGCCGACATGGACGCCTCCTGGAGTTCGGGGGCGGGCGTAGTTAGGCAGACCTAACTACGAGCTGGGTACCATGTGACCACGCACGAGACGTCCGGTGCAACATCTTGCCGACGGTTTGTCGGGACGTTCACACGGCGGGCAGGCGCTCAGGCCGTGAGCACGCTGAGGTCGGCCGCGGTCCACCGCTCCCCGACCGGCGTCAGCGTCACGTGCCGCACCTCGTCGGTCGTGTCCCCGACCGCGCGGTGGATCTGCACCTGGAGCCGGTCGTCGGTCAGCTCCTCGACCTTGCCCTCGCCCCACTCCACGACGATCACCGACTCCGGCAGCGAGACGTCGAGATCGAGGTCCTCCATCTCGTCGAGCCCGCCGCCCAGGCGGTACGCGTCAACGTGGACCAGCGGCGGCCCCTCCCCCAGGGACGGATGCACCCGGGCGATCACGAAGGTCGGCGAGGTCACGGCCCCCCGCACCCCGAGCCCCTCACCGAGTCCACGGGTCAGTGTCGTCTTGCCCGCGCCGAGCTCCCCGCTGAGCATCACGAGATCCCCGGCGCGCAGCAGCTTGGCGAGCTTCAGGCCCAGCTCGCGCATCTGCTCGGGGGAGGTGACGGTCAGCTCGGTCTCAACCGGGTTGCGCGGTACTGCTTCCATAACCGCCAACGGTAGCCCCTGCGGGTACCGCTCCCGCGCGGGTGAGCAGGTCGGCGAGGCGGTCGGTGACCACTTCCGGGTGCTCCAGCATGACGAGGTGCCCGGCGTCGGGGACCAGCACCAGCTCCGCCTCCGGCAGCAGGGAGGCGATCGCCTCGCTGTGCTCGCTGGGCGTGACCATGTCGCCCACGCCGGCAAGCACGAGCACCGGCTTGTCCGCGAAATGGGCGAGGGCGGCGGTCTTGTCGTGGTTGTCGAACGCCGGGTAGTACTCGGCGACGACGTCGATCGGGGTGCCCTCGATCATCCGCTCGGCGAACCGGACGATGGCCGGGTCGACGTCCCGGGACGCGAAGGAGTAGCGCTTGATGATCCCGGCGAACAGGTCGGCGGTGGCCCGCCGCCCCTTCTCCACCAGGTCGGCCCGCTGCCCCAGCACCTTGAGGACGCCCGGCAGCACCCGTCGTACGGCGTTGACGCCCGCGACGGGCAGTCCGAAGTTGACCTCGCCGAGCCGCCCGGACGACGTGCCGACCAGGGCCACCGCGACCACCCGGTCGCGGATCAGTTCGGGGTACTGGTCGGCCAGCGCCATGACGGTCATGCCGCCCATGGAGTGACCGACGAGCACGATCGGCCCCTCGGGGACGGTCGCATCGATGACGGCCTTGAGGTCGCGGCCGAGCTGCTCGATGTCGACCGGCACCCCGTCCCGCACCTGCCGCGCACCCCGCCCGGACCGACCGTGGCTGCGCTGGTCCCAGTGCACGGTCCGTACGACGCCTCTGAGCGCCGCGCGCTGGAAGTGCCAGGAGTCCTGGCTGAGGCAGTAGCCGTGGCTGAAGACGACCGTCACGGGAGCGGGTGCCTTGCGCCCGAACAGCCGGCGCCGGCGCGGCGACAACGCGGGCCCGGCCTCCGCGTCGATGTCGTCGACCTCGTAGTACAGCTCGGTGCCGTCGTCGGCGTACGCCTTGCCGGGGGTGCCGCGCAGTGCGCCGTACGGCCCGGTCGAGTCGAGGGCGAGGCGGGCCCGCTGCCGCATGCCGCGTCCGACGGTGAGCCGCTCGACGGCCACCCCGGCCGCGGCGCCCGCGGCGATCACGCCTATCGCGGCGCCGGCGAACCCGGTCGCCCGGCGCCAGCCGCCACCCGCCGCCGTAGCGGAGGCGAGGGCCACCGAGGCGGCGGCGTCGACGACGGCCTCCGCACTGCTCTCGCTCACGTACCGCTCCTGTTCGCTGGGTCGTTCAAGGGCCGGGTGATACCGGTGTTGCGGGACTGGCTGTGCTGACGCGCACTGTTGCGGTTACCCCGCTTGTTCCTCGTTCACATAGACGCGGGGAACGCGCGTTCCGATGCGGGTCACGATTTCGTAGGCGATGGTGCCCGCGGCCTGCGCCCAGTCCTCGGCGGTGGGCTCGCCCCGGTCGCCGGGACCGAAGAGCACGGCCCGGGTGCCGGTGGCGGGCTCGTCGCCGCCGAGGTCCACGACGAACTGGTCCATGGCGATCCGCCCGGCGACCGTGTACCACTTGCCGTCGACCAGCACCGGTCCTGCGCCGGAGGCGTGCCGCGGGATGCCGTCCGCGTAGCCGACGGGTACGAGGCCGAGGGTCGTGGCGCCCGGGGTGACATAGCGATGGCCGTAGCTGACGCCATGGCCGGCCGGAACCCGCTTGACCAGCGCGAGGGACGCCGACAGCGTCATCACCGGGCGCAGTAGGAAGTCGCCGGGGCCGCCGATCTCGGGGCTCGGCGAGATGCCGTAGGTCGCGATGCCGGTCCGGACGAGGTCGAAGTGGCTCTCCGGAAGGGTGAGCGTGGCGGGCGAGTTGGCGATGTGCCGCACCTCGGGGCGCACGCCCCGGCCCTCGGCGTACGCCAGCATCCCGCGGAAGAGGGTGAGCTGGGCGGCGATGGAGGGATGGCCCGGCTCGTCGGCGCAGGCGAAGTGCGACCAGAGGCCGGTGACGCGCAGCAGCCCCTCGGACTGTGCGCGCAGGGCCTCGGCGACCAGCTCGGCCCAGTCCTCGCCGGGCTGGCAGCCGCCCCGCCCGAGGCCGGTGTCGGCCTTGAGCTGCACGCGCGCGGGTACGCCGGCCTCGCGGGCCGCCGCGACGAGCTCCCGCAGCGCCCACATCCCGCTGACGGAGATGTCGAGGTCGGCCTCGATCGCCTCGCGCCAGGGGCCGCCGGGCGTCCACAGCCAGCACATGATCCGCCCCGGCAGCCCGGCCTTCCGCAGCGCCAGAGCCTCCTCCGGTGTGGCGGTGCCGAGCCACCCGGCCCCCGCCTCGACCGCGGCGCGGGCACAGGGCACCGCGCCGTGGCCGTAGGCGTCGGACTTGACCACGGCCATGACG
>NZ_JBHVYZ010000050.1:0-62530 GCF_042880295.1 Streptomyces sp. NPDC058307
CAGCGCCGATGGTACTGCAGGGGGGACCCTGTGGGAGAGTAGGACACCGCCGAACTCCTTTTAGAGCTCCGGCTCTTGGGCACCAGCCCAAGAGCCGGAGCTTTTTTGCGTTGAGGTAGGGTCAGGGGGCATCATCGGCACGTTTCCCACAGGAGGCCCCCGGGTGGAGGTCCAGGAGACCCGAGTCCAAACAGACCGGGTCCTCACCATCCCCAACATCCTCAGCATGGCGCGGCTCGCTGGGGTGCCGCTCTTCCTGTGGCTGATCCTCAGGCCCGAGTTCGGAGGGCCGAAGAGTGACACCTGGGCGTTGCTGGTACTGGCTCTGAGCGGGATCAGCGACTACCTGGACGGCAAGCTCGCCCGGCGGTGGAACCAGATCAGCAGCCTCGGCCGGCTGCTCGACCCCGCTGCCGACCGCCTCTACATTCTCTCGACTCTGGTCGGCCTCACCTGGCGCGAGATTCTGCCAATCTGGTTGACGGCTGCACTGCTCTTGCGAGAGCTGATGCTCCTGGTGATGGTGGGCATCCTCAGGCGTCACGGTTATCCGCCGCCCCAGGTGAACTTCCTCGGCAAGGCCGCCACCTTCAACCTGATGTACGCCTTCCCGCTGCTCTTGCTCAGTGACGGAACTGGATGGATCTCGTCACTCGCTGCTATTTTCGGATGGGCGTTCGCCGGATGGGGTACAACGCTCTACTGGTGGGCAGGAGTGCTCTACGTGGTACAAGTCCGCCGCCTGGTCCGTGCGGACGCCAAGGCCGACTGAACTCGCCCATTGGCACGGCCGTGGCGGCTTGATGGCCCCCGGCAGAAAAGTGCGGGACAATCTGGACGGGTGAAGTCGGCTAGACCGTATCTCTCAAGGAGGACGCTTCCGACATGAAGGCCGTCGTGATGGCCGGAGGCGAAGGCACACGCCTTCGTCCCATGACCTCGAGCATGCCCAAGCCGCTCCTGCCGGTGGTGAACCGGCCGATCATGGAGCATGTGCTGCGGCTGCTCAAAAGGCATGGGCTCAACGAGACCGTCGTCACCGTCCAGTTCCTGGCCTCACTGGTCAAGAACTACTTCGGTGACGGTGAAGAGCTCGGAATGGAGCTCACCTATGCCAATGAGGAGAAGCCACTCGGTACCGCCGGAAGCGTCAAGAACGCCGAAGAGGCGTTGAAGGACGATGCTTTCCTCGTCATCTCCGGTGATGCCCTGACCGACTTCGACCTCACCGAGCTCATCAACTTCCACAAGGAAAAGGGCGCGCTGGTCACCGTCTGTCTGACCCGTGTGCCCAATCCCCTCGAATTCGGCATCACCATCGTCGACGAGGAAGGCAAGGTCGAGCGCTTCCTGGAGAAGCCGACCTGGGGCCAGGTCTTCTCGGACACCGTGAACACGGGCATCTATGTCATGGAACCCGAGGTCTTCGACTACGTCGACCCCGATGTGCCCGTGGACTGGTCCGGCGATGTCTTCCCGCAGCTGATGAAGGAAGGCAAGCCGGTCTACGGCTATGTCGCGGAGGGGTACTGGGAGGACGTCGGCACGCACGAGAGCTATGTGAAGGCACAGGCCGACGTCCTGGAGGGCAAGGTCGACGTCGAGATCGACGGCTTCGAGCTCTCCCCGGGCGTATGGGTCGCCGAGGGCGCCGAGGTGCATCCCGATGCCGTTCTGCGTGGTCCGCTGTACATCGGCGACTACGCCAAGGTCGAGGCCGGCGCCGAGATCCGCGAGCACACCGTCGTGGGCTCCAACGTCGTCGTGAAGAGCGGGGCGTTTCTGCACAAGGCCGTCGTGCACGACAACGTGTATGTCGGGCAGCAGAGCAACCTCCGTGGCTGTGTCGTCGGGAAGAACACCGACATCATGCGGGCGGCTCGAATCGAGGACGGCGCGGTCATCGGCGACGAGTGCCTCATCGGCGAGGAATCGATCATTCAGGGGAATGTGCGGGTCTACCCGTTCAAGACCGTCGAAGCCGGTGCCTTCGTCAATACCTCGGTCATCTGGGAGTCCAGGGGCCAGGCGCATCTCTTCGGCGCCCGTGGCGTCTCCGGCATCCTCAATGTCGAGATCACCCCGGAACTCGTGGTCCGGCTGGCAGGCGCCTACGCGACGACCCTCAAGAAGGGTTCGACCGTCACCACCGCCCGCGACCACTCCCGGGGCGCTCGGGCGCTGAAGCGGGCGGTCATCTCCGCTCTGCAGACCAGCGCCATCGACGTACGCGATCTGGAGAACGTGCCGCTGCCCGTGGCGCGGCAGCAGACCGCGCGGGGGAGCGCCGGCGGGATCATGATCCGGACCACGCCCGGGGTGCCGGACTCCGTGGACATCATGTTCTTCGACGGGCAGGGCGCGGACCTCTCGCAGGGCAGCCAGCGAAAGCTGGACCGGGTGTTCGCCCGGCAGGAGTACCGGCGGGCGTTCCCCGGCGAGATCGGGGACCTGCACTTCCCCGCCAGCGTGTTCGATTCGTACACCGGTTCACTGCTGCGGAACGTCGACATCACCGGCGTTTCCGAGGCTGGGCTGAAGGTCGTCGTGGACGCGTCGAACGGCAGCGCCGGGCTCGTGCTGCCCAGCCTGCTCGGGAAGCTCGGCGTGGACTCGCTGACCATCAACCCGGGTCTCGACGAGTCCAGGCCGACGGAGACGGCGGATGCCCGACGGTCGGGGCTGGTGCGGCTGGGCGAGATCGTGGCGTCCGCGCGGGCCGCGTTCGGGGTGCGGTTCGACCCCGTGGGTGAGCGGCTGTCCCTCGTCGACGAAAAGGGACGGATCATCGAGGACGACCGGGCGCTGCTCGTCATGCTCGATCTTGTCGCCGCCGAGCGGCGCAGCGGCCGGGTTGCGCTGCCGGTGACCACCACGCGGATCGGCGAGCAGGTGGCGGCGTACCACGGGACGCAGGTCGAGTGGACGACCACGTCGCCCGACGATCTGACAAGGGTCGGACGCGATGACTCGACGATCTTCGGTGGTGACGGCAAGGGTGCCTTCATCATCCCGGAGTTCAGCAGCGTCTTCGACGGTACGGCGGCCTTCGTACGGCTGATCGGGCTCGTCGCGCGGACGCAGCTGACGCTGAGCCAGATCGACGCGCGGATTCCGCGGGCCCATGTCCTCAAGCGGGATCTGGCGACCCCGTGGGCCGTCAAGGGGCTGGTGATGCGCAGGGTCGTGGAGGCGGCGGGCGATCGCTTTGTCGACACGACCGACGGTGTCCGGGTCGTCGAGACCGACGGACGCTGGGTGATGGTGCTGCCGGACCCGGCGGAGGCGGTCACCCATCTGTGGGCCGAGGGACCCGATGACGCGTCCGCGCAGGCCCTGCTGGACGAGTGGTCGGCGGTCGTGGACAGCGCCGGCCGCTGAGCCACGCACGCGCGCGTGCCGGACATGTGTCCCCAAAGGGGCCTGTCCGGCACGCCGATGGGGCCATTCGGAGGTAGGGGCCGCGACGTGCGACGATGTGCGGCATGCCGCAGCAGCCCCCCGTTCGGAGCACCCCCACGCGCCCGTCGCGCCCGGACGCCTCCATGTCGCTGCTCACCAACGTCATGGACCACAGCCTCGACGACGGGTACGCCGAGGCCGCGGCCCGCAAGAAGGCCGTCGGCGACGGCAAGTTGCCCAAGACATTGCGGGCGAGGCTGGGTCTGGCCCTCGGCCTGGTGCTCGCCGCTCTCGTGGTCACCGTGGGGGCGGCGCAGGCACGGGTGGCCGCCCCGGTCGTGGCCAAGGAGCGCGAGGAGCTCATCGACCGCATCGACCGCGAGACCGGGACGGCGGACAAGCTCGAGAAGAGCGTCGACCAGCTGCGTGACGACGTGAGCACACGGCAGCGCGAGGCTCTCAAGCACAGTGGCGACAGTGGCCAGGCCGATCTCGTGGGCATCCTGTCGGGGGCCGTGGAAGTGCACGGCCCGGGCGTCAAACTGGTCGTGAACGACGCCAAGGAAGCCAGCACGGGCGGCGGTGACGGGAACCCGCGGGAGACGACGGGGTTCTCCGATACCGGACGGGTGCGCGACCGCGACATGCAGCGGGTCGTGAACGGGCTGTGGGCGTCGGGCGCCGAGGCCATCTCCATCAACGGGCAGCGGCTGACCGCGCTGTCGGCGATCAGGGCCGCGGGTGACGCGATACTGGTCGACAACAAGCCGCTGGTTCCGCCCTATACGGTGCTTGCCGTGGGGGACGGGCAGCGGCTGAGCACCAGGTTCCAGGACAGCGCCGACGGGTTGTATCTGCACGCCCTGGAAGAGAACTACGGCATCCGGACCGCCATCTCCGTGGAGGACGACCTCCGGCTGCCGGCCGCACCGAGTGTGATCGTACGTACAGCAGAGCCGAGAACTGAGAAGGGCACATCGTGATCGCCGTACTGGGCCTCGTCGTGGGAGTCGTGGCCGGCCTGTTGGTCCGGCCTGAGGTTCCGGCGGTTGTCGAGCCTTATCTGCCGATCGCCGTGGTGGCGGCGCTCGACGCCGTCTTCGGGGGGCTGCGGGCCATGCTGGACGGCATCTTCGACGACAAGGTCTTCGTGGTGTCGTTCCTGTCGAACGTGGTCGTGGCCGCGCTGATCGTGTTCCTGGGCGACAAGCTGGGCGTGGGCGCCCAGCTGTCGACCGGTGTCGTCGTGGTGCTCGGCATCCGGATCTTCTCGAACGCCGCGGCGATCCGCCGGCACGTCTTCCGGGCGTGAGGCCGATGAGCGAACAGGAAGAGACGCCCGGCAACGGCCTGCGCAAAGAACTGCCGGAGGAACTCCCGGTGACGCCCGCCGAGGAGACCGAGGCGCCCCCCACGGCTGCTGTCGAGCCCGGGCTGACCGGCCGTCAGCGGCTGGTGCAGGGGCTGTGGCCGCCGCGCCTGACGCGGGCCCAACTCATCGTCGCGGTGTTGCTGTTCGGCCTCGGATTCGGCCTCGCGGTCCAGGTGGCGTCGAACAGCAACAGTGACAGTGCGCTCCGGGGGGCGAGGCAGGAAGATCTCGTACGCATCCTCGATGAACTGGGCGACCGTACTCAGCGTCTTCAAGACGAGAAGCAGGGCCTCGAGAAGCAGCGGGACGAGCTGGAGAACAGCTCTGACCAGGCAGAGGAGGCCCGGAAGCAGACGGTCGAGAAGGAGCGGCAACTCGGCATCCTCGCGGGCACGGTGGCCGCGCAGGGGCCGGGCATCACGATGACGATCGAGGACACCAAGGGGACGGTCGAGGCGGACATGCTGCTCGACGCGATCCAGGAGCTGCGAGCGGCCGGGGCGGAGGCGATCCAGGTGAACGGCGTACGGGTCGTCGCGGGCACCTATCTGTCGGATTCGGACAAGAGCGTGAGCGTCGACGGGAACAAGATCACCGCGCCTTTTCGTTTCAAGGTCATCGGTAATCCGCAGGACCTCGAACCGGCGCTGAACATCCCTGGAGGCGTGGTGCAGACTCTCGAGAAGGAGCAGGCCACCGTTGCCGTCGAGCGGTCGGACAAGATCGTCGTGGACGCCTTGCGAGCGGTGAAGCGGCCTGACTACGCTCGGTCGTCCTCCCGGTGAACCGGCGGCGCATGGGGGGCATTCGGCCAGGGCATGAGCTTGCGGGGGGTCGGCGCACCGAATGGGTGGTGCGTGGTGGAAACTGTCTGGTGGAAACGGACGTTGTGAGGGTGTCCGGGTCGACCGGTGTGTTCAATCAGGGTTCGTCCTGCCCCACGGGCGGGTCTGTTTCGGTCAAGGGGAATCGCCCGTGAAGTTGTTTGCGAAGTTGTTCGGCAAGAGCGCGCGAGAAGGTAGCGACAACGCGACCGCTCGTCATCGCGCACAGCCCGAGGCCGAGGGCCAGCGCCCGCTGTTCCGGGACCAGGTCGGCGGTCAGGGCGGTGACGTTTCCGGAGGTCAGGGCGTGCCGTCTGTTGACCCTGCCCAGTCCGGCGGCATAGGTTTCGGACAACCGTCAACCTCAAGTACGGGTGGAGGGTTTTCCCCTATGTCGGCCCTGGTGTGTACGAGGTGCGGTAACCGCAACGCGGAGAACAGCCGCTTCTGCTCCAACTGCGGCGCCCCGCTGCGCGCCGGAGCCGTGCCCGAGCGCCCCTCGGAGACGACCTCCACCATCTCCATCTCGGGACTCGAGGCCTACGACTCCGAGGTCACCGGCCAGACGCAGATGCCGGCGCTCTCCCCGGAGGCACAGGCGGCCGTCGACGCGCTCCCGCTGGGCTCCGCGCTCCTGGTGGTGCGCCGCGGGCCCAACTCAGGCAGCCGCTTCCTGCTGGACGGCGAGCTGACCACGGCCGGCCGGCACCCGCAGAGCGACATCTTCCTCGACGACGTCACGGTCTCGCGCCGGCACGTGGAGTTCCGCCGCGGTCAGGACGGCTCGTTCACGGTGTCCGACGTGGGCAGTCTCAACGGCACGTACGTCAACCGCGAGCGGATCGACTCGGTCGCTCTGAACAACGGCGACGAGGTGCAGATCGGCAAGTACCGGCTGGTGTTCTACGCGAGCCAGCAGGGCTACTGACCCTCCCAGGGAAGGTCCATGCTTCAAACACCGAGCGGCGGTGCCGGACACGGCACCGCCGCCACGGACAGTGGGCTGATGAGCATCGGCACAGTACTGAACGTGCTGCGCGACGAGTTCCCCGAAGTCACCATCTCCAAGATCCGGTTCCTGGAGTCCGAGGGCCTCATCGAGCCGCAGCGGACCCCTTCCGGATACCGCAAGTTCAGCAACCGGGACGTCGAGCGCCTCGGCCACGTCCTGAGGATGCAGCGGGACCACTATCTGCCGCTCAAGGTGATCCGGGAGCACCTGGACGCCATGGAGCGCGGCGAGGCCGTCGCGCTGCCCACGGTGGGCCGCCAGCGGGACGGAGAAACGGTCCTGGAGGTCTCCGAAGGCCCCACCGCCGTCCGGATCGGCCGCTCCGAGCTGCTGGCCGCCGCCGAGATCGACGAGTCGCAGCTGGCGGAGTGGGAGGCGTACGGCCTCATCACGCCGCTGCCGGACGGGGCCTACGGCGCCGAGGCGGTGACGGTGGCGGCGCTCGTCGTGGAGCTGGGGCGGTTCGGGATCGAGCCGCGGCATCTGCGCGCGATGAAGGCGGCCGCCGACCGTGAGGCCGGGCTCGTGGACCAGGTGGTCGCCCCGCTGAAGCGCCACCGCAACCCGCAGACCCGCGCACACGCGGAAGCCCGTGCCAAGGAGCTCGCCGGGCTGACGGTGAAGCTGCACGCGGCACTTGTACAGACCGCGCTCGGCGTGCGCCTGCCCTGAGGTCGCCGGGCGCCGGATCGGCACCCGTTTCCTGCCCGACTACCCAAACGTCCCGGGCACGGCCTAGGGTTGCTGTGTGAACGAGCTCGATGTCGTAGGTGTCCGGGTCGAAATGCCCTCCAACCAACCGATCGTGCTCCTGCGTGAAGTGGGAGGCGACCGCTACCTCCCCATCTGGATCGGGCCGGGGGAGGCGACGGCCATCGCCTTCGCGCAGCAGGGCATGGCCCCCGCACGACCGCTGACCCACGACCTGTTCAAGGACGTACTGGAGGCGGTCGGCCAGGAGCTCACCGAAGTGCGCATCACGGACCTGCGTGAAGGCGTCTTCTACGCGGAGCTGGTCTTCGCCAGCGGGGTCGAGGTGAGCGCGCGGCCGTCCGACGCCATAGCGCTGGCCCTGCGCACCGGAACGCCGATCTACGGCAGCGACGGGGTGCTCGACGACGCCGGTATCGCCATTCCGGACGAGCAGGAGGACGAGGTGGAGAAATTCCGCGAGTTCCTCGACCAGATCTCCCCCGAGGACTTCGGCACCAGCAGTCAGTGAGACGGATGCGGCCGAGTCGGCGGATCAGTGGTCCGTGACGGCTGGGCCGTGTCCGGTCGTCACGGAAATGCCGGCATTTGCCACCGGCGCGTGAGAGCGTCCTGCGGCCCGTTCGGAGCGCATTCGGCTAGCCTTTCCCCGCGGTGGGGTACGGGAAACCACTCCTAGGGTGATTATCACTCGGCGTGCCGAGTGTGGCGATCGTTGACGCACCCCTGGTGACTGCCTACCGTCGAGAAGGCAGGTCAAGGACGGAGGTCGGCGTGAGAAGCAGCGGCGACGGTACGGCTGGGGGTGCCCCCGGACGGAGTCTCGGGGCAAGCGGTCCGTACCCTCCCCCAAGCTCTCAACTGCGTTCGAGTTGGGGGGATCCCCATCACGGCAGCCCGTTTCAGGGCAGCGCGGCCGATCACGCTCCGCAGCGACCGGCGGCCGTGCCGAGCAGCGGAGGGGCGACGTCCATGGCGTCCGAGGAGATCGGCTATCGCGGTCCTACGGCCTGCGCGGCGGCCGGCATCACCTACCGGCAACTGGACTACTGGGCGCGCACCGGGCTCGTGGAGCCGAGCGTGCGGCCCGCCCACGGGTCGGGGACGCAGCGGCTCTACAGCTTCCGGGACGTCGTCGTCCTGAAGATCGTCAAGCGATTTCTGGACACCGGTGTGTCGCTGCAGAACATCCGCACCACGGTCCAGCACCTGCGTGAGCGCGGTTTCCAGGACCTGGAGCGCATGACGCTCATGAGCGACGGTGCCACGGTCTACGAGTGCACCTCGCCCGACGAGGTCCACGCGCTGCTCCAAGGCGGCCAGGGGGTCTTCGGGATCGCCGTGGGCGTCGTGTGGCGGGATGTCGAGAGCGCCCTGTCGCAGCTGCACGGGGAGCGCGTCGACACCGGAGAGACGCTCATCGGACACAACCCGGCGGACGAGCTGGCCAGACGCCGCAACCGAGCGGTCTGACGCCTGCCCCGATCGCCTCGGCGGGGCATTGTCAGTGGCGTAGGGCAGCATCGGACATGTGAGAAAAGCGCCCACGATCCTGCATCTCGACATGGACGCCTTCTACGCCTCGGCGGAGCAGGCGTCCAAGCCGAGCCTGCGCGGGAAGGCCGTCGTCGTGGGAGGGCTGGGGCCGCGCGGTGTGGTGGCCACCGCGTCCTACGAGGCCCGGGTGTTCGGGGTGCACTCGGCGATGCCCATGGCCCAGGCAAGACGCCTCGCGCCGAACGCCGCGTATCTCGTGCCGCGCTTCGGGCTCTACAAGGCGATCAGCGAGCAGGTGATGGCGCTCCTGCGGGAGCTGTCGCCGCTGGTGGAGCCACTGAGCCTGGACGAGGCGTTCGTGGATCTGGAGGCCGCTGGAGCGGCTTGGGACGAGGCGTCGGCGCGACTGGTCGGGGCGAAGCTGCGGGCCGACATACGGACCGGCACGGGGCTCACGGGGTCGGTGGGGCTGGCCGCGTCCAAGATGCTCGCGAAGATCGCCTCCGAGCAGGCCAAGCCGGACGGCTTGGTGGTGATCGAGCCGGGCACCGAGCGGGCGCTGCTCGGACCGATGTCGGTACGGACCCTGCCCGGGGTGGGGCCGGCGACCGGGGACCACCTGCGGCGGGCCGGGATCCATACCGTCGACGAGATCGTCGAGGCGGGTGAGGACGAGCTCGTACGGCTGCTCGGGAAGGCGCACGGGCACGGGCTGTACGCCATGGCGCTGGCGCGGGACGAGCGGTCCGTGGTGGCGGAGCGGGAGACGAAGTCGGTGTCGGTGGAGGACACGTACGACGTGGACATCCATGACCGGGTCCGGGTGGGCCTTGAGGTGCAGCGGTTGGCGGACCGGTGTGTCCGCAGGTTGCGGGAGGCGCGGTTGTCGGGGCGGACCATCGTGTTGAAGGTGCGGCGGTACGACTTCTCGACGCTGACGCGGTCCGAGACCTTGCGGGGGCCCACGGATGATCCCGCGGTGGTGAAGGAGGCCGCTCTGCGGTTGCTGGAGGGAGTCGACTCGACGGGGGGTGTGCGACTGCTGGGGGTGGGGGTTTCCGGGCTTGCCGACTTCACCCAGGAGGATCTGTTCGCCCAGGCCGCGGGGGAGAGAGTGGATCATCACGCCGTCGAGGAGGTGGGTGATGAGGTCCCGGTGGAGGAGCGGGACGTGGTCGTCGAGCGGCGGTGGGTGGCCGGGCATGACGTGCGGCACGCCGAGTACGGGCATGGGTGGGTGCAGGGCAGTGGGCTGGGGCGGGTGACCGTGCGGTTCGAGACGCCGACGGATTCCGAGCCGGGGCGGGTGCGGACGTTTCCTGTCGACGATCCTCGGCTGGAGTCGGCCGAGCCGTTGCCGTTGGTCGAGGTGATGAGTTCCCCTAGGGCGGTCGGGGGGCCCGGGGCGGGCGCCTGACGGGGCTCGCGCGGGCGGCCGCTGAGGGGACGGGTCGGTGCATGCACAGCGTAGGGGTGCTGGTGGCGCCGGGATCGAAGAGGTCAGGCCTCCACGTCCCCCGTGCCCGCCAGCTTGCCGAAGTTCCGGTCCGGGAACGGGGGCGGGGCCGCCGCGTCGAGGCCGTAGTGGTGGTAGAGCTGGAGTTCCTGCTCGGGCGAGAGGTGGCGGCCCACGCCGAAGTCCGGGGCGTCCTTGATGAGGGTGCGGTCGAAGGGGACGTGCAGGGTGCCGTCGACCAGTTCGCTCGGCTCCAGGGGGACGAAGGCGTCCCGGGAGAAGAGGCCGGTGCGTATGGCAGCCCACTCCGGTACGCCCGTGGCGTCGTCGAGGTAGACCTCGTCGACGGTGCCGATCTTGGTGCCGTTGCGGTCGAACGCCTTGCGGCCGATCAGGTTGCGCGGATCGATGTCGGTCTGCACGGGTCCTCCACTGGTCGCACCTCATCCGAAGCGGTCGTAAGCACTACGAAAGAGCACATCGGGGTGTGCGGCCACTCGAAGACTCGTGCGGCGGCCTCGCTGGTAGGCTTGCCAGCGGCTGCTGATCCCGTGCGGGAGAGTCCTCCGGACACCATCGGAGGCGCCGAAGGAGCAAATCCTCCCCGGAATCTCTCAGGCTCACGTACCGCACGGACGAGGTCACTCTGGAAAGCAGGGCGGGTGTCGACGGCTTCCGCTCTCACCGACGGGGAAAGCCGGCGGCCTTCGGGCGGCCGGTGAAGCTCTCAGGTCGAGATGACAGAGGGGGAGGCCGTCGGGGTACCCGTGCCGGGGTACCCCTCGAAGGTCGCGTCAGACCAGGAGGCCTCCGCAATGACCGCCCACCGCATTCCGCTCTCCGAGCTCGAACAGGGCATCCCCTTCGAGCAGCGTCACATCGGCCCTGATCACGAGGCTTGCGCCAAGATGCTCGCGCAGGTCGGCTACGGCTCGCTGGACGAGCTCACCGCGGCCGCGGTGCCGGATGTGATCAAGAACGCCGATGCGCTGGAACTGCCCGGTGCGCGCACCGAGGCCGAGGTGCTGGCCGAGCTGCGGTCGCTGGCCGACCGGAACCAGGTGCTCGACTCCATGATCGGGCTCGGGTACTACGGCACCTTCACTCCGCCCGTCATCCTGCGCAACGTCATGGAGAACCCGGCCTGGTACACGGCCTACACGCCGTATCAGCCCGAGATCTCGCAGGGACGGCTCGAGGCTCTTCTCAACTTCCAGACCATGGTCGCCGACCTCACCGGGCTGCCCACCTCCGGTGCCTCGCTGCTCGACGAGGGGACCGCGGCGGCCGAGGCCATGGCACTGTCCCGCCGGATGGGGAAGAACAAGAAGGGCCTCTTCCTCGTCGACGCCGACGCGCTGCCGCAGACCATCGCCGTGATCCAGACCCGCGCCGAGCCGACCGGTCTGGAGGTCGTGGTAGCCGACCTCAGCGACGGGATCCCGGCCGAGGTCGCCGGGCGTGAGATCAACGGGGTGCTCGTCCAGTACCCCGGCGCCTCCGGGGCCGTACGGGACATCAAGCCGCTCATCGACCAGGCTCACGAGCTCGGCGCGCTCGTGACCGTGGCCGCCGATCTGCTCGCGTTGACCCTGCTGAAGTCGCCGGGCGAGCTCGGGGCGGACATCGCGGTCGGGACCACGCAGCGGTTCGGTGTGCCGATGGGATTCGGCGGACCGCACGCCGGATACATGGCCGTGCAGGAGAAGTTCGCCAGGAGCCTGCCCGGGCGGCTCGTGGGCGTGTCCGTGGACGCCGACGGCAACAAGGCCTACCGGCTCGCGCTGCAGACGCGTGAGCAGCACATCCGGCGGGAGAAGGCGACCAGCAACATCTGCACCGCGCAGGTGCTGCTCGCGGTCATGGCCGGGATGTACGGCGTCTATCACGGGCCCGACGGGCTGAAGGGCATCGCGCGGCGGACGCACCGCTACGCGAACATCCTCGCCGCGGGGCTGACGGCCGGCGGGGTCGAGGTCGTGCACGGGTCCTACTTCGACACGCTGACCGTGCGGGTGCCCGCGAAGGCCGCCGAGGTCGTCGCCGCGGCCCGGCGCAACGGCGTCAACCTCCACCTCGTCGACGCCGACCATGTGTCCATCGCATGTGACGAGACCACCGCGCGGGCCCAGGTGAGCGCCGTGTGGAACGCCTTCGGGGTCGAGGCCGACATCGAGGCGCTGGACGCGGCGACCGAGGAGGCGCTGCCGGACGCGCTGCTGCGCGGCGACGCCTTCCTCACCCACCCCGTCTTCCACCAGCACCGCTCCGAGACCGCGATGCTGCGCTACCTGCGCCGCCTGGCCGACCGGGACTACGCGCTCGACCGGGGCATGATCCCGCTGGGCTCCTGCACCATGAAGCTCAACGCGACCACGGAGATGGAGCCGGTCACCTGGCCCGAGTTCGGCCAGCTGCACCCCTTCGCTCCCGCCGAGCAGGCGCAGGGCTACCTCACCCTCATCCGCGAGCTGGAGGAACAGCTCGCCGAGGTCACCGGGTACGACAAGGTGTCGCTGCAGCCCAACGCGGGGTCGCAGGGCGAGCTGGCCGGGCTGCTCGCCGTACGCGGGTACCACCGGGCCAACGGTGACGAGCAGCGGACCGTGTGTCTGATCCCGTCCTCCGCGCACGGGACCAATGCCGCCAGCGCCGTGATGGCGGGCATGAAGGTCGTCGTCGTCAAGACCGCCGAGGACGGTGAGATCGACGTCGAGGACCTGCGGGCCAAGATCGAGCAGTACCGCGACGAGCTCTCGGTGCTGATGATCACGTACCCCTCGACGCACGGGGTGTTCGAGGAACACGTCGCCGACATCTGCGCCCAGGTGCACGAGGCGGGCGGGCAGGTGTACGTCGACGGGGCCAACCTCAACGCCCTGGTGGGGCTGGCCAAGCCGGGGCACTTCGGCGGTGACGTCTCCCACCTGAACCTGCACAAGACCTTCTGCATCCCGCACGGGGGCGGCGGTCCGGGCGTCGGCCCGGTCGGCGTACGGGCGCACCTGGCGCCGTATCTGCCGAACCACCCCATGCAGCCCGCGGCCGGTCCGGAGACGGGCGTCGGGCCCGTCTCGGCCGCGCCCTGGGGGTCCGCGGGCATTCTGCCGATCTCGTGGGCGTACGTCCGGCTCATGGGAGGTGAGGGGCTCAAGCGGGCCACGCAGGTGGCGGTCCTGTCCGCCAACTACATCGCCAAGCGTCTCGAGCCGCACTACCCCGTGCTCTACACCGGCCCCGGCGGGCTGGTCGCGCACGAGTGCATCGTCGACCTGCGGCCGCTGACCAAGGCGACCGGGGTGAGCGTCGACGACGTGGCCAAGCGGCTCATCGACTACGGCTTCCACGCGCCGACCATGTCGTTCCCGGTGGCCGGGACGCTGATGATCGAGCCGACCGAGTCCGAGGACCTGACCGAGCTCGACCGGTTCTGTGAGGCGATGATCGCCATCCGCGGGGAGATCGAGAAGGTCGGCACCAGGGAGTGGGCCGCCGACGACAATCCGCTGTGCAACGCCCCGCACACCGCCGGTGCGCTGGGCGGGGAGTGGGAGCACGCGTACACGCGCGAGGAGGCCGTGTTCCCGGCCGGGGTGTCGGTCGCGGACAAGTACTGGCCGCCGGTGCGGCGGATCGACCAGGCCTTCGGTGACCGCAACCTGGTGTGTTCGTGCCCGCCGCTGGACGCGTACGAGGACTGACGTCAGAGAGTGAGGCCCCCGCTTCGGCGGGGCCCTTTTCCGTTACGCCGTCGCCAGTGACACCTCGGTCGACTTGACGAGGGCGACCACGGGGGTGCCGACGGCCAGGGCGAGGTCGGTCGCGGCGTCCGCGGTGATCGCGGAGGTGAGTTCGCCGCCCTCGACGGCGATCTTCACGGTGGCCATGGCGGCGCCGGTGGCCACGGCGGTGACCGTGCCCGGCAACTGGTTGCGGATGGACAGGCCCCGGACGGGGGCGGCGGCGAGGGAGACCTCCGTCGACTTCACCAGGGCGTGCACGGAAGAGCCCTGGGTGAGGCCGAGATCCTCCACGGCGTCGAGGGTGATCGCGGCCGTGAGGTCCTGGCCGCCGTCGAGGCGGATCTTGACCGTCGCCATGGCCTCGCCCTGGGTGACGGTGGTGACGGTGCCGGGGAGCTGGTTGCGGATGCTCAGGGTCATGGCATCAACTTAGGGCCGTACGCGGCTCATGTCCGGTATGTGCGGGTCAGCCGGTGTGGACGCGAGGTCGGCGGGCGCGGTCGGGTTCCGCCTCGCGCAGGACCTCCCGGGTGACGGGGGCGACCTCGCCCTGGCCGAAGAGGAAGAAGCGCAGGAACTGGTGGAAGGGGCTGCCCTCGGTCCACTCGAAGTAGATGTGCGGGGTGCAGCCGGTGATGTCGCGGACATGCAGGAGGAGGGCGGCCAGGGCGTTCGGGATGGAGGAGGACTCCAGGGTCAGGACGCGGTAGCGGCCGTGCATGACCTCGCCGCGGACGGTGAGGCCCGCCTCGAACTCGGAGGGGTCCAGGACGGTGACCTCGACGAAGACGAAGTCCTCGCCGGGGATGTCGTTGTCGGCGCGGATCTGCTCGACCTTTTCGCGGTATTCGGCCTGGTCGCGCTGGTCGGGATCGTTGGCGATGAAGCGGATCTTGCGGCTGGCGATGTCCCGGATGAAACGTTCCGCCATGGCGTCCAGCCGCACGCTCGTCACGCGCAGCTCGAAGGCGCGGGCCAGCCGGGAGAGCAGGGAGACGAGGATGATGCCGGCGATGAAGCAGGCGCCGATCTTGACGCCGTCGGGGCGTTCGATGACGTTCGCGACGGTGACGTAGAGGAAGACCGCCGAGATGACCGCGAAGCCGATCGTCCAGCCCCGCTGGCCGGCCTTGCGGGCCGCGATGGTCACCGCGATCGCGGCGGAGCTGATGAGGACCAGGACGCCGGTGGCGTAGGCACCGCCTTGGGCGTCGACGTCGGCGTCGAAGATCCAGGTGACCAGGAAGCCGATGAGGGTGAAGACGATGACCATGGGGCGTACGGCGCGGGCCCAGTGCGGGGCCATGCCGTAGCGGGGCAGATAGCGGGGCATCAGGTTGAGCAGGCCGGCCATCGCGGAGGCGCCGGCGAACCACAGGATGGCGATGGTCGAGATGTCGTAGACCGTGCCGAAGACACCACCCAGGTAGTTGTGCGCGAGGTACGCGAGGGCACGGCCGTTGGCCTGGCCTCCCGACTCGAACTCCTTCTCCGGGATCAGGAGGGTGGTGATGAAGCTGGTGGCGATCAGGAAGACGCTCATGATCAGGGCGGCGGTGGTGAGCAGTTTCTTGGTGTCGCGGATCCGGCCGGCGGGACGTTCCTCGGTGTCGCCGGGGTCGCCCTTGACGTGAGGCATGACGGCGACGCCGGTCTCGAATCCGGACAGGCCGAGCGCGAGCTTGGGGAAGACCAGCAGGGCCACGCCGACCATGGCGAAGACGTTGCCGTGTTCGGCGGTCAGGGCGCTGGACCAGTCGGTGATCACATGCCCTGCCGTGACGACGTGCCACAGACCGACGGCGACCACCACGACGTTGAGACCGAGGTAGAGACCGACCAGGACGACCGCGACACCGATCGCCTCCAGGAACCCCTTGAGGAAGACCGCGCCGAGCAGGGCGACCAGGACGAGGGTGATCAGCATCTTCTGGTCGTGCAGGGTGCCGGTCAGATGGGGGTTCTCGATCAGGTGGGTCGAGGCGTCCGCCGCGGACAGGGTGATGGTGATCAGGAAGTCGGTGGCGGCGAAGCCGAGCAGGGTCAGGACGAAGAGCTTGCCCTGCCAGAAGGACAGCAGGCGCTCCAGCATGGCGATGGAGCCCTCGCCGTGGGGGCTCTCCTCGGCCACGCGGCGGTAGACCGGCAGGGCGCCGGCCAGGGTGACCAGGACGAGCACGATGGTGGCGACGGGGGAGAGGAGGCCGGCCGCGAGGGCGGCGATGCCGGGCTGGTAGCCGAGGGTGGAGAAGTAGTCGACGCCGGTCAGGCACATCACCCGGTACCAGGACTGGCCCTGGTGCGGGGGTTCGGGTTGGGCGTGCGGGCCCGTGTGGCCGCCGCCCCTGCCCATGTCGGACAGACCCTCCAGCATCCACGAACGCAGACGACCGGAGGGAGGGTCTTCGGTGAGGGCCATCGGGGGTGCTCCTGGGGTGCTGCTCGGCTCGGATCCGGCCGCCCGTCTGACGGCGGGAACAGCGTAAGCGGAGAGTGACGTTCGGGCCTCTGGATGGAGGGCGTAGAGGCGTCAAACTTCCGTTAAGACTCGGGCCGCGGAGGTCAGCGGCGGGTGATGGGCCAGATGAGGGGGTGCTCGTTCCGAGTGAGCCGCGTGGGTGAGCCGCGTGGCTGGGACGGCGGAGGTGGACACGCAGCGTTATGGTACGGCCGGGGAACAGTGTGACGTTGCCGCCAACGGACGTGGACGTCACTGCCGGTCACCCCGTCGGTAGCGGTGCGAACCCTTCTGGGGCCCCGGTGATGCGGTCCGTGTGGAATCTCCGCCCGGACTTACTTCGTAATGTTCGCCCGTTCTACCGAATGTTTCGGCACCCCTGAGGGGTCAGGCAGAGACAGATGGGCGGCGACCAGGTCATCCGAGGTTATCTCCGCCCCGGTGCGCTGTGGGCCGATCCAGTCCCTGACACCTGCTCGGCGCGTGGTCGTCGCGAGGTGTCGGCGCCTCGACGGCATGTCGCCGGAAGGGACTGCGTGGAGCCTCGCGGATCGGTGCCCGCACGGCGAGTTGTTCGCACCGTCGATGGTCCCGTTCTCCGAAGCGAGCCCCTCTGGGGGCGAGTTGGCGACTCGATCCGCGAACATTCCCCACGCACAGGGGGTTGCCACCGTTCCGTAGCTGTCTCTAGGGTGCGGCAGCAGCGAAGCTTTCTGGATCTACTCCGAAACTTTCGGACCGCAGGACGGACAAGGACGGCTCCGTCCCGTACTCAAGGAGCGCATCATGGGCGACCCGGCACTGTCCCGCCGTGGCTTTCTGGCGGCGTCCGCCGCGGCCGGTCTGGGCATGACGACACTGACCGGCTGTGGCGGCGACTCGGACGGAGGATCGTCCGACGGGACGACCACGGTGGAGTGGTGGAACATCTCCACCACCGAGCCGGCGAAGAGTGTCTGGGCGGCCCTCGCCAAGAAGTTCGAGGCCGCGAACCCCAAGGTCAAGATAAAGATCGTTCAGCTGGAGAACGACGCCTACAAGTCGAAGATGACGGCGCTGACCGCCTCCGGGAAGCTCCCCGACATCTTCCACACCTGGGGCGGCGGCGTCCTCAAGCAGCAGGTCGACGCGGGGCTCGTCGAGGATCTGACCGACCGGACCAAGCCGTGGTCCGACGGCCTGCTGAAGGTCACCAAGGAGCCGTACATCCTCGACGACAAGCTCTACGGCGTTCCCTTCGACATGGGCATGATCGGCTTCTGGTACAACAAGAAGCTCTTCCAGCAGGCCGGCGTCAGCGAACCCCCCACCACCTGGGGCGGCTTCCTGGAGGCCGTGAGCAGGCTGAAGTCGAAGAACATCACGCCCATCGCCCTGGCCGGCAAGGAGAAGTGGCCCGGCATGTACTACTGGGCCTACCTCGCGATGCGCACCGCTGGCATCGACGCCCTCCAGAAGGCCAGCGAGGACAAGGACTTCACCGCCGCCGGGTTCGTCGAGGCCGGCCGGCACCTCAAGGAACTCGTCGCCCTCCAGCCCTTCCAGAAGGGCTTCCTGAACGCCGCCTACTCCACGCCCACCGGCCAGGCGGCCGCCGTCGGCAACGGCAAGGCGGCCATGGAACTCATGGGCCAGTGGGCCCCGTCCGTGGAGGCCGACTCCGGCAAGGGACTCGGCGACGACCTGGGCTTCTTCCCGTTCCCCGCGGTCGAGGGCGGCAAGGGCGCCATCACCGAGGTGTTCGGCGGCGGCGGCGGACACGCCCTGCGCCGGGGCGCCCCGCAGGCGGCCGTCGACTTCCTGAAGTTCTTCGCCTCCGAGGCCACCGAGCTGGAACTGGTCAAGAAGACCACCGTCCTTCCCGTGCTCCCGAACGCGGAGAAGGCCATGACCGACCCCAACCTCAAGCTCGTACAGGCCCAGTTGAAGGCCGCCACCGGCTTCCAGCTCTATCTCGACCAGGCGTACGCCCCCGCCGTCGGCCAGGAGGTCAACGACAGCGTGGCCGCGCTGATCGCGGGCTCCAAGTCCCCGGAACAGGTCGCCCAGTCGATCACGAAGACCGCGAAGGAAGAGCAGTAGCCCGCGATGACCTCCACGTTCCTCGCAGACAAGCGGAGCGGTCCGGGCACCGAACTCCCGCCCCCGGAATCGGTCAGGGCCCGGGGGCGGGGCCGCCGGCGCGTACTGCACTGGCTCACCGCGGTCGGCTTCCAACTGCCCGCGCTGGTCCTGTTCATCGGCATGGTCCTGCTGCCGATGCTGTTCGCGCTGTACGCCGCGTTCTTCCGGTGGGGCGGCTTCGGCATGCCCTCCGACTACGTCGGCATGGACAACTTCACCAATCTCTTCGACAACCCGGTCTTCCTCGGTGACCTGTGGCGCTGCCTGATCCTGGTCGTGCTCTCCCTCGCGCTCCAACTGCCCTTCGCGCTCGCGATGGCGGTCCTGCTCAACCAGCGGCTGCGCGGCCGGGCCGTCTACCGGATGCTGTTCTTCGCGCCCTACGTCCTGTCCGAGGCGATCACCGGCGTGCTGTTCAGCATGGTCTTCGCACCGGACTCCGGACTGGCCGACCACGTCCTCGGCGCGGTCGGTCTCGACGGCGTCGGCGGGCTGTGGTTCGCCGATCCCTCCTACGTCATGGCGACGCTCTTCCTGGTCATGATGTGGAAGTACTTCGGCTTCCACATGATGCTCTACCTGGCCGGACTCCAGTCCATCCCGAAGGAGTTGACCGAGGCGGCGCTCATCGACGGCGCCGGCGCCTGGCAGCGCTTCCGCAACGTCACCCTGCCGTTGCTCGCGCCCACCCTGCGGATCAGCGTCTTCCTGTCCGTCATCGGTTCGATCCAGCTCTTCGACCTGGTCTGGGTGGTCACCCAGGGCGGCCCCGACCACCACTCCGAGACCATGGCCGTGACCATGTTCCAGTACGGCTTCAAGCGCTACCAGGTCGGCTACGCCAGCGCGATCAGCGTGGTCATGTTCGGCATCTGCCTCGTCTTCGCCCTCGCCTACCAGCGGTTCGTGCTCCGCCGCGACCTCGAAGGGGCCACCACGACGATGAGGGGAGACGGCCGATGACCGCCCGCAACAGCACCGCACGGACCCTGCCCCTGCACCTGATCCTCGTCGCCGTCGGCGCGGTGATGATCGTCCCCCTGGTGTACGCCGTCCTGTCCGGGTTCAAGTCCACCGACGAGCTCTCCAGCAACCCCTTCGGACTGCCGAAGCACTGGCGGACCGGCAACTACACCGACATCCTTGCCGGTTCGGACTTCTGGCGGCTGCTCGGCAGCAGCACCCTGATCGCGGTCGGTACGACGGTGCTGGTGGTCGCCGCGTCCGCGCTGGCCGCGTTCTCCTTCGCACGGTTCGCCTTCCGGGGGCGGGAGGCGCTGTTCACGCTGTTCACGATGGGGCTGATGTTCCCCTTCGCGGTGGCGGTGCTCCCGCTGTTCCTGCTGCTGCGCTCGCTCGGCCTGCTCGACAACCCGCTGGGCGTGATCCTGCCGCAGGCCGCCTTCGGGCTGCCGATGACGATCATCATCCTGCGGGCCTTCTTCCGGGAGATCCCCGGTGAGCTGGAGGAGGCGGCCACCCTCGACGGATGCAGCCCCTTCGGATTCTTCTGGCGGGTGCTGCTGCCCATGGCGCGGCCCGCGCTCGGCACGGTCTCGGTGCTCGCCGTCGTCACCAGCTGGAACAACTTCATGCTGCCGCTGCTGGTGTTCACCGACAACACCTGGTGGACGCTCCCGGTCGGCGTGCAGCAGTTCCAGGGCCAGTACTCCGCGGAGTACGCCCGTGTCTTCGCCTATCTCGTCCTGGCGATGGTTCCCGCCCTCGCCTTCTACTCGGTCGCCGAGCGCCAGCTCGTCGGTGGCCTCACCGCGGGCGCGACGAAGGGATGACCCCGGCGCCTTCGGAAGTACGGCTCACACCCACCCGCACGTGAGGAGTCGCACCACATGCGCAAGAACCGTCTCAGACTCGCCGGAGCCCTCGCGGCCGTCCTGGTCGCCGCGGGCATCGCCACCGGGCCGGCCGCCCAGGCCCACGGCAAGCCGCAGACCCTCGCCGACCTCGCCCAGCGGCACGGCCGCTACTTCGGCAGCGCCACCGACAACCCCGAGCTCGTCGACGAGCCGTACAAGAAGGTCCTCGGCAGCGAGTTCGACCAGATCACGCCGGGCAACGGCATGAAGTGGTACGCCACCGAACCCCAGCAGGGTGTCTTCGACTGGACCGCGGGGGACGAGATCGTGAACCTCGCCCGCGCGCACCACCAGAAGGTGCGCGGCCACACCCTCGTCTGGCACAGCCAGCTGCCCGACTGGATCACCTCGCGGGAGTGGACGGCGGCCGAGCTGAGGCCCGTACTGAAGAAGCACATCCAGACCGAGGTACGGCACTACCGGGGCAAGGTGTTCGCCTGGGACGTCGTCAACGAGGCATTCAACGAGGACGGCACCTACCGGGAGACCGTGTTCTACAAGACCCTCGGCCCCGGTTACATCGCCGACGCGCTGCGCTGGGCCCGCCAGGCCGACTCCAAGGTCAAGCTCTACCTCAACGACTACAACATCGAGGGGATCGGGGCGAAGAGCGACGCCTACTACAACCTGGCCAAGCAGCTGAAGGCGCAGGGCGTCCCGCTCGACGGCATCGGCCTGCAGACCCATCTGGCGCTCCAGTACGGCTATCCGACCACCCTGGAGGACAACCTCCGCCGCTTCTCCAAGCTGGGCCTCGACACCGCGCTCACCGAGGTCGACATCCGGATGATCCTGCCCGCGACCGAGGATAAGCTGGCCCAACAGGCCGACTGGTACGCCGACTTGACCGACGCGTGCCTCGCGGTGCGGCGGTGCGTGGGCATCACCATCTGGGACTACACCGACAAGTACTCCTGGATCCCGGCGTTCTTCGAGGGCCAGGGCGCCGCGCTGCCCTGGGACGAGCAACTCCAGCCGAAGCCGGCGTACTTCGCGATCCGGGCGGCGCTGAAGTAGGGGGTGGGTGGTTGCGGCGTCCTTGCTTTTCGGCCGGGGCGCCGCGGCCGACTCGGATTGACGGTCCAAGGAGGTTTACGGGGCCCGGTTTGTGCCTGGCCGGCCGGGGTTCGCTGGACGCTGGGGACTTGCTGGGGGCCGCGTGCCGCGTGAGCCGGTGCCGGGCGATGCCCTTCGGGGGAGTCGTTCGTTATGGCTCGGGCTGGTTGGGTTGCGCGGGAGTCGTCCGCCCACAGCACTTGGCGGGGCGACCGTTCTCGCTCATCCTGATCGGGTTGCGTGAGAGCCGTTCGCTCGCGTCCCGCGGCGGGACGCGTTCATTCGGGCTCGGCCCGGTCAGGCCCCGCAGGAGTCGGCCGTCCCCATCCGCTCGGCGGGAGCCCGCCGCCGCATCGGGCACGCCCTCTGGAGGGCTCGGCGGATCGGCCGGGGTCCGCCTCGGCCGCCCGGCGGGTGATGGTCTGTCGTCGGCGGGGCCGCTTTGAGCGGGCGGGTGTGGCGGCGTCCGGTGGCATCGTCGTGGGCCGTCAGGCAGTGACCGGTGGTGCCGTGCTCGACCGCACCGCCAGGCCGGTCCCCAGTCCTACGTGCGGGCGGCTCGACAACTTGGCCGGCGGTCAGTGCGCTCAGGTCACGCCCTGGCCGGTGGTGCCGTGCTCGAGCGGATCACCAGTTCGGTGCCCAGTTCCACGCGGGGTGTGTGGGGGTGGTCGGCGCGGGCCAGTTCGAGGACTGTGCGGGCGGCCAGCTTGCCCATGTCGGCGAGGGGTTGGCGGACCGTCGTCAGCGGAGGTGCCGACCAGCGGACTTCCGGGAGGTCGTCGAAACCCACCACGCTCATGTCCTCCGGCACCCTCAGTCCACGCCTCCTCAGCGCCTCGATCGCGCCGAGGGCCATCTGGTCGCTGGCCGCGAACACGGCGGTCGGCGGGTCGGGCAGGTCGAGGAGCTTCTCGCAGCCCGCGAAGCCGGACTCCGGGTGGAAGTCGCCCGGCACGACCAGCGCCTCGTCGAGGGTGAGCCCGGCGCCTTCGAGGGCGGCGCGGTAGCCGTCCAGGCGGGCCCGCGAGCAGAGCAGCCGGGGTGGACCCGCGATCAGACCGATCCTGCGGTGACCGAGAGACAGCAGGTGCTCGGTGGCCGCCAGCCCTCCCGACCAGTTGGCGGCGCCGATGGTGGGGGCGTCCAGCGCGGGGGAGCCGGCCGGATCGACGACCACCAACGGGACGCCCAGCGCGCGCAGTTCCTCGTGGAGGACCGTGTCCAGCGCCGAGGTGACCAGGATGACCCCGCCGGAGGCGCGGGCGCGCAGGTTGCGCATCCACTCGCGGGCGTCGCCCGAGCGGCCGTGGATCGCGGAGACCACGGTACCGACGCCCTCCGCGTGGGCGACCTCCTCGACCCCGCGGATGATCTCCACGGCCCAGGGACTGTCCAGGTCGTTGAAGACCAGGTCGAGCAGGGCGACGCGGGCGCCGGGGGCCGGGGGCCGCTTGCGGTAGCCGTAGCGCTGGAGCAGTTCCTCGATCCGGGCGCGGGTGTGCGGGGACACGTCCGAGCGACCGTTGACCACCCGGGACACCGTCGGCACCGACACCCCGGCCTGCCGGGCGATCTCCGTGATGGTGACTCTGCCCCGGGGCTCGGCGCCGGCCTCGCCTGCTGTCACTTGCCCACCTCCGCGTCGGAGTCTCGAAAACCTCGCGCGTCGAAAGCATCGGGCTCGAAACTTCCAGGAGTCTTCCGGAAAAGTGGCCCCATACACAAGGCGTCACAGGGAGTGATCGCCGATCAACATGCGTCGGGGCCGGTGCGCAGACGGTGCTGCGAGCCGGCCCCTCAAGGTCTCCGGGCGGTACGGCGGCCCCGCCCGGTCCTGCTCAGGCGGCCGTGGCCCCCGCGAGCGGGCGGTGCGGGGCGATGACCCGACCGTCGGGCAGGAGTTCACCGGTGTCCTCGAAGAGCAGAACGCCGTTGCACAGCAGGCTCCAGCCCTGTTCCGGGTGGTGCGCCACGAGGCGGGCGGATTCCCGGTCGGCGGAGTCGGCTGTGGGACACGGTGACTGGTGCTGGCACATTGGTGGGATCTTTCGCTGTGTTGTGGTCATGACGTCCCCCGTCGTGATTACTCAGTCTGAACCCAGTGTTGCCCTACGGGCGCCAATCCGCAGGTATTTCGCATCACCACTTCTTCACAGGTTGGAGACGCATCACCCGGCCGGACGGTTCATCCCAACTGGACTGTCCCTTCGGGTGGTTCGAGGGGGTCGGAAAGGGCTAGTCCACCTGGACCGAATCCCGTGTTCGGCTCGTCCGAGCCGTTGTGCGCTCGTACGAGCAAATGCTTTCCGAGCGATCCCTGCGGATTCTCCACGACCGCAATGGCGCCCCAAACGGAGTCGTACCCCGCTACCCGGAATTTCGGGGCGGGGTACGAACGTCCGGGGCGAGGTTTCAAGCGGGCGAGCCGAGCAGCGGGGCCGGAGTCACCCGATGGGTCAGGACCGGGAGCAGCTCGGCGGCCCGGTGCGGACGGTGCGCCGCGATGCCGGGCGGGGCCGGTGCCAGCGGGACGAGCAGGTCGGTGGCGGCGAGGCGGCCCGTGCCGGCGTCCGCCGCGCAGTCGCCGTGCAGCCACAGCGCGAGCATGTACAGGCCCGGGATCGACAGCAGGCGCGGTTGGTAGGGCTGCTGCATCACCTCCGCCTGGCGCAGCGCGCGCTCGGTCGACGCGATGTAGGGGCCCTCGAAGAAGTGCGAGAACGCCCAGCCGTCCGGGGTGAGCATGGTCTCCGCCGCGGCCACCGAGCGCTCGCCGCAGCGGATCAGGAAACGCCACCCGGTCAGCCTGGTGGCGGTGCCGTCCAGGACGTGCACGGGCAGGGGGAGCTCGGGTGTGACGGGCCCCTGGGCGCGCAACAGGGAAGGGGTCCGGGCCTCGCGGACCGCGGTGGGCGAGGCGAGTGCGGTGAGTACGGAGCGAAGTGCTGGCGCGGGAGCCGGAGGGACATGCAGCGGCATGGTGGGTCGCCTCTCATTCGACAGGCACGGTGGCGCGAGGGCGGGGGCGGACGACGCTGTCAGCTCACGGGGTCAGAGAGGCGGGGGCCGGGGTCCGGTGACGCAGGTGCGGATGAGGACTGCCGTACGTCACCCGACGGCAGGATCCAGGACCGCGGGTGCCAACCCTCTGCCTTGTTCGCGGAGTTTATACGACATGTGTTGAGACGGTGTTTCGTCTAGCCGTTTCCGCTGTATCGGGCAAGGGGTCATTCGGTCGGCGATACGCGGGAATCATCCCGATACCGCGGCTACTTCGCGGCGGTGACCTCGGGGAATGTGCGGGAAGCGGTCGGCCAATTCTCGTCGGCGTTTTTCACGAGTTCTTCGGGGCACTCGAAACTGCTGACGGCCCCATGCCGAGTGAATGTGCCACCGGTCACATCCAGCAGAGTAGCGGGTCCGGGGCCCCGGCGGGACGTTACCGATCGTTCCAGCGGGGCATCATCCCACCTGACGCATGACGCAACGAGGAAGGACCCTTCCATGGGGGAGAAGGTCGTGGCAGGCCAGTTCGACCTGTCCGATCGCCAGCGCTACCGCGACAAGCTCCGCACCTGCCTGACGGGGCTGGAGCGGCTGCTGGCGGAGGAGCGGTTCGATCGTCCCAAGAACCTCATGGGGCTGGAGATCGAATTGAATCTGGTCGGCGCCGACGGTATGCCGAGAATGCTGAATGGAGAGGTCCTCGCACGCATCGCAAGCCGAGATTTCCAAACAGAACTCGCCATGTTCAACCTGGAAGTCAACATAGCCCCACACCGGCTGGGCGGCCGGGTATTCGACCGGCTCGCGGAGGAACTCCGTACTTCGCTGGCATATGCCGACCGTAAAGCGGGCGAGCTCGACGCGGGAATCGTGATGATCGGCATTCTGCCGACCCTCGACCGGGACGACCTCGTCTCCTCCAACCTGTCCGACGTCGACCGCTACACGCTGCTCAACGACCAGATCGTCGCCGCGCGCGGTGAGGACTTCGTCCTCGACATCGACGGGGTGGAACGCCTGACGTGCACCTCGAAGTCCATCGCCCCGGAGGCGGCCTGCACTTCCGTGCAGCTGCACCTCCAGGTGACCCCTGGGCGCTTCGCCGACGTGTGGAACGCCGCGCAGGCGGTGGCCGGGGTGCAGATAGCCGTCGGCGCCAACTCGCCCTTCCTGTTCGGCCGTGAGCTGTGGTGCGAGTCCCGGCCGCCGCTCTTCCAGCAGTCCACCGACACCCGTCCGCCGGAACTCCAGACCCAGGGCGTCCGGCCGCGCACCTGGTTCGGGGAACGGTGGATCTCCTCGGCGTACGACCTCTTCGAGGAGAACCTGCGCTACTACCCGGCCCTGCTGCCGATCTGCGACGACGAGGACCCGCTGAAGGTGCTCGACGAGGGCGGCGTGCCCTCGCTCGCCGAACTCGTCCTGCACAACGGCACGGTGTACCGCTGGAACCGGCCCGTGTACGACATCGCCGACGGTGTCCCGCACCTGCGCGTCGAGAACCGCGTGCTGCCCGCAGGACCCACCATCACCGACGTCATCGCCAACGCGGCCTTCTACTACGGCCTCGTGCGCGCCCTCGCCGAGGAGTCCCGGCCGGTGTGGACCCGGTTGCCCTTCGAGGCGGCCGCCGCCAACTTCGACGCGGCCTGTCGGCACGGCATCGACGCGCGCATGGTCTGGCCCCGGCGCGGTCGCCACGGCGGCACGGTCGAGGTCGACGCGGTGAGCCTCGTACGCGACGAACTGCTGCCGCTGGCCGAGGCGGGGCTCGCGGCGTGGGGCGTCGAGGCCGCCGACCGGGACCTGTATCTCGGGGTGATCGAGGAGCGGTGCCGGCGCCGGGCCAACGGGGCGTCCTGGCAGGCGGCGACGTTCCACCGGGCACTGGAGGCGGGACTGTCGCGGGACGCGGCGCTGGCGGCCACGACACGGCGGTACGCCGAACTGATGCGCACGGGAGAGCCGGTGCACACCTGGCCGGTGGGGCTGCCGGACCCGGTGCCGCTGGGGTGAGGGCCGGGCGTGCGACGGGCGCGGACCCGATGGGCGCCGCCGGGAGATCTCTGGCGGGAGAGCGCCGTCGCGACGGCCCATCGAGGCCGACGGAGGGCGGCGGACGGTTCGGGCCGGATCGGCCTGATCAGTGGATGTGCGGTTCGGGGCAGGCCGGGCATGGATCGGCGGGAATCGTGGAGCGGGTGTGGCTCGGCGGGATCGGTTGGTGCGCGGTGCGGGCACGGCGCCGGCCCGGGGCGGTGGGGCCGGTGCCGCACGGGACGGTCCCGCAGTGCGCGCCCTCGGCGGAGTCAGCCGCTGCCGCCCTGGGCGCCCGCGGCCACGATCGCCTTCAGGATCACCGTGTGGATCTGGGCCGGGTCGTTGACCTGCTGGCCGGACCCGCCGGTGGCCTCGGCGAGCTGCTCGGCTTCCGCACGGTCGGCGTCGGGACCCACCGCGATCACGATGAGCGGGACCGGGCGTGCGGGACTGGCGAGCTTCTCCAGTTCGGAGACCAGCGCTCCGCGCGAGATGCTGCCGGGGTCCTGGTTGACGCCGTCGGTCAGCACTACCAGCGCGTTGAACTTTCCCTCGGCGTACGAGGAGGTCGCCGCCTTGTACGCGGCGAGCGTGGTGTCGTACAACCCCGTCGCGCCGCCCGGCACCGGCTCCAGGCCGCCGAAGGCCGCCGACAGCCGTTCCCGTTGGGTGCCGCCCGCCGCCGTGCTGTCGCCCAGCCGGTCCGTCGGCACGAGGATCTTGTAGTCCTTGTCGCCGTCCAGCTTGGTGGAGAACTCCCACAGGCCGATCTCGTCCTCCTGGGTGAAGGTGGCGAGGGCTTGGAGCAGGGAGGACTTGGTGACGTCCATCCGGGAGCGGCCGGTGCCCGGGACGGCCTCCGACATGGAGGAGGACGCGTCCACGACCGTGGTGATCCGCGCGCTCTGCACGGTGATCGTCCAGGTGCCGAGGGCCTCCTGGAGCGCCGTCGCGGAGGCGCGCTCACCGGCCTCCGCCGCGTAAGGCTGCGGCACCTTGCCGCCGGCCTTCGCGACGAGTGAGGCCGACACCTGGTCGTCGGAGGTCCTGAACCCCCGGTCGGTCAGCAGCTGCTCCTGTTCGGGCTTGCGCAGATACGTCATGAAGCGGATCGCGGCCCGGCTCTCGTCCGTGCTCAACCGTGTCTGGTCGACGAGCGCGTACGGGTAGTCCAGGCGCGGTGAACCGTCCTTCGGGTAGAAGAAGTCCAGACCGCCGCCCCCGGATTCCGCCGAGGAGTTGTACGCGAAGGACGCCTGCTCGGACAGGACCAGCGCCTGGTTGCGCTTCGGGTTGCCCTGCTCGGTACCCGAGGAGTCCCGCGGCAGGGTCTCCACGAGCTGGCCGTCGCTGTCGGAGATGCGCTGCGAGAGCGACTTCATCATCGCTGCGGCCTGCGTCGGCCCGCCCTCGACCCGGCCCGCCGCACTGCTGAGCCGGGTCAGGGCGAGCAGCCCGGACGCGCTGCGCGCGGGATCGGCGGCGCCCAGCTTGAGCGAGTCGTCCCGCAGGGTGGCGCCCGCCAGTTCGAGCCAGCCGTACGTCTTCTTCGGCCAGCCCAGCGACTTCGCGGCGGCCGGCACCATCGCCATCCCGACCGGGCTGGAGGCCACGTTGCCGACGCGGGCCACCTCCGTCGCGCCCGCGTCCGCGGAGATCTGCTCCAGCCACACGTCCGAGTCCGGCACCCACACCTGCGCACCGGGGTCCTTGCCGGCCGCCAGCGTGTCCCTGACCTTGTACGACTCGCGCGCGGTCACCGAGATGTCGACGCAGCGCCCGTCGGAGGTGAGGTTCTCGTCGCGGGCCCGCTCGGCCGCGGCGCGCAGGGCGGGGGCCACGTCGGGGGAGGCGGCGACCTCGATCCGTACCGCCTCGTCCCGGCAGGAGGAGCCGAAGGAGAACAGACCGCCCTGGACGGCTGCGGCCGTACCCCCGGCGACGGTCAGGACGAGCACCGTCGCGATGGCCACCGTGCGGCGGCGCGCACGTGGGCGGGGGTCGCTGCCGCCCGCCCCATACTGATCGGGCAAGCTGTGACGTCCCATGACGGTGGTGCCCTCCCCTGATGCTCGTGCCGGCACGGCCGTGTACGGCAGGAAGAGGGAGGTACGCCCCCGTACGGCGTCCGTCCCCCCGACGGCCATGCGCACGATCTTCGTTATTTCTTTCGAAGGACCCTAGCGGGGCGGCGGTGGGGATGAGGCTGGATTACTCAACTGGAGGCAGGTGTGCAGGCGGAGGAAGGGGCAGTGGCCGATTCTTTTCCGCAGACGGCGCTCTCACGGAAGTTCTTCCGTGACGAGACGCTGCTCGTTCTGGGGCTTTCGCTCGGTGCGAGCGGTGTGTCCGCGCTGATCAGTTTTGTCGGATCGGTCACCAAACCGGGGGGTCTCAAGGACCAGGCGGCGACCCTCAACGCCTCGGCCGCGCCCGGCCGTCCCTGGCTGGATCTCGCCTGGCAGCTCTTCGGGATCGCGTCGGCCCTGGTGCCCGTTCTCCTGGTCGCGCACTTCCTGCTGCGCGAGGGGCGGAGCCTCAGGACTCTCGGCTTCGACCGCTCGCGGCCCGGGCACGACCTCGCCCGCGGGGCCGGGATCGCGGCCGTCATCGGCAGCACCGGGATCGCGTTCTACCTGGCCGCCCGCGGCCTGGGCTTCAACCTCACCGTGGTGCCCGAGGCGCTGCCCGACGTGTGGTGGAAGTACCCCGTGCTGATCCTCTCGGCGATGCAGAACGCGATCCTCGAAGAAGTGATCGTTGTCGGCTATCTGCTGCGCCGGCTCCACCAGTTGGGCTGGACCCCGGGCACCGCCCTGGTGGCCAGTTCCGTACTGCGCGGCAGCTACCACCTCTACCAGGGCGTCGGCGGCTTCATCGGCAACATGGTCATGGGCGTGGTGTTCGTCTACCTGTACCGGCGGTGGGGCCGGGTGGGCCCCCTGGTGGTGGCCCATTCCCTGCTCGACATCGGGGCGTTCGTGGGATACGCGCTCCTCGCGGGCAAGGTGGGCTGGCTGCCCACCGCGTGAGGCTCCTGGTCAGACGAGCAGCTCGCCCTCGATCACGGTGACCGCGCGGCCCGTCAGCAGTGTGCGCTCACCGCGCAGGGCGGTGCGGACCCGGCCGGAGCGGGGTGAGGCCTGCAGTCCGGTGAGATCCGTACGGCCGAGCCGCTGCGACCAGTAGGGCGCCAGGGCGGTGTGGGCGCTGCCGGTGACCGGGTCCTCGTCGATGCCGACCTTCGGGAAGAAGCAGCGGGAGACGAAGTCGTAGCCCAGGTCCGGGTTCTCGGCGCGGGCGGTGGCGATGACGCCGCGCTCGGAGTAGGCGGCCAGGGCCTTGACGTCGGGTCGCAGGGCGTGGACGGTCTTCTCGTCGGCCAGTTCGAGCAGCAGGTCACCGATGTTCGGCCCGGTGTCGAATGCGGTCAGCGGCTCGGCGCCCAGGGCCTCGGCGACGCCCTCGGGAGGTTCGACCGGGGTCAGCGGGGCGGTCGGGAAGTCCAGGGTGATCGAGCCGTCCTCGCCGGGTGCGGCGATGAGGACCCCGCTGCGGGTGGCGAACCGCACCGGGCCCCGGTGGGCGCCGGTGCCGTACAGGACGTGGGCCGTGGCGAGCGTCGCGTGCCCGCACATGTTCACCTCGGTGGCGGGCGTGAACCACCGCAGCGCCCAGTCGGCCTCGGCGTCCCCGGGGAGCCGGTGGGCGAAGGCCGTCTCGGCGTGGTTCACCTCCAGGGCGATGTTCTGGAGCCGGTCGTCGTCCGGGAAGGCGTCGTCCAGGAGCAGGACCCCGGCCGGGTTGCCGGCGAACGGGCGGTCGGTGAAGGCGTCGACGATTCGGATACGCATGCGCTGACGGTACGGCGTGATCTTGCGGCAGGGACAAGGCCAATCGCGGGCCGCTGGACCGATTTTCCGGAGACCGCGCCGACCCCGCGTCCGGCGCGAACGGGGGAGTGGCACTCAGCCCATTGCGCTCTCGTCGACGAGCATCCATCATCAGGAATCCTGTTACTTTAATCTTGTAGCGATGGGTGTCAGTCATGCCGTTCAGCCCCGGAATCCAGGCCAGGGGGATCCAGCTCCTGCTCGGCCGTGTGATGTCCCGTGTACACCAGGACCTGCGCTTCACCGACATTCCGGCGCGCACCGAGACCCTCCGGGTGGAGACCGGTGCCGGGCCGGTGACGTGCACCGTCTACCGCCCGCCGGTCACCACCGAGGCGCCCGCGCCGGTGTACGTCAACTTCCACGGCGGCGGGTTCGTGGTCGCCCGCCCCGAGCAGGACGACCACATCTGCCGCTACATCGCCGCCACGGTCGGCTGTGTCGTGATCAACGTCGACTACGCGGTCGCGCCGCAGCGGCCGTACCCCGTTCCCGTCACCCAGGCCTACGACGTCACCGCGTGGGTCGCCGAGAACGGCGCCGCCGGCGGCTGGGACGGCTCGCGGCTCGCCGTGGGCGGACACAGCGCCGGGGCCAACCTCACCGCCGTGGTCTGCCGCCTGGCCCGGGATCGCGGCACCTTCACGCCCCGCCTCCAGATCCTCGACTCGGCGCCGCTGGACCAGGTCGCCGATCCGGCCACGAAGCGGTCCCTCATCGCCAAGCCGCTGCTCGGCCCGCGGCTCATGCGGATCTTCACCGCCGCCTACGTCCCCGACCCCGCCGACCGCGCCCACCCCCACGTCTCGCCCGGCCTCGCCGACGATCTCGCCGGACTTCCCCCCGCGCTGGTCGTCACCGCGGAGAACGACCGCCTGCGCGACGAGGGGGACGCCTACGCCAAGGCCCTGGAGGCCGCCGGTGTCCCGGTCACCCACCGCGTCTTCGAGGGCGTCGACCACTACTTCACCCACACGGGCCCGGTGGCGGCCGGAAGGGAAGCGATCGACCTGATGGCCACCACGTTGCGGGCTGCCTTGAGGTGATGTCCTGCCTCAATGGTTCGTTGAGGCAGGACGGTCGCCTCCAGCGAGCGATGGTGATCCCGTCACGGTGTCCTGTCTCAACGAAGTTAGTCGTCCGCCCCTGCGCTGACCTGTACTGCTCGGGGCCTTCACTTTCTGGCGGCGGTGACGCCCAAGCCGTCCATGTGGTCGCGGACTCGCGTGATCAGTCCGTTACGGACGTGGAGTATCAGGAGGCCGGGGACGGTGAACGTGGTGGCCTTGGTCGGCAGCGTTCCCACCACGACATGCTCGGCGACGATCACTTCGGGATCGGCGGTCTCGTAGGCCGCGACCCTCATGACCTCCGCCACCTGGACGGGGCTGGCGCCCCAGGCTGCCCTGTAGCCGGCGCGCACGGCCTCACGCCCTTCGAAGCTCGGGGGGAAGCCGGGTGAGGAGAACGGGAACTCGTGCACCGCGTCGATGGCGTCGTCGACCAACCGCACCCGCGGCCCGGACAAGGCCAGGACGGTGTGCTCCCGGCCGGTGAACCGGACCCGGTCACTCACCGACAGCAGTCGCGGACACATCACCATCCCCGCCCCCTTGGGCGGGGTTCCGGCATGGGCGGGTGATGCGTGAGGACACCGGGGACGCTCTGCGGGAGGTGTTCGCGGGCTGAGCCGGTCTGCTGGCCGGGGCTCGGGCTTGCGGGGATCCGGTCCGGGTGCTTCCGGTGCTCTATCGCCTGTTGTGGTGCCAGCAGTTGACCGCAGACCCACCAGCGCAGATTCGCCGCAAACACCGGATCCAACATGCCCAACTCATAACCCCAGCCGACCAGACCGCACGCAGTACGAGTGCCGGCGAACTTCGCCGCGTCGCGCTCACTGATCCGCTCGTCCGGCCGGACATCCACCACCAGCGGCGTCCCGTCGGCCCGTTGCGCGAAGAAGTCCGGCGCATGCGTCAACGGGCCCAGCTCGTCATCCCGCCAGGACAGCGCGAACGGCCGGGCAGCCATGCCGACCACGGCAGAATCGAAGTCGAGCCGCATGAGGTGATCGCGCTCCGGCCAGGACTCATACGGAACGTGCCCATGGCCCGTCGCTGACCAGTACCAGCCGGTGAAGTTCTGCTGCCCGCGATACGAGGGAAAGGACCGCGACGGATGGCCGGCCTCGAACCGCACCGGCCACATCACGGACAACGGACCCTCACGCTTGGCACCATCCGGCCCGACCAGCCGCACCCAGAAGTCCGCTGCACCCATCCCGGCCCCCATGACCAAGCGCCGACGCGGTACAGCGACCGTAGGGAAAGCGCGGCAACGGTGTGCCTCAGAAGGACTGAGACACCGCACCACTTGCCCGAGAAAGACGGAGATTGCCCCAGTTCCGCTGAGACAGGACATCACGTGTCCCCCTCCGGGCCTTGTCATGCGATCGGTTCCGATATATCGTTGACGCATCGCGACAGATCAACGATGAACGGAGTGATTGCGATGCGTTCCCACGGATTCGAGCGTGGACATGGTGGAGCCGGTCGTCGGGGCCGTGGTGGTCCCGAGAACCTGCGGGGTGCCTTCGGGCCCTTCGGTCCGGGCGGTCCCGGTGGCCCCGGCTTCGGCCCCGGGCCCTGGGGGAGGGGTCGGGGCGGACCCAGGGGGAGGGCACGGCGCGGAGACGTGCGCGCCTCGATCCTGGCCCTGCTCAAGGACCGGCCGATGCACGGTTACGAGATGATCCAGGAGATCGCCGAGCGCAGTGGCGGGGCGTGGAAGCCCAGCCCCGGCTCGGTGTACCCCACCCTCCAGCTGTTGGAGGACGAGGGCCTGATCGCCAGTGCGAGCGAGGGCGGCAAGAAGCTGTTCTCGCTCACCGAGGCCGGCCGTACCGCGGCCGAGGAGGGCCCCGAGGCGCCCTGGGAGGAAGCCTCCCGCGGCATCGACTTCGAGGCACTCGGCGAGATCCGGCAGGCCGGCTTCGGCCTGATGGAAGCCTTCGGGCAGGTCTGGAAGACCGGCAGCAAGGAACAGCGCGAGAAGGCGGTGGCCGTCATCAACGAGGCCCGCAAGAAGCTGTACCTCATCCTCGCCGACGAGGGCTGAGACGAGCCCCGGGACGGGGACCGGCAGCCGTACGGCGATCAGAAGGCGCCCCGTGGAGCGATCCGCGGGGCGCCTTCGCGTGCTCACCGGGCGCCTGCGCGACGCTCACTCGTGCTCGGCGCGGTGCTCACTATTGCGTCGGCGCGGTGCTCACGCGTGTGCTGCCGTGGCGCTCACGTGTGCTGCCGTGGCGCTCACTCCACCAGTCCCGCCAGCTTCCGCAGCGACTCGTTCAGTGCGGCGGTCCCCGAGTCCTTCAGCTTGCCCGCCATCAGGGAGACGGCGGCGCCCGTGAACTCGCCGTCGATGCGGACCGTGGTGGCGTCGCCGTCGGGCGTCAGGGTGTAGCGCGTGGCCACGCTCACCGCCATCGGCCCCTTGCCCCGGATGGCGAACAGCCGGGCCGGCTCCACCTGGTCGATGGTCCACTCGACCTCGGCGGGGAAGCCCATCAGCTTCATGTTCTCCTGGAAGGTCCCACCCGGTTCGAGGACCGTCGGGCCGCCCTTGGGGAAGCTGGTGTGGGTCGCGTTCCACTCCCCGTACGCGGACCAGTCGGTGAGCTGGGCCCAGACCTTCTCCGCGGGTGCCGGGATGCGTGCCTCCGCGCTGATTTCCGCCATGCGGCCACCTCTTCGTGTCGGGCTGTGGTGCCGCGGAAAGTAGCCGCAGGGGGCCCAATATTCAATACTGATGAACCGTCAGAAAGCGCCGACGGGTGCTTCGGAGGGCGTTCAGCCCACCCGCCGTATCACCGCCGCGTCGAACAGGTCCCACGCGCGCGGGAACGCGCTCTCGTCGTGGCAGTGCCACGCCTCCCAGAACAGGTCGGCGAGCAGTGCGTCCTCGGGGGCGTACAGCCGGTACACGTACTGCTTTCCGTCCACGGCCGGCAGCGCCACCAGCCAGCTCCTGCTCTCCACGCCTGGGTGGGACGAATGACGTCGGTGTGGCGGTTGCGCCAGGGGTGCGCGACGAGGCGGCGCGCGCCCACCGGGACGGAAGGGCTTGATCTCATCCGCAAGGAGGAGATCCGGGCCCCGCCGTCCGCTCTCCGTGGGACGCGAAGATGCTTCCCCTCGGGGATGCCAGGATGCGGTGGGACTGATGAGGTGGGGGATGTGCACCCCCGTATCCCCCGGCAGTCGGCCCGAGAGCAGAGCGGCCCGCCGCCGGTCCGTCCGGACGGCGATGTCAGGCTCAGCGCGGAACTGGCAGCGGTGGTGTCCGGCGCCCGCAGGCGCGCGCTGAGGGACGGGGACCGGCAGATCGACACGGCCCATCTGCTGCACTCGCTGCTGGACGCCGACGCCGAGGCATACGCCGTCCTCGAAGCGGAACCCCAGCTGCCGCGGCTCCTCGGCTATCTCGTGCAGCGCAGCATCGGTTACGGACTGCGCTGGCAGGGCACCGTCGAGGACTCCGGCGCGGTCCCCGTGATGGCGGTGGCCGAGGGCTTCTCGCCGCTCGCCGCGGGCGCCATGGACCACGCCTGCGCCCGGGCTGAGGACCGCGCCGACGGGCCCGCCCGCGGGACCGACCTGCTCGCGGCGATCCTGGCGGACCCCGAGTCCCGGGCCGTCGAGGTGCTGACCCGTGCGGGAATCGACGCGCGGGCCGTGTTCGCGCGGATCGGCGGCCGCCTGCCCGGAGGGCTGTGGGGCGGGCCGCCGCGGTCCAGCCGCTGAGACAGGAGTCAACGGGGGTGACGCTCATGTCGTGCCCTGCCATCATGGGCCGGTGCATACGTCTGAGAGCAGCAGGGCCGGTGACGGCAGGGGAGTCGGGCTCGGTCTCGCGCTGGTGTCCGCACTCGCCTTCGGTGGATCCGGGGTCGCGGCCAAGCCGTTGATCGAGGCGGGCCTCGATCCGCTGCACGTGGTGTGGCTGCGGGTGGCGGGCGCCGCCCTGGTGATGCTGCCGCTCGCCGTCCGTCACCGGGCGCTGCTGCGCAGCCGTCCCGCTCTGCTCGCCGGCTTCGGACTGCTCGGCGTGGCGGGCGTACAGGCCTTCTACTTCGCCTCGATCTCCCGGATCCCGGTCGGTGTCGCCCTGCTCGTCGAGTACCTCGCCCCGGCCCTGGTGCTCGGCTGGGTGCGGTTCGTGCAGCGACGGCCGGTGACCCGCGCCGCCGCGCTCGGCGTGGTCCTCGCGGTCGGCGGGCTCGCCTGTGTCGTCGAGGTCTGGTCGGGCCTGAGCTTCGACGCCCTCGGACTGCTCCTCGCGCTCGGCGCCGCCTGCTGCCAGGTCGGCTACTTCGTCCTGTCCGACCAGGGCAGCGACTCCGGGGACCAGGCCCCCGACCCGCTCGGTGTGATCGCGTACGGCCTCCTCGTCGGCACCGTCGTCCTGACGGCCGTAACCCACCCGTGGACCATGGACTTCTCCGTCCTCGCGCAGCGCGCCGACATGAACGGCAGCCCGGTCGCGGCCGGACTGCTGCTCGGCTGGATCGTGCTGATCGCCACCGTCCTCGCCTACGTCACGGGAGTGGTCTCCGTCCGCAGGCTCTCACCGGCGATAGCCGGGGTCGTGGCCTGTCTCGAAGCGGTCGTCGCGACCGTCCTCGCCTGGGTGCTGCTCGGGGAGCACCTCTCGGCCCCGCAGATCGTGGGCGGCGCGGTCGTCCTGCTGGGTGCCTTCATCGCGCAGTCCTCGACCCCGGCCAAGGGTTCCGCGGAGCCGGTCGCGGGCGGCGGCGCCGAAAGTCGGTTGTCCGACCGGGAGAACGCCGCCTAGGCTCCCGGATCATGCATACACGCACTCTCATCGTCTCTCCGCCGGCCGCCTGAGGCGGGCCCTCCGGAGACCACACCCGGCCTTGCCGCCGGGCTGAACGGTGCTGCCCGCAGACGAAGTCCGCGGACCCCGCCGCCGAGCGGGCGTCCTCTTCCGAACTTCCGCGCCTCGGCGCGACTGCGGAGAGAACACGTGTCGCATGCTTCCTCAGGCCTGCCCGTCGGGCGAGGCCTCGTCTACCTGATCGTCGCCGGTGCCGCCTGGGGCACCGCGGGAGCGGTCGCCGCCCTGGTCTACCGGACCAGTGACCTGGGCCCGGTGGCCCTGTCCTTCTGGCGCTGCGCGGCCGGCCTGGCGGTGCTGCTCGCCGTCCGTCTCGTACGGCCACGCGCGCGTACGGCCGTCTCGGAACCCCTGGGACGCAGGGCCCTGCGCGTCGGCGCGTCGGGCGTCGGGCTCGCGGTGTTCCAGACCGCCTACTTCGCCGCCGTACGGTCCACCGGGCTCGCCGTGGCCACCGTCGTCACCCTCGGCGCCGGTCCCGTGCTCATCGCGCTCGGGGCACGCCTGGCCCTCGGGGAGCGGCTCGGGCGGGGCGGAGCCGTCGCCGTCGGCGGAGCACTCGCCGGACTCGGCGTGCTGACGCTGGGCGGTGCGGACGCGTCGGTACACCCGCTGGGTGTGCTGCTCGGGCTGCTCTCGGCGGCCGGCTGCTGTGTGATGACCCTGATCACCCGCGCCGCCCGGGCGGAGTCCTCGGGGACGTCCGTGGCGGTGTTCGCGGTCACCAGCCTCTGCCTGCTGCCCCTGGCGCTGGCCGAAGGACTGCTTCCGCACACGGCCAGGCCCGCCCTGCTGCTGTGCCTGCTGGCCTACCTGGCGACTGTCCCGACGGCTCTCGCCTACGGCCTCTACTTCGCGGCCGCCGCGGTCGTCCGCTCCACCACCGTCTCCGTGATCATGCTGCTCGAACCGGTGAGCGCGACGGTGCTGGCCGTCGTGGTGTTCGGCGAGAGGCTGACCCCGGCCGTCGTCCTCGGCACCCTGCTGATGCTGGGCGCGGTCGCGGGGCTGACGGTGACGGAGACGCGCGTACCCGCCTGACGAGCCGAGGGGCCCTTCACGCGAAGAAGGGCCCCTCCCGTCCAGGAAGAAGTGCCTCTCTCGTCAGACGCGCTGCCGCCGCAGCAGATGCTCACGGGCCGCCGCGTCCCCGGGACCGCCGCGGCCCGCCAACTCGTCCGCGATCCGGTCCCGCACCTCGGCGGTTCTCTTGCCCGCGTACTTGAACTTCGCCCGCACCCCGGTCACTTCGAGCCGCAGTCCGCGAATCCCCGACAGCATCCGCCCGTACGGCACCTCGCCCACCGCCACCCGTGCGGAGCCGCCCTCCGGCTGGAAGTGGCCGACCTGGTGGTTGAGGAGCACGGCCTTCTCGGCCGGGTCGTCCACCACGTGGGCCCGGCAGCGCAGTTGGACCGCCGCGTAGAAACTCGTGGGTGTGCCGTGCTCGGCCGGGCCGTCCGGGTCTGCCTGCCACGGGCCGGGGACGTACGCGTAGTCGTCGACGACGCTCAGCAGACAGTCCGGACTCGCCTCCAGCGCACTCCACAGCGGGTTGGGCCGCGCGAGGTGGGTGAGGACCTCGCCCCGCGAGGGGTCGTGGACGAAGTGCAGCGGCTGGACGAACGGCGGCTCGCCCGCAGGGCCGTTCACGGCGAGCTGCCCGAAGTCGTGCACGGCGAGCCACTGTTGCCACTCGGCGTCCTCACGGGCCGCGTCCCAGGGGTGGACCAGCATCACAGGACCGCCAGGTAGTCCGGGACCTCGGTGCCGGGGTCCAGGTCGCCGTCGGCGACCGGGGTGCCGTAGCCCTTGCGCAGTGGGACCACGCCGGCCCAGTGGGGGAGGGCGAGGTCCTCGGGCTCGTCGTTGACACCGCCGGTGCGGAGCTTGGCGGAGACCTCGTCGAGGTCGAGGCGGATGACGGCGGTGGCGGCCAGTTCCTTCTTGTTGGCCGGGCGGGAGTCGTGGGCCCGGCCTGGGACCACGTGGTCGACCAGCGCGTCGAGGGCGAGGCGCTTCTCCTCGGGGTCCGTCACGTCGTACGCGAGGCCGTGCACCACCACGGACCGGTAGTTCATCGAGTGGTGGAAGGCCGAGCGGGCCAGGATCAGCGCGTCGACGTGGGTGACCGTCAGGCACACCGGCAGCCCGGGGTCCGCCTGGCCGGTCATCCGCAGCGGGCGCGACCCCGTCGAGCCGTGGACGTAGAGCCGCTCGCCCACCCGGCCGTACAGCGTGGGCAGCACCACAGGGGCGCCGTCCCGGACGAAGCCGAGATGGCAGACGTACCCCTCGTCGAGTATCGAGTGCACCAGTTCCCTGTCGTACGAGGCCCGGTCGGGGGAGCGGGTCGGGACGGTGCGGTCGGTCGGCGCGTAGGCGGTCGGCTCCGGCGTGGTCGCTGCGGTCCCCTGCATTGCGTTCTCCATTGCACTAGTGCATAATATGCTTTGTGCTAGGAGAATATCGGATCGAAGGGCGACGCGCAGCAGAGATTGCGGCGAGCGTCGAGCGCGCGGTGGGTGCCGGGGGGCTGGAGCCCGGCCAACTGCTGCCTCCCATGCGGGAGTTGGCGGCCGAGCTGGGCGTGAATCCCAATACGGTCGCGGCCGCGTACCGCACCCTGCGTGAGCGCGGGGTCATCGAGACCGCCGGGCGCAGGGGCAGCCGGGTCCGGTCGAAGCCGGCGACCACGGGCCGCAACTACATCCGGGTGGAGGTACCGGAGGGCGTGCGGGACGTCGCGAACGGCAACCCGGACCCGGCGCTGCTGCCGCCGCTGGCGCCGGCCTTCGCGGCGGCCGCCGAACAGGGCGACCGGGAGCCGGTCCTGTACGGAGAGGCCACCGTGGATCCCGAGCTGGCGCGCCTGGCGCGCAAGGCGCTCGATGCGGACGGCGTTCCGGACGGCCCTCTCGCCGTCGCCTCCGGATCCCTCGACGTGATCGAGCGCGTCCTGGCCGCCCACCTCAAGCCGGGCGACACGGTCGCCGTGGAGGACCCCGGCTGGGGCAGCCTCCTCGACCTGGTCCCGGCGCTCGGCCTGCGCATCGCCCCGGTGGGCGTGGACGACGAGGGGCCGCGGGCCGAAGGCGTACGCCGGGCCCTGGAGTCGGGCGCCCGAGCCCTGGTCGTCACCGACCGGGCCCAGAATCCGACCGGCGCCTCGGTGACCGCCACGCGCGCGCGTGCCCTCCGCGCGGTCCTGAAGGATCACCCGGACACCCTCCTCATCGAGGACGACCACGGCCACGGCATCGTCGACCTCCCCGTGCACCCTCTGGCCGGAGTCACCCGCCACTGGGCCTTCGTGCGCTCGGTGGCCAAGGCCTACGGCCCCGATCTGCGCCTGGCCGTCCTCACCGGCGACGAGGTCACCGTCGACCGGGTCCACGGCCGCCACCGCCTGGGCCCCGGCTGGGTCAGCCGCATCACCCAGCGGGCGGTGGCGCACCTGTGGGCGGACGGCGTACTGGACACGGCGGAGGTGGCTGCCGCCTACCGTGAGCGCCGCGACCGGCTGATCGACGCGCTCGCCGAACGCGGAGTCGAGGCGCACGGCCGCAGCGGCCTCAACGTATGGATCCCGGTCCGGGACGAGACGGGCGCGGTGTCCCGCCTCCTGCACGCCGGTTGGGCAGTGGCCCCGGGTGCGCGCTTCAGGATGGGCGCGCCGCAGGGGGTCCGGGTGACCGTGGCAACGCTGGGGGGCGACGAAGTCTCCCCGCTGGCGGACGCGATCGCGAAGGCTCTGGGCCCGGCATCGACGCGAAACCATGTATAGAGGCGGAAGGTCAACCTGCCCAGGGGCGCGGGGAACTGCGCGACCAGCCACAACGAACCCGCGGCCGCCACCGATCCGCACACCCCACCGATCCGCACACCCCACCCCGCTAGACGCCCCGCCGCACCTGAGTCAGCGCGGCCCCCGCGAGAACGACCACCGCCCCCACCGGCGTCGGCCAGCCCACCGACTCCCCGAGCACCGCGATCCCCGCCCCCGTGGCGATGACCGGAATGAAGTACGTGACCATCTGCGCGGTCGTCGGCCCCACCTCCGCCACCAGCCCGTACTGCAGGAGCACGGCCAGCCCGGTACCGAGCGCACCCAGAGCCGCGACGGCAAGCAGAGGCAGCACCGCGACCCGCGTCGGCACGCCGGCGAACAACGGCGTGACGACCGCCAGTTGAAGCGTGGCCAGCAGCAACTGCGCCCCCGTCAGGGATATGTGGGAGTACCCCACCCCGGCCAGCGTCCGCCGCACGTAGATCCACCCGACCGGATAGCTCAGCGAGGCCAGCAGCGCCATGGTCGTCCCCCTGGCGTCCAGCCCGCTGAACCCCTGCCAGGCGCCGAGAACCGTCAGCACCCCCAGAAACCCGAGGCCGAGCCCGGCGACACGCACGCGCGTGGGTCGGTCCTCGGACAGTGCGACGAGCGACAGGACCATCCCCCACAACGGCGAGGTCGCGTTGCAGATCCCCGCCAGCGTGGACGGGATCGTCAGCTCCGCGTAGGCGAAGAGCGAGAACGGCAGCGCGTTCAGCAGGAACCCCGCGACCGCCAGATGCCCCCACGTCCGCACGCCGCGAGGGAGCCGCTCCCGCTTCACCACCATCGCCACCGCGAGCACCAGCGTCCCGAACACCAGTCGCCCGAGTGTCACCTGGAAGGGCGCGTACGCCTCGGTGCCCACCTTGATGAGCAGAAAACTGAAACCCCAGATCAGTGAGAGCACGCCGAAGCGCAGACGCCAGTCCAGGGCGGGTCGGCGGGAGGCCCGAACCGGGGCTTCGGTGACGGTCGCGGTGGTCATGCCGACCACGATCCAGCACCCGATCTCGTAGCACAAGCGAGTTTTCCCGCGAGATATCTCGTAGCATTGCTTACATGTTGAACCTGGAGCGCCTGCGCACCCTCGACGCCCTCGCCCGGCACGGCTCGGTCAGCGGCGCCGCCGAGGGCCTGCACATCACGACCTCGGCCGTCTCGCAGCAGATGTCCAAGCTGGAGCGCGAGGTCGGCCAGCAGCTCCTCGCCAAGAACGGCCGGGGGGTGCGGCTCACCGACGCCGGCCGGCTCCTCGCCGACCACGCGGCCCGCATCCTGTCCCAGGTCGAACTCGCCCAGTCCGACCTGGAGGCCCAGCGCGGCCAGGTGGTGGGGGAGCTGCGGCTCGCCGCGTTCCCGACCGCGGTGCGCGGACTGTTCCCGGCCGCGATCCGCGCACTGCGCTCGGCGCATCGGGGTCTGCGGATCAGCTCGCGCGAGATGGATCCGGAAGCCGCAGTCCTCGCCGTGATCCGCGGTGACTTCGACCTCGCGGTCGTCCTGGACTGGTACAACAAGCCGCTGCCCATGCCGGACGGGCTGGTGAAGGCCTCGATCGTCGACGACACGGCCGACGTGGCGATGCCCGTGACCCACCGCCACGCGCATCGGGCCGAGGTCGACCTGGAGGACTTCGCCGAGGACGACTGGGTCACCTGGGGCGAGGGCGAGTTCTGCGACGAGTGGCTGATGCACACCCTGCGTTCCAAGGGCATCGAACCGCGAGTAGCGCACCGCGCGGAGGAGCACCCGACACAGCTCGCCCTGGTCGGCGCAGGACTCGGCGTGTGCGTGGCGCCCCGGCTCGGGCGCGGGCCGGTCCCGGAGGGCGTGCGGACCGTGCCCGTACGGCAGTCGGTCAGCCGGCACATCTACGCCGTGTGGCGCGCGGACGCCGACCGCCGCCCGTCGATCCGGGCGGCGGTCGAGGCGCTGAAGTCGGCGGCGGACAGGGCCGTCTGAGTCAGGCCGGCCCCAGCTTGCGGAAGTCCCAGGAGACGATCTTCTCCGGGGTCAGTCGTATCCACGCGTGCCGTCCGTCGTGCGGCATCTCCTCCAGGCGGAAGTTCTTGCGGGCGAACAGCGTCTCGGGAACGTCGAGTTCGGCGCGGAGCTCGCCGGTGCGCGGGGCCTCGCCCACGAAGTCCACGGTCCCGGACAGCTCGACGCCCTGCAGCTCGTCGTACTCCTCGCCGGTGTCGACCACGATCGCGACCCGGGGATCGCGACGCAGGTCGGTCCAGCGCTTGCTTTTCACCACGGAGTACAGCCACATCGAGGTGCCGTCCCAGGCGAACCAGAGCGTGCTCACATGCGGAGCGCCATCGGCGGAGACCGTGGCGACCCGGCAGGTGCGCTGGCTGGTGAGGAACTCGTCCAGCTCGCCCGGCGTCATCATGATCTTCCGGCCCCGACGCTGAGTGACGGTCATGCGTCCCCCCTCTTTCTCTCACGTCGTGTCAGAGGAGAGATCCTCTGACATCACGTCAGAAAAGGATGGGTCGTCTTCCGTCCCCACGCAATGGTGACTACTGTCACCGGCTCCGGACCACCGGCGACGAGGAGCCACCGTGCCGTCGTACGAACGACTCAGCGAACTGCTCGATCCCGCGGCCACCGTCCTGCTCACCGTCGAGTGCCAGCAGGGCGTCGTCGGACCGGACAGCGCCCTGCCCGAACTCGCCCGTGCGGCACGGACCTCGGGCGCACTCGCCAACGTCGCCCGACTGGTCGCCGCCGCGCACGAAAGCGGGGTCCAGGTGATCCACGCGATCGCCGAACGCCGTCCGGACGGGCGCGGCGCCAACCGCAACGCCCGCCTCTTCCACGCCGCCGAGCGCCTGCCCGTCCAGCAGCTGTCCGGGACCACCGCGGTGCGGGTGGCGGCCCCGATCGAGGTGAGCGAGCAGGACTTCGTCGTACGACGCCTGCACGGACTCTCGCCGATCCAGGGCACCGAGGTCGACGCGCTGCTGCGCAACCTCGGCTGCCGCACCCTGGTGGTGACCGGGGTCTCCGCCAACGTGGCGGTCCCCAACGCCGTCTTCGACGCGGTGAACCGCGGCTATCGGGCCGTGGTGGTGACGGACGCGATTGCCGGGGTGCCCTCCGACTACACCCCGGCGATGATCCGTCACACGCTCGCCCTCGTCGCCACCCTCGCGACCACGGACGAGGTGTTGGCCGCCTTCGGGACCACCCGGCGCACACGGGTCACGCAAGCGTGATCGAGTCCCCGCTCACCGTGATCTGCTCGGCCGGCAGCGCCGTGGTCGCGGGTCCCTTCTTGACGCTGCCGTCCGCGACCGAGAACTCGCTGTTGTGGCAGGGACAGTGGATGACGCCGTTGGCCACACTGCCCACCGCGCAGCCCTGGTGCGTGCACTTGGACGAGAAGGCCTTGTAGGTGCCGGCCGTCGGCTGGGTCACCACGACGCCCTGGTCCTTGAAGATCTTTCCGCCGCCCTCGGGGATGTCGGAGGTCTTCGCCAGGACGGTGCCGCCGGAGCCGCTGCCGGAGCTCGCGCTCGAACCTCCACCGCTCGCGTTCGCACCCGCCTGGGGGCTCGAGGAGGAGTCGGAGGAATCGTCGCCCGATCCGCACGCGGTCAGCGCGACGGCGAGTCCCGCCGCGCCCACCGCCGCCACGACGGTACGGCGAGCAGGAGCCGGAACGGGGTGGGGCAGTTCGCTGGTCATGCTGACATTCCTTCCAACGCGGACGTGGTGCAGCTGTCCATGGGTACGGTCGTCCGACGCGGGGTGTTCAGACGATGTCGAGATCTAAACGCGTTCGAGACCAGCGCCGGGTAAAGCGGAGCTATCGCTTCGCTGTCGGCCAGTAACCTGGGGCGATGCTCAAGGAAGCCATCGCGACCCGCTACATCACGCCCCTGCGTGAGGGCGGCTCGCTGCCGGGGCTCGTCGAGGCCGACGACCACGGGACCTACGTCATCAAGTTCACCGGCGCCGGACAGGGCCGCAAGACGCTGGTCGCCGAGGTGGTCGCCGGGGAACTCGCCCGCCGGCTCGGCTTTCGGGTGCCGCGGCTCCTGACGCTGGACCTCGACCCGGACCTGGGGCTCGGCGAGCCCGACGAGCGGGTGCAGGAGCTCCTCAAGTCCAGCGGCGGCACCAACCTCGGCATGGACTTCCTCTCCGGAGCGCTCGGCTTCGACCCGCTCGCCTTCCCGGTGGACGCCGAGGAGGCCGGCCGGATCGTCTGGTTCGACGCGCTGGTCAACAACGTCGACCGCTCCTGGCGCAACCCCAACCTGCTGTGGTGGCGGCGCGAGGTATGGCTCATCGACCACGGCGCGACCATGATCTGGCAGCACAACTGGCCCGGCGCCGAGAAGTCCGCCGCCCGTCCCTACGACGCCTCGGACCACGTCCTGACACCCTTCACGCCGGATGTCGCCGCTGCCGCCGCCGAACTGGCACCCCGGGTCACCGAGGACCTGCTTGCCGAGGTCACCGCCGAGATCCCGGACGCCTGGCTGGCGGACGAGCCCGGTTTCGAGTCGCCGGACGAGCTCCGGCGGACCTACGCACGGCCACTGCTCGCGCGCGCGGCCGTCGTCCACGAGCGGATCGAGGGGATCCAGTGACCGAGCGCCACATCATCAGGGGCGGCCGCACCGACGACCGCGAGGTCTTCGAGTACGCGCTGCTGCGGGTCGTCCCCCGGATCGAGCGCGGCGAGGGCATCAACGCCGGGGTGCTCGTGTACTGCCGTGCCAAGGCCTACGTCGGTGTGCGCACCCACCTCGACGAGGCCCGGCTGCGGGCGCTCGACCCGCACGCGGACGTGGCCGGCGTGCGGGCCGCGCTGCAGGCCGTCGAAGGGGTCTGCGCCGGGGGCGCGGCGGCCGGGCAGGCGGCGCGCGACGACGCCGGACGGCGCTTCCGCTGGCTGATCGCGCCCCGCTCCACCGTCGTCCAGCCGGGCCCCGTGCACACCGGCCTCACCACCGATCCGGCCGCCGAGCCGGAGCGTCTGCTCGATCTGCTGGTCAGGTAATGGATCACACCCCGCTCGTGTGACGTTGACACCGCGTGCCATGGCTTCTAGCGTCACGGGTGGCTGAAGGTACTAAGCGGTCGCTCACCGAATGGGCCGTACCTTCTCAGGTCGATTTCCCAGGTCGATTTCCCCAGGTCGTTTTCTCAAGGGCGAGGAGAACCAGCAATGTCCACCACTGAGCAGCGGGTAGCCGTGGTCACGGGCGCCGCGCGCGGCATCGGCGCGGCAACCGCCGTACGACTGGCGGCCGAGGGCCGCGCGGTCGCCGTGATCGATCTCGACGAGGCCGCCTGCAAGGACACCGTGGAGAAGATCACCGCGGCCGGCGGCCGGGCGATCGCGGTCGGCGCGGACGTCTCCGACGAGGCGCAGGTGCAGGCCGCCATCGCGCGCGTGGCCGAGGAGCTCGGCGCGCCGACGATCCTCGTCAACAACGCGGGCGTCCTCCGCGACAACCTGCTGTTCAAGATGAGCGTCTCCGACTGGGACACCGTCCTGAACGTGCACCTCAGGGGCTCCTTCCTGGTGACCAAGGCCGTCCAGAAGCACATGGTGGACGCGGGCTTCGGCCGGATCGTCAACCTGTCGTCGTCCTCTGCGCTCGGCAACCGCGGCCAGGCCAACTACTCCGCCGCCAAGGCCGGGCTCCAGGGCTTCACCAAGACCCTCGCCATCGAGCTCGGCAAGTTCGGCATCACCGCCAACGCCGTCGCCCCCGGCTTCATCGCCACCGACATGACCGCCGCGACCGCCGAGCGCGTCGGCATGGGCTTCGAGGAGTTCAAGGCCGCGGCCGCCACCCAGATCCCGGTCGCGCGCGTGGGCGAGCCCGACGACATCGCCAACGCCATCGCCTTCTTCACGGGCGAGGCGGCCGGATTCGTCTCCGGCCAGGTGCTGTACGTCGCCGGCGGACCGCTGAACTAGGGAAACAGGACCATGACTTCGCAACTCCCCGAGCTTTCCGGCAAGGTCGCGCTCATCACGGGCGCCAGCCGCGGTATCGGCTACGGCGTCGCCGAGGCGCTCGTCGCGCGCGGTGACCGGGTGGTCATCACCGGCCGCACCGAGGACGCCCTCAAGGAGGCCGTCGAGCAGCTCGGCGCCGAGCGCGCCGTCTACGTCGCCGGCAAGGCGCACGACGAGGAGCACCAGGCCGTCGCCGTCGAGCGCGCCATGGAGGCCTTCGGGCGCGTCGACTACCTCATCAACAACGCCGGTACCAACCCGGTGTTCGGGCCCATCGCCGACCTCGACCTGAACGTGGCGCGCAAGGTCTTCGAGACCAACGTCATCTCCGCGCTCGGCTTCGCCCAGAAGACCTGGCACGCCTGGCAGAAGGACAACGGCGGCGCGATCGTCAACATCGCCTCCGTCGCGGGCCTCGCGCCCTCGCCCTTCATCGCCGCGTACGGCGTCAGCAAGGCCGCGATGATCAACCTCACCCAGCAGCTCGCGCACGAGTTCGCCCCCAAGGTGCGGGTCAACGCGATCGCCCCGGCCGTCGTGAAGACCAAGTTCGCGCAGGCCCTGTACGAGGGCCGGGAGGAGGAGGCGGCCGCGTCCTACCCGCTGGCCCGGCTCGGCGTGCCCTCCGACATCGGCGGTGCCGCGGCCTTCCTCACCTCGGCGCAGTCCGACTGGGTCACCGGCCAGACGCTCGTCGTCGACGGCGGCATCTTCCTCAACGCCGGCGTGGGCTGACCGTCGTCGCCTCGGCACGGGCGCCCGTTGACACCGGCGGCGCCCGTGTCGACTCACAAAAGCCTCACAGCGGCCTTACGGGGTCATCACCGGTGCGACGTCAAGCCGCCTGTGACCGAACCGGTTGAGTGTGCGTGGTGCTGCGGTATGTTTTGCCGACTCTCGGCACGGCATTTCGAGGAGCAAGCGCGTGTTCAAGCGGAACCGATATCTGCCGCCTCTCGCGGCGCTCGTGTCCATATCCACGGTGGCCGGATGTGGTGTGTTCTCCTCGGACTCCTCCGACAGCGGGAAGGCGATCGTCGTGGGGACCACCAGCGCCCCGGCCACCCTGGACCCCGCGGCCTCCTGGGACAACTCCTGGGAGCTGTTCCGCAACGTCTACCAGACGCTCCTGAACTACTCGCCCGGTGTGTCCGACCCCGAACCCGACGCCGCCGAGCGCTGTGAGTTCACGGACGCGACCAGCACCGTGTACAGCTGCACGCTGCGTGAGGGCCTGAAGTTCTCCAACGGGCACACCCTGGACGCCAAGGCCGTCAAGTACTCGATCGACCGGATCAAGAAGATCAACGTCAACGGCGGCCCCGCGGGTCTGCTGGGCACGCTCTCCCGGGTGCAGGTGAAGGGCGACCGCGAGGTCGTCTTCCACCTCAGTCAGCCCGACGCCACCTTCCCGCTCGTGCTCACCACCCCGGCCATGTCGATCGTGGACCCCGAGGAGTACTCCGCGAACGCGATCCGCAAGGACGGGAAGATCAGCGGCTCGGGGCCCTACAGCCTCGACTCCTACCAGGAGGGCGAGAAGGCCGAGCTCGTCCGCAACGACAACTACAAGGGCATAGCGGACCTCAAGAACAAGGCCGTCACCATCCGCTACTTCCAGCGCTCCGACGACATGGTCAAGGCCCTCAAGGACAAGGAGATCTCGGTCGTGTACCGGGGGCTCGGCGCCTCCGACACCGTGGACATCGAGGTCAACCAGCAGAAGGAGGGGCTCCAGCTCGTCGAGAACCCCACCACCGAGATCAGTTACCTGGTGTTCAACCCCCGCGACCCGTGGTCCGCGAAGCCCGCGGTCCGCAAGGCCGTCGCCCAGATCGTCGACCGCCCGGCGCTCGTGCACTACGTCTACAAGGACACCGTCGAGCCGCTGTACTCCATGGTCCCGGCCGGACTCACCGGCCACACCACGGGCTTCTTCGACGACTTCGGAGACCCCAGCGTGGCCAAGGCCAAGAAGTTCCTCAAGGAAGCGGGGATCACCGAGCGCGTCCCGCTGACCCTCTGGTACACCAGCGACCGCTACGGCTCGACGACCAAGCCCGCCTTCCAGGAACTCAAGCGGCAGCTGGAGGCCTCCGGTCTCTTCACGATCACCCTCAAGAGCCGTCCGTGGAAGACCTACGTAGAGGGCTACCAGAAGGGCGAGTACCCGGTGTTCGGGCGCGGCTGGTTCCCCGACTTCCACGACGCCGACAACTTCATCGCGCCCTTCGTGGGCAAGCAGAACGCGCTCGGCACCCCGTACAACGCCCCCGAGATCACCGGCAAGCTGCTCCCGGAGTCGCGCGCGGAGAGCGACCGCGGGGCCGTGACGCCGCAGATCAAGGAAGCCCAGCAGGTCTTCGTGAACGACGCACGGCTGGTGCCGCTGTGGCAGGGCAAGCAGTACGTGGCCGCCAACGAGGAGGTCGGCGGCCTCGAGAAGGTCATCGACCCGGCGACCATGATGACGATGTGGGAGCTGTACTGGAAGACCAGCTGGTAGCAGCGGATGTCAGTGGCCGCCTGTAGGTTCTGAAGTCTGCAAGTGACCGCACATCGTGAGGAATTGACGTGACCGACATCGCCATGCTGCCCGAGTCCTGGCGCGGGGTTCTGGGCGACGAACTGCAGCAGCCGTACTTCAAGGAGCTGACGGAGTTCGTCGAGGACGAGCGGGCGAGGGGTCCCGTCTATCCGCCGCGCGAGGAGGTCTTCGCCGCCCTCGACGCGACGCCGTACGACCGGGTGAAGGTCCTCATCCTCGGTCAGGACCCGTACCACGGCGAGGGCCAGGGACACGGGCTGTGCTTCTCGGTCCGCCCGGGCGTCAGGACCCCGCCCTCCCTCCGGAACATCTACAAGGAGATGAAGGAGGAGCTGGGCCTGGAGATCCCGGACAACGGCTACCTCATGCCGTGGGCCCGACAGGGCGTCCTGCTGCTCAACGCGGTGCTCACGGTCCGTGCCGGTGAGGCCAACTCCCACAAGGGCAAGGGCTGGGAGAAGTTCACCGACGCGGTGATCCGCGCGGTGGCCGAGCGGCCCGACCCGGCGGTCTTCGTGCTGTGGGGCAACTACGCGCAGAAGAAGCTCCCCCTGATCGACGAGAGCCGGCACGTGGTGGTCAAGGGTGCGCACCCCTCCCCGCTGTCGGCGAAGAAGTTCTTCGGCTCCCGCCCGTTCACGCAGATCAACGAGGCGATCGCCCGGCAGGGCCACGAGCCCGTCGACTGGACGATCCCGAACCTCGGCTGACCCCTCCACCGGCGACCGGGCCGGTGCCGCACCGACCCGGCCCGGTCCCGCCTGACCGGGATTGTCAGTGGCGGCGGCTAGCGTCGAAGGAACAGCGACGACAGTCGGCCAGGGGCATGGAGGACGTGTGACGGAGCGACAGGAGCAGACGGCGCCGGATGCCGTGATGACACGGATCGGGCAGGTCGTCATGCTGTGTCACGCGGGGGACCGGGAGGAGGCCCGCCACCGCTTCCTGGCCCTGTGGGCGGAGATCGGCGAGGACGGCGACCCGCTGCACCGCTGTACCCTGGCCCACTACATGGCCGACGCCCAGGACGACCCCTGCGACGAACTCGCCTGGGACCTCAGGGCGTTGACGGCCGCCGAGGAACTCACCGACGACCGGCCGGCCCGGCACGAGAGCGCGCTCGCCGTGCGCGCCCTGTATCCCACGCTGCACCTCAACCTCGCCGCCGACTATGTGCGGCTCGCCCGCGCGGACGCCGCCCGCACCCATCTGCGCCGGGCCCGCAGGGCGGCGGACGTCCTGGGGGAGGACAGCTACAGCCACGGCGTGCGGGCGGCGATCAGCAGACTGGAGCTGCGACTCGGCGACGGGGGATCCGGCGGTGACGGACGGTGGGGGCCGCCGCGGCAGCGGCCCTGAGACCTGGGGGTCTCACCGTCCGTAGGTCTGCTCGCAGATGACCCTTTCGGGGCTGCCCTCCTGCCAGCGGCCGTACTTCCTGCCGAGCGCGCAGACGTCCTTCGCCCCCTTGGGAACCGACTTGGGAACCGACCTGGCCACGTCCGGGATCTCGACGCGCGGCTGCCGGTGGTGCGAGGAGCCCGGGTGCCACGGCTCCGGGTGGGCCCGGCGCCCGGGGCGCTCGGGGTGCGCCGGATGCGCGTGCGCCGGCTGTCGGTCCCGCGGCTGCGCGGGAGCCGCCGCGGCCCCCGGGGCCCTGTCGTCGCGCGGCGCGGCTCTTCCCGGCTTCGAGGACGGGGACGGGCCGATCATGGACAGCGCCTCCTGGGCCGGGGCCTGCACGATCTGCGGCTCCGCCTGACCGTCCGGACGGGCGTCCACCGGCCCCGGCGGCTGCGACGGTGCCGTCGTCGGGGGCGGCCCCGACACGGGTGGACGCTGGACTGTCACACAGCCGGTGAGGGCCGAGACAGCCACGGTGACCAGGAGCGTTGCGGTAGTCGTGGTTCGATGCACCCACGTCACTCTGCTGGTTCGGGCGGCCTTGGCGACAGCGGACGAGCGGAGGTTGCCCCGCACGGGTGATCTCCGTCCCCGTACGGTGTGCTCCCGCCTCCCGGTGCTGACGTCAGTCGCCGGTGGCACCGTCGATGCGCTCGCGGATCAGGTCGGCGTGGCCGTTGTGCCGGGCGTACTCCTCGATCATGTGGGTGTAGAGCCAGCGCAGGTTGAACCGCTCACCGGTGCGGCGGTGCTTGCCCACGGTGACGTCGTCCAGGCCGAAGCGGGCCGCGTTCTCCCGGCTCTTGTCGATCTCGGCCTGCCAGGTGCCGTAGGCCTCCTGCCAGGTGTCGGACTCGGTGAGACGGAACTCGCCGTCCGGGTCGGCCTCGCTGTAGTAGATCGGCCCCGCGTCCTCGTCGGTCAGGACCCGGCGGAACCAGCTGCGCTCCACCTCCGCCATGTGCCGTACCAGGCCCATCAGGGACAGCGTGGAGGGCTCCACCGAGGCGGTCCTGAGCTGGGCGTCGGTCAGGCCTTCGCACTTCCAGGCGAGGGTGCTCCGGTGGTAGTCCAGCCAGCCCTCCAGCATGCTGCGTTCGTCGGCGGTGGTCGCGGGTTCGGGGCGCTGAGTCGTCATGCTCGCATCCTGACCCACCTCACCCCTCACCACCAGCGAATTCCCGGCCGCCGACCGGGGTTCGCAGCCGCCGCCGTATGCTTCCGGCAAGGCCCTGGCCGGACAACCTGGAGGAGTCCACGTGAAGGTCGGCTGCATCGGACTCGGTGACATCGCGCAGAAGGCGTATCTGCCGGTGCTCGGCGGCCGGCCCGGCGTCGAACTGCACGTGCAGACGCGGACCCCGGCCACCCTGACCCGGGTCGCCGACGGGCTCCACCTGCCCGAGGGGCAACGGCACCGGGACCTCGACTCGCTGCTCGCCCAGGACCTCGACGCCGCGTTCGTGCACGCGCCGACGAGCGTGCACCCCGAGATCGTCGAGCGGTTGCTGGAGGCGGGCGTACCGACGTACGTCGACAAGCCGCTCGCCTACGAACTCGCCGCCTCGGAACGGCTGGTGGCGCTCGCCGAGCAGCGGAACGTGAGTCTGGCCGTCGGCTTCAACCGACGCTTCGCCCCCGGGTACGCGCAGTGCGCCGACCATCCGCGCGAGCTGATCCTCATGCAGAAGAACCGGATCGGGCTCCCGGAGGAGCCGCGCGCGATGATCCTCGACGACTTCATCCACGTCGTGGACACCCTGCGCTTCCTGGTGCCGGGGCCGGTCGACGACGTGACGGTACGCGCACGCGTGGCGGACGGCCTGCTGCACCACGTCGTGCTCCAGCTCGCCGGGGACGGCTTCACCGCGCTCGGGGTGATGAACCGGCTCAGCGGTTCGGCCGAGGAGATCCTGGAGGTGTCCGGGCAGGACACCAAGCGGCAGGTGCTCAACCTCGCCGAGGTGATCGACCACAAGGGCCAGCCGACCGTGCGCAGGCGCGGCGACTGGGTGCCGGTGGCCCGGCAGCGCGGCATCGAGCAGGCGGTGCTCGCCTTCCTCGACGCCGTGCGCGCGGGGAAGGTGCTCAGCGCCCGGGACGCGCTGGCGACCCATGAGCTGTGTGAGCGGGTGGTACAAGCGGTTCTGGAGCGGTCCGCCTGAGCCGCAGCACGCGCAGGCCGTCGGTGACGCACCACGCCAGGAGGATCAGCAGGGCCGCGTGGACGGTCCAGTCCCCGAAGCGGACGTACGGCGTCGTGCCGGTCGCCAGCGGTACGTCGTACACGCGGGAGGCGCTGGCATCGGTGCCGAGCCACCGGCCCACGCGCCGGCCGTTCGCGTCGTACACGGCGGAGACGCCGGTCAGGGTCGCGTGCACCATCGGGCGGCCCGTCTCGGCGGCGCGCAGGGCGGCGAGCGAGGCGTGCTGCCCGGGGGCCCAGCTCTGCTGGAAGGACGAGGTCGACGACTGGGCGATCAGCAACTGGGCGCCGTCCTCGGCGAGATGACGGCTCATGTCGGGGAACGCCGACTCGAAGCACACCATCGGGCCGACCTTCAGCCCGTGGCCGACGTTCATCACGACCTGCTGGGAGCCGTGCCTGCGGTCCTCGCCCGCGGCCTTGCCGACCGAGGTGGCCCAGCCGAGCAGCGAGCGGGCCGGGATGTACTCGCCGAAGGGGACCAGCCGCATCTTGTCGTAGCGGTCGCCGGTGAGTCCGCCGGGGCCCACGAGCACCGAGCTCTTGTAGATGCCGGGCTTGTCGGAGCGGCGGGCGTCCACGTTGACGAGGATGTCGGCGCCGGTCTCCTCGGAGAGGGCCGCGATCCGCTTGGCCAGGTCGGGCCGGTCCCCGAGGTCGAAGCCGACACTGCTCTCGCCCCAGACGACGAGATCGACGTGCTGCCCTGCGAGATCGCGGGTCAGCTGCTCCTCGCGGGCGAAGCGCCGGTCGGGGCCGTCGACGACACCGGGCTGGACGACGGCGATCCGGGTGCTGCCCCCCGTGTCGGGACGCGGCGACCACATCCAGGCCGCCGAGGTCACGGCGGCCGTGGCGACCAGGCCCGCCACGGCGGGGACCCGGGAAGTGCGGACCGTCACCAGGACGGCGACCGCCACGTTGACGGCCACGAGCAGGAAGCTGACCAGCCACACCCCGCCCACCGAGGCCAGCCGCAGCGCCGGTTCCACCTCCCACTGGCTGGCGCCGAGCACGCCCCAGGGGCCGCCGAGTCCCTGCCAGGAGCGGACCAGCTCGATGCCGAGCCAGCCTGACGGCAGCACGGCCAGGGCGGCGGCGATCCGGCCGCGTGAGGGCGTCCCGGCCAGGAAGTGCCGGACCAGCGCGCCCCACGGGGCCCACAGCGCGCCGAGCAGGGCGCCGATGACGAAGATGAACACGCTCAGGGTCGGCAGCAGCCAGTGGTGCATCCCCACCATGAACCCGAAACCGCCGGCCCAGCCGTCGTACGCCGCCCGTTTCGCCGTGGGCGCCGAACGGATCAGCGCGATCCACGGGACGAGGGCGACGTAGGCGAACCACCACAGGGACGGTGCCGGGAACGCGAGGAGGGGGAGGGCGCCCGCCAGCGCGGCGACGGCGGAGCGTCGCCAGGGGGAGGCAAGCCAGTGGCCGAACGTGTTCATACGGCGCCTCCTACCCCGTGTGGGTCCCGGTGCTGCGTGCGGTTGACCACCCGAGGGCGTCGGATCAGTTGATCACAGGTGCGGGCCGGGGGTCCGGCAGACGCCGGCACTTCTCCCGCACCACGACCTCGCGCAGCCGCCAGCCGTCGTCCGTGCGCAGCAGGGCGAAGGCGTAACGGCCGCCGCAGACGAAGTCGGGGGCGGTGGCGGAGGTGTCGTCGGCGAGGCGCATGGGGTTGATGTAGTCGGCCTGGACGTGGGCCGTGTCGGGGTCCTGGTCCACGGCGTCGAACCGGATGCGGCGGTTGACGATCAGATGCTGGCGCATCGAGAACAGCCGCAGGCTCTCCGCGAGCCACGCGGCGACGTGCTGCGCGTCCCCCTCGATCCCGCCCGCCGAGCGGTAGTCGGCCCGCCCGTCGGCGGTGAACAGTCCCCGGTACGCCTCCCAGTCACCGTCGTCCACGGCCACGGCGTAGTCGGTGACGAGGGCGTCCACGGCCAGCCGGTCCATCACGGTCGCGAGCTCCACACGCTGCGTCATCGGCTCAGTGTTGGGCATGGCGCGTGCCGCGCCAAGGGGCGTGCGGTGACATTCGGAGGGCGGGGCGGGGGCGGTCGGGGATCGCCGGGTCGGTCAGCCGTCGGCCAGGACGTCGACCGGCCAGGCGGCCGAGTGCGGGCCGAACCTGTTCTCGGCCGCGAGGGTGACCAGGCGGGCGTTGCGCGCCTCGGCCTCGGGGCCGTCCGGCACGTGGTAGTCGTGGCCCGCACGCGCGGAACTTGCCTGTACGGCCGTGGCGGCCGGGGCCCGTCTGCGCACGTACCGGTCCAGGGCGTCGGGCACCTCGTCCGGTGCCGTGTCCGTGAGGCAGTCGCCGAGCACGGCCGCGTCCATGATGGCCTGGGCCGCGCCCTGGGCCTGGAAGGGCACCATCGCGTGGGCGCTGTCGCCGAGCAGGGTGATTCGGCCGACGTTCCAGCGGGGGAGTGGGGCGCGGGTGTGGATGCCGTACCGGAAGACCTGGCCCGCGCGCTCGAGGACGGTCAGCAGCCGGGGGTCCCAGCCGGCGAAGGCGCGCAGCTGCTCGCCGGGGTCCGCCCGCGCGGTCCACGACTCCTGGGCCGCCCGGTCCGTCACGAAAACGGCCACGAAGTTGAGGAGTTCACCGCCGCGCAGCCAGTAGTGGACGACGTGGCGGTCCGGGCCGAGCCAGCCGGCGTACTCCGGGAGGTCCAGGTCGGCGACCTCGGCGGCGGGGAGCAGGGCCCGGTAGGCGGCGGTGTGCGAGAACACCGCCTCGTCCGCGCCGAAGAGCCACCGGCGGGCGGCGGAGCGGATGCCGTCGGCGGCCACGACGAGGTCGGCGTCGAGGCGTTCGCCGCTCGCGGTGGTCACATGGGCCGCCTTGTCGTCCTGGTCGATCCCCACGACGGCGGTGTCCAGGCGCAGCGCATCGGGCGGTACGGCGGCGGCCAGGGCCCGTTGGAGATCGGCCCGGTGGAGCTGGAGGTACGGCGCCCCGAACTCCTCCTCTGCCTCCCGGCCGATGACATAGCGGCAGATCTCGGAGCCGTCGGACCAGGTGCGGAAGCTGATGTGAGACGGGCGCATGGCGTGTTGGGCAACGTTGTCGAGCAGGTCGAGACGGCGCAGGACACGGGTGGCGTTGGGGGCGAGCTGGATGCCGGCGCCGATCTCGGTGAGCCGCCGCGACTGCTCGACGAGCGTCACGTCATGGCCGGCCCGGCGCAGACTCAGCGTCGCGGTCAGTCCGCCGATGCCCGCGCCCACGACGATCGCTCTCATGGCATGACCTCACTTCGAGGGAGGCTCGACGGTGGGTCCGGGCAGGCTACCGGAGGCAACCGCGGTGCCGTACAAGGAGTTTCGGCCTATGTGCGGCTCAGGCCGCCTCGATGATGTCGGCGCGGATCGCGGCCGCCCACTCGACCACCAGCAGTTCGTACTCCGTGCGCTCCTGGGACGACAGGGTGCCGCCGGCGCGCATCCAGAGCGCCCGGATCTGCTCGTTCACCTCGGCGGCGGAGCGTACGGAACCAGGGGTCAGGGAATCGGGGGACATGCGTACAAGCCTAGGCGCAAGCACTGACAGTGCGCTACCGGACGGCTACACAGAACGTATGCGATGGGTCACGGGTGTCGGGCGGGCGCGCGGGTCAGCCCGCCGACTCCGCGGCGTGGGGGCTCAGCACGCCCATGGTGACCAGCGCGATGATGACGATGCCGAGGGCGATGCGGTACCAGACGAACGGCATGAAGCCCTTGGTCGAGATGAACTTCATAAGCCAGTTCATCGGTCGAATCCCTGAGCGGCTTTGACCTGCTGTTTCCACCACTCTTCAAGATCGTATGCGAGAGCAGGGGGGAGATGGCACTTTCCAGTGCTCTCCCTCGCCGGCCACGAAGCGCAGCCACCGGGTTTGCAGCGAATCGGCTGCGGTCGAGCGCGAGGACTCGGCGGTTGTGGCCGAGGAGTTGGGGCTAGATGCAGAGGCTCTGTACACGGTGTTGCCGGCCTTGTCGTCGTGGCGGCGTCGTGAGCGGCAGCGTCGGAAGGTACAGCGCTGGCGTTACCGGGTGGACTGGAAGCCTCTTCCCAATTCGCGGGCGCAGGAGTCGTTGCAGGGCGGCTGGCTGCTCGTCGTCCCGCAGGGCCGTTGCCCTTGCCGGAAACCTCATCCGGCCTGATCACGCAGCATGTTGGTACTCGTGAAGGAGGCCACCGAGTCGGTCGGTTCGATGTATGTCGAGGCTGGCGATTTCGTCCGGATCGTGATCGGTGATCGGTGATCGGTGACCGGTTCGGGGAGCGGGTGGAGCGGGCAGGCGTTCGCGATGCCCTGGTGCGGCCGGTGCGCGTTGTAGAACCGCTCGAACTCCCGCAGCGCGTGGAGGAGATGCCGCTGGTTCCAGATCAGGGTGCATTCCGGCAGTTCACGGCGGCAGGTCTGCACCCGTCTCTCCATGATGGAGTTCATGCGGGAGATCCGGATGCCACTGAGCACGACCCCGATCCCCGCGTCGGCGAGGATCGTGTCGAACAGTTCGGGGAACTTCCCGTCCCGGTCCCGGATCACGTAGCGGGCCTGGCAGCCGGCGCCCTGGAGATCCATGACGAGATTTCCCGCGGCCTGCGCCACCCAGGAGGCGGTCGGGTGCGCCGTCGCGCCCAGGACGCGTGTGCGCCGGCCGGCGTGCCCGATCACCGCGAGCACGTACAGCCGTGTCCCGGACAGAGTGATGGTCTTGAAGAAGTCACATGCCAGTGGGGCATCGGCCTGGGAGCGCAGGAAGTCCGCTGACGGTCTGTTGGTTAGGCGTGAGATCACGGCCCGGCGGGCGTCTGAGGCCGTCGTCACCCACGGGCCGGCTTCCATATAGGCGCGGTCCGCCAGAACGGGATTCCCTGGCGTTCACAGATCCGGATGATCTGGTGGGTGCGGGCCGCGGTTCAGCAACCGCTTCCATCTGCTCGGGATCTGCGCAGTGGAGCAGTGCAGATCCCGAGCCGTGGTCATTGTGTGCGGTGCCTGTCACCTTCGATACCGCTGCGCCACTGCCGTGAAGGCGGCCTTGGGTTCCCATTCCATGTCGGGGTAGGTCTGCCCCCGGCGTCCTTCGAGGAGTTTGACGATGCCCAGCCCGGCCCGGTCCAAGTCGTCCCTGGGGTCTCCATCTGGGCGGTGCGGGTAGCCGGGCAAGGCGAAGAGGAACACGAACGCGCTGTCCACGCCCTCGGTCTCGAAGATTTCCAGCAGCTCGCTCAGATATGCGGCCTGGCCGGCCTCGTCTCGCTCGTATATGCCGTTCAGCCGTACAGGGGCCTTGGTCTGTGGGTCGTGCTCGACCACTTCCAGCACCCGCCCGCCGCGGTCTCCCGCGCCGCGGTAGGCGGCCGTGCCGAACCCGGTGATGGCGAGCGGCTTCGGGCCTTGGGCCAGGGTGCGCACCGCGTGCCGGAACCGGTCGGCGACTTCGGCGGAGCGGATCAGTTCGAACGTCACGATGTCGAAGGGAGTCCAGTCGACCTGTTCGAACTGGATGGATGCGTAGGTGAGCTTGCCCTGGAAGTGCTCGCGGACCGTGGCCGCCGCGTCGCGGAGGAATGCGTTGATGTGCACGCCGAGTTCGCGCATTGCTTCGGCCCGCCGCTCGGGCCGGCGCATCAGATGCTCGACCCTCTTCTCGGGGCTCTCTCCGGGCAGGAACCCGCGGTTCACCACGCTCAGTTCGACCCCTGCGACGAATACGACTGTGGCCCCCTGCTGCCGGAGCCGTTCCGCTCGCGCGGCGCAGTCGCGGAAGAGCATGAGGATCTGCTCTGGATCCAGCTCCAGCGGATAGGGAGAGAACCAGACCTCCAGGCCGAGTTCGGCGGCGACACCGGCGGCCAGCTCCAGTCGGTCGGGATCGCCGCCGATGATCTGGACCGCCTTGCAGTGCAGGTCGTCGCGGATGATGGCGAACTCGCGACGGACCACCGCGGGATCGAAGTGCTCGCGGGATATCTGGCCGTGCACGACGAATCCGGTGTCGTAGGTCATTCCTCTTGCTCGCATGGTGACGTCCTCTCTGTCGGTCCCGGCGGTCGAGGCTGGCAGGAAAAATGCGTGCACGCAAGTTTGCGCTCGCGTAAGTTTGCGTCCACGCAGGTTTGTGTGGAACGCTGGCGCCGTGACGTCACCACCACCAGGGCTGCGGGAGCGGAAGAAGCAGGCCACGCGCGAGGCGCTACGCGAGGCGGCTCTGCGGCTGGCCGTGGAGCGCGGACTGGACCAGGTGCGGGTGGAGGACATCGCCGAGGCGGCCGGGGTCTCGCCGCGCACCTACAACAACTACTTCGCCAGCCGCGAGCAGGCGATCGTCTCCGCTGTTACCGCGGACCGGGAGGCGCGGATCGCGGCGGCGGTCGCGGGCCGGCCTGCAGGAGTGCGCCTGGCCGACGCCGTCACCGAAGCAGTGGTGGAGCAGTACACGAACACCGGCGAGCGCGAACACGCGGCGCTGCTGCTGATCACCACCCAGACCGCGCTGCGCGACGCGTTCCTCGATACCACCGCCGGCATCGAGCCCCCTCTCACGGCGGTGATCGCCGAACGCCTGGGTGAGGCCGAAGCGCACACAGCCCGCGTTCTCGCGGCAAGCGTGGCCGCTGCCGTTCGCATCGCAATGGAAGGCTGGCTCCGGCCGGCCGGGAACGCAGAGGCCGCCGGGAGTTTCGGCGTCCGAGGACTGGTCGTGCCCTCCGGCTCACTGCCCGACCAACTCCGCGCGACGCTGGCCCCGCTCGCGCCCGCGTTCGACGCCGCCGAGCGACGCACCCAGCCGTAAAGACGACCCAACTGATCCGTAAGATGCCGATGCGCTCGGCGCTCACCATCTGAGTCAGCCGGTCAACGTTGGTGACGCCGCGTCAGGTTGCGGTGTACGACTGCAGTACTACGCAGTCCCGCCGCACAGGGTCGGTCGGCATCCCGTGAGAGCACCTGGACTGATGTTCACCCATCGCCACCTGGACTCCACGGGCGACAGCCCCGGCCTTCGAGGGGAAGACCGGGGGCCACCTGCCATCACAGGGCGGTCATCAGACCCGGCGGTTCCCAACCCCACGCCGGCGAGACCTGGGACCGCTCCGATACACGCGTGTCGCCTTGCCCAACGCGCTGACTCCAGAACGGTCACCGCCTCGTCAAACGCCACGCCAATCCGGCCGGTTCATGAGGTCTCCCGGTTCGATGTCCGAAGAGAGGGACTCGGCTCCGGCGAGCTGGAGGACGCGCTCCGCGACCGAGCCGGCCGGCACCCGCACCCCGAAGCGGATGCCCGCCGCGGACGCTTGCTCACGCCCCTCCAGCAACGCGTTCAGCCCCGAACAGTCGAAAAAACGCACCGCGCAGAGGTCTACCCGCACCGCCTGCGGGGCTTGCACCAAGCACTTCCCGAGCCCAGCAAGTCGGTGAGGTTCATCAGTGCCCTCCAGGTGTATGGGGCGCTGGGGACGACTTGAGACCGGTCCCACCTGCGTAGTTGCGGGCATTCTTGTCGAGCAGCTTATGGATAGGTCGGCGCGACGGGCATGTCAGACGGGCCGATCGGGAGAAGCGGAACCCGACGGGTCGCAGCTCTCCGGGCCGGCGTCAACATCCAACAGAACTCAGCTTTCCGCGACCGCCGACTCGAGCAGGGACAGCGTTTGGTTGTCCGCGTCCACGTCCGCGCGGACGCCGAGAGGCAGCGGCAGGTTCGGCGAGGTGTGGCCGAAGTCGACCTGGGCGAGGACGGGGATGTCACGCTGCGCCAGGACGTCGAGCACAACGTCGCGCAGACCGACCTGGTCACCGCCGCCCTCGTAGGGCGTGACCTCGGTCGGGATGCCGACCACCATGCCCGCGATCCGGTCCAGCACACCGGACAGCCGCAAGGCATGCAGGTCGTTCCAGATCCGCGTGACCGGCCGCTGTAGCTCTTCCCAGAACAAGACGGCGCCGTCGAACCGTTCGGCGGCCAGTGCGAATGGCGTCGTCTGCAGTAGGACCAGGCGGTTCAGCAAGCCGCCGACCAGTGGTCCCTGCGCGCGGCCCGGCCGCCAGGATTCCCAAGCCCCCGTTCCCGGCAGTACGCCCGGCGCCTCGGCCTTGGTGAGTACACGGGCGTAGAGGTCGACGAGTTCGGACCGACGGGCCTTGTCGCCCAACGTGTACCAATCGCTGCCGAAACCGTGGGTGACGATGTCGGCGTGGAAGCCGACGAGGCCGGTCTTGGCGTACAACGCCATGTGCAGCAGCGAGATGTCGCTGTAGCCGAGGATCGGCTTCGGGTCGGCCCGGATCGCGTCCAGATCGATCAAATCAAGATAGCCGATGGTCGCCTGTCCACCGGTATGCGCGACGATGGCCCGCACCTTCGGGTCACGGAGCAGACCATTGAGCTCGGCGGCCTGCTCCGCCGGAGTGCCCGACGCCCACCAGCGATTCTGCGCCGGGTTGACCATCGGGCTGACTCGCACGCGGAAACCCATCCGCTCCAGTATCGCCACACCGCGGGCGAGCAGTGGTTCCTCACCCGGCTCAAGCTGGCCCGAGGGTGCGGTAACGACCACGAGGTCGCCGGAACGTAGCGCGCGGGGCCGAAGGATCACAGACATGGGGCCTCCTTGTTGATCAACAAGGGCGAGCAACAAGGCCATTGCCGCCGATATTCCGCCTCCCCGGCATGATCAAAACTCCGGAACCCCGGCTGGGCCCACCGACCGCCTCCACCGGGAAGCCAGCCCAGCCCCCTGGAGTCCGCGGCCGCCGCGCCCACCACGGCGTGGGGTCCTGGCCGGCCATTTCCTTACGTGCCGAGCAGCGCGGCGGTGAGGCTTCGGTGCAGCCAGTCGGCGGAGCGGTCGAGCGGCCAGTGGCAGTCGTCGGTGAGTGTGAAGTAGGAGGCGTTGCCGAGGAAGTACCAGAGCACGTCCGCAGCCTCCTCGACGGTGACTTCGGCACGCAGTGCGCCCAGTTCTGCGAGCCGGGCGGCAGTGGCCTGCAATCCGCGGCGCAGACTGTCGTGCGCAGTGCTGACGGTCTCCCGGATCCCGGCGTCCTGGGGTGCGGCGGCGATCGCCTGACGCATGATCGGCGACCAGAGCTCGAACTCGCTTCGAGTGCCGTCCACGAGCATGCGCAGCAGCGCGCCGGGGTCGGTTTGCGCAGCGATCCGCTCGTGGATGCCGCCGGCCTCAGCGGCGCGGACCCCGTCCTCGATGAGTGTGCGTAGCACACCGCTCTTGCCTCCGACCGCCGCGTAGACGGTGGGCGCTGCTACCCGCGCTGCACGGGCGATGTCCTGCACCCGGGTGTCGAAATAGCCCCGTTCGACGAACAGGGTTCGCGCTGCCAGCAGGATCGCTCGACGGGTCTCAGCTGCGTATTCGGCCCGCCGTCCGGCCTCTTGTGTCACCACCCCCATGACTCTAGACCCTGCCCGGCCGTGAACCTTTGACAGTGCACTACACTCGATATAGTCACCTATCAGAGAAAGTGCTTCCATGATCTTTGCGGTACTCGAGGACCTGGCTCACCAGTTCCCCGGCATCACTCCCGAGCAGGACAAGCTCCCCACACCGTGCGACGACTTCGACGTGAGCACGTTGCGCCGCCACCTGCTGGGCTGGCTCACCTACTTCGATGCTGCCTTCACCGAGCCGTCCGGCAGCGACCGGCCCGACCCGTCCGCGTTCACGGGCCCCGACCACCCGAGTGCCGTGATCGCGCACCTCACCACCACGATCCGATCGGCCCTGGCCGGTGGCCTGGCCACAGATACCGTGAACGTTCCGCTGCTCGGCGGCGCCTATCCGGGCTCCGTCGTCATCGACCTGCTGTTGATCGAAACGCTCGGCCACGGCTGGGACCTGGCCCGTGCGACCGGCCAGCGATGGAACCCGGACCCTCAAACGTGCCAGCATGCCCTCACCGTGCTCGAAGGCGTGATCCAGCCGGAATACCGTGGCCCCGGCATGCCCTTCGGCCCCGAAGTCCCCATCGACGCAAGCGCACCACCGATGGACCGGCTGGTCGCTTTCACCGGCCGCGACCCCGCTTGGGCACCCCCCGTTCAGCTGCTCTGATGAGCGCCTGCGGCGCCGCCCTCGTTTGACGGACCGGCGGGGCGGGGCGGCAGCTGCCGCCC
>NZ_JBHVYZ010000051.1:0-18423 GCF_042880295.1 Streptomyces sp. NPDC058307
GCTGCTGGCCGCCGCCCTGCTCGTCGCCGGCGCCGTGCTCGGCAACCTGCTCGTCCTGGTCGTCGGCTGGCTCATCGCGTGGGCCTCGCGCCGGCTGACCGACGCGGAGACCAAATGGGCCGTCGTGTTCCTGCCCAGCCTCTCGCTCACCGCGGGGCTCCTGTGGCTGTGGGGGAGGAACGAGGGCCGCTGGGGCGAGCCGATCGCCCAGGGCCACATGAACGACGCGGTCGCCGAGACCTGGCCGTGGGTCGTGCGGGGGGCGGCCGTGGCGTCGGCGCTGTTCCTGGTGTGGCGCTCCCAGCGGCGCCGATAGGCCCCTAGGCGCCGACAGCCCCGCAGCCCTGGCAGGCCCCGAAAGCGCCGCCGGGCCCCGAAAACCCGGTGTCCGCGCCCCCGGTGCCCCCGGCACAATGGCCCATATGGCCTCTACAAGCATCTCCGCCCCCGGTCCCACCGTCGGCTTCGACCTCGACATGACGCTCATCGACTCCCGCCCCGGCATCCACGCCTGCTGGGTGGAGCTGTCGGAGCGGACCGGGACGTACGTCGACGCCGACCTGGTGGTCACGCGGCTCGGGCCGCCGCTGGCGGAGGAGATGGCGCACTGGTTCCCGGCGGACCGGGTTCCGGCCATGGCGGACCTCTACCGCGAGCTCTACCCGTCGTACGCCATCACCGGCACCCTGGCGATGCCCGGCGCCCGCGAGGCCATCGGCGCCGTGCAGGCGGCGGGCGGGCGGGCGATCGTCGTGACGGCCAAGTGGGAGCCCAACGCCAAGCTGCACATGGAGCACCTGGGCATGGAGCCCGACGCGGTGATCGGCAACCTGTGGGCCGAACAGAAGGGCGAGGCGCTGCGCGAGCAGGGCGCGAGCGTGTACGTCGGCGACCACCTCGGCGATGTGCGCGGGGCGCGGATCGCCGGGGCGTTCTCGGTCGGGGTGCCCACGGGGCCGTGCAGCGCCGAGGAACTGACCGGGGCCGGAGCCGATGTCGTCCTCGGCGATCTCACCGAGTTCCCGGGATGGTTTTCGGCCTATCGAGCGGACTACCGCCCGGCCCGCGCCTGACGTCTCCCGGCCGCGGCCGATTGCAGCACGCCCGCACCGGCCACCACGAACCCGACGGCCATGAGCATGCTCAATCCGAACATGTACGTCGGAAATGGCTTCGTTCCGAGCAGGAACGGGGCCACGGTGACCAAAGTGGCCACCGCGCCGATGAAGAACACGATGGCTCCGGCACGGATCAGTCGGTCACCGGGAGCGGCGGAATTCGTTTGGGTTTTGTCACGCACCGGACCAGGGTAGTTCCCTGCGCGAAGGAACAACCGGAGGACGTCTTGTCACCGGCCTGAAGACCATTAGCCTTGGTACCGGCGGGTCCCACGACCCGCCCCAGTGCTATCAAGAGCCGTTTCAGAAGCAGTTTTCCGACGAGTACGAGGACGAGGACAGACATGCCCACCGGCAAGGTCAAATGGTTCAACGGCGAGAAGGGCTTCGGCTTTCTCTCCCGCGACGACGGCGGTGACGTCTTCGTCCATTCCTCGGTCCTCCCCGCCGGAGTCGAGACACTGAAGCCCGGGCAGCGGGTGGAGTTCGGAGTGGTCGCCGGTCAGCGCGGTGACCAGGCCCTCTCGGTGGCCATCCTCGACCCGACCCCCTCGGTCGCGGCGGCGACGCGCAAGAAGCCGGACGAACTGGCCTCCATCGTCCAGGATCTGACGACCCTCCTGGAGAACATCACGCCGATGCTGGAGCGCGGCCGCTACCCCGACAAGGCCGCCGGCGGCAAGATCGCCGGCCTTCTGAGAGCGGTCGCCGACCAACTCGACGTGTAATGAGCGAGATACGGGCCGAGGCGCCGTCCCCCCAGTTGCTGGAGTACATCCGGCGGCAGCGGCGCCACACGCTGGAACTGCTGACCGTCTGCGCCATCGGCCTCGTCCCGTGGACGATCCTGCTGGCCTTCACGCTCCCCAGCGGCTACACGGTCCGTCAGTGGCGCACCACCTGGGTCGGCTTCGACGTCCTGCTCCTGCTCGCGATGGCCGCCACCGCCCTGCTCGGCTGGCGCCGCCACCGGGGGGTCGTGGTGGCGGCCGTGGCGACGGGTGCCCTGCTGGTCTGCGACGCGTGGTTCGACGTCTCGCTGGCCCTGGGCACCCCCGAGGTGTGGTGGTCGGTGGTACTGGCGGTGTGCGTGGAACTCCCGCTGGCCGGATTCCTGATCCACCGAGTGCTGGGCATGCTGAAAATGGCGCAGTGGCCGATCGCCACGAAGAACGTCAGCTGAACGACAGCGCGTCGGGCCGCAGAGCCGGCACCAGGCCTTCCGCGGCCGCCCGGGTCAACAGCCCCCGGATCGCCGCGTATCCGTCGTCGCCGAGGTCCGCGGTGAACTCGTTGACGTACAGACCGATGTGCTGATCGGCGACGGCGGGATCCATCTCCTGCGCGTGCTCCATGACATAGGGCCGGGAGACCTCGGGCTCGTCCCACGCGGCCCGCACGGACGTACGGATGGACTCGGCGATCAGTGACAGCCGCTCCGCCCCCAGTGACCGCTTCGCGATGATCGCCCCCAGGGGAATCGGCAGCCCGGTCGTCGACTCCCAGTGCTCGCCCATGTCCGCGAGCTTGTGCAGACCGTAGTTCTGGTAGGTGAACCGGGCCTCGTGGATCACGAGCCCCGCGTCGACCTTCCCGTCCCGCACGGCCGGCATGATCTCGTGGAACGGCAGCACCACGATCTCCCCGACCCCGCCCGGGAGGACGTCCGCCGCCCACAGCCGGAACAGCAGATACGCCGTAGACCTCTCGGACGGCACCGCGACGGTACGGCCGGTGAGTCCCCCACTGCCGAAAGCGTGGGAGGTGCCCCCAACCCCGGCCTCCCGCGTCAGCACCAGCGGCCCGCACCCGCGCCCCAGCGCGCCCCCGCAGGGCAGCAGTGCGTACTCGTCGAGGACGTACGGCAGCACGGCGTACGACACCTTCAGCACATCGAACTCACCGCGCTCCGCCATCCCGTTGGTGATGTCGATGTCGGCGAAGGTCACGTCCAGCGCGGGCGCCCCCGGCACCCGGCCGTGCGCGAGGGCGTCGAAGACGAACGTGTCGTTCGGGCAGGGGGAGTAGGCGATCTTCAGCGGTCCGGTCGTCGGCTCAGTCGTCATGGTGTCTCCAACTCTCCAGTACGGGCGTCAGCTTCCCGAACCCCTGCGTCAGGGCCGCGAGGGCGTCGCCGATGCGCCAGGCGGCCCGGTCGCGCGGACCGACCGGGTTGGACACGGCACGGATCTCCAGCACCGGTACTCCGTGTGCCCCGGCCGCCTCGGCGACCCCGAAGCCCTCCATGGCCTCGGCGAGGGCGCTGGGATGGCGTGCTCTCAGGGCGCTCGCGCGGGCGGCCGTACCGGTCACCGTGGAGACGGTGAGCACGGCTCCGGCGCGCCCCCCGGTCGCGGCCACCGCGGCCCGTACGAGTGCTTCGGGCGGACGGTGGGTGACGACGCCGAAGCCCAGCTCGGTCACCGGCACGAACCCGTCGGCGGTCTCCGCCCCGAGGTCGGCCGCGGTGATCTCGTCGGCGACGACGAGCGAGCCGACCGGCGCGTGCGGCAGGAAGCCGCCCGCGATCCCGGCGGAGACCACGAGGCCGTAGGGAGAACCCGCCACGGCGGCCCGGGTGAGCGCGGTGGCGGTGGAGGCGGCGGCGAGAGCGGGCCCGACCCCCACGGCGAGGACGTCCACAGGGAGCCCGGTGCCTTCGAACGCGTGGGCCACCGCGTCCCGTTCGACCGGGACGGCGGTGGCCACGAGGATGCGCATCGGGATACGGCGGATCAGTAGTCGGAGTTCTCCAGCTTGAAGTTCCACACGCCCTTGTACGCCTTGCTCTGGCCGGAGGACTGCTTGTCCTGCTCGACGATGCTGATGTACAGCGTCTTCTGCGGGGCCTGGCCCTGCTGCTGGGCGAAGAGGTCGACGCCCTCGAAGGAGTAGTACGACTTCTTGTAGGCGTACGTGATCTGCTGGCCGTTGATCCACAGCGCCCAGCCGGTGTCCGCGACCTTCTGGTCGACGCCGACGCGCAGGGTCTCGCTCTGCTTGACCTTGAGCGTCTTGACGTCCGACTTCTCCAGGGCGCACTTGGCGGCCTTCGCCTTGCCGAGGTCGTTGCCGTCGTCGTAGCAGACGGCCTCGGAGCTCACCGAGGTCGAACCGACCGTGACGGTGACGCGCGGCGTCGGCTTGTCGCAGGCCGACAGGACGAGCAGTCCGGCGGAAACGAGGCCGGCGGCGGCGACGGCGCGGCGGCGTCGCACATCGGATTGCAGCGTGGTCATGGCGGAAGGCTATCGGGCGGGTACAGCGGTCCCTCTACGCGGGGTGCGGCGAGCCCTGTTCGTTACGCCACTCGCGCCTTGGGAGCGCCGCCGTGCCGGGCCGAACTGAGCAGCCCCTTCGCCGTGGCCAGCCAGCCAGCGGCGACGACCGCGGCGGCCACCGACAGGCCGAGATAGCCGTTGAGCGGCATCACGATGCCGACCGCGCCGCCGAACACCCACGCCACCTGCAGCAGCGTCTCGGAGCGGGCGAACGCCGAGGTGCGGACGAGTTCGGGCACGTCCCGCTGGATCAGCGCATCCAGCGACAGCTTGGACAGGGCCTGCGAGAAGCCGGCGACCGCCGCCAGACAGGCCACCAGGAACGCCCCGAAGAAGATCGCCGCCGTGATCGCCGCGCCCAGCACGATGGCCACCACCGTGAAGATGATGATCTCCGGGGCCCGCGACCTGAGCCAGGCGCCGACCGCCGTCCCGAGCGCGTTGCCCACGCCCGCCGACACGGCCACCAGGCCCAGCGAGACCGCCGCGCTCTCGCCGGTCAGCGGATGCTCGCGCAGCAGGAAGGCGAGGAAGAAGGTGAGGAAGCCGGAGAGCCAGCGCAGGGCGGCGTTCGCGCCGAGGGCGTGGGTGACGGCGGTGCCGACCGTGCGCAGCCCGGGCCGCTTGAGGGGCTTGAGGTGCGGCCCGTGCAGGTGTTCCTCGTCGGCGGCGAGCAGTGCCACGTCCTCGCCCTTGGCGGAGTCGACCTTCGGCGGCAGCGAGAAGGACAGGAACATCCCGGCGATGAAGATCACGAAGGCGCCGTAGAGCGGCCAGCGCGGTCCGATGGCCTGGAGTCCCGCGCCGATGGGGGCCGCGACACCGGTGGCGAGGAGACCGCCGAGGGTGACGCGGGAGTTGGCCTTGACGAGGGAGAAGCGCGGCGGGAGCAGACGGGGCACGACCGCGCTTCTGACGACGCCGTACGCCTTGGAGGCCACCAGTACGCCGAGGGCCGCCGGGTACAGCTCCAGGCTGCCCGTGGCGACCGCCCCGGCGATGATCAGCGCGAGCATCGCCCGGGCGAGCATGGCGCCCGCCATGGCGGCCCGGCGGCCGTGCGGGAGGCGGTCGAGGAGCGGGCCGATCACGGGGGCGAGGACCGTGAAGGGGGCCATGGTGATGGCGAGGTACAGGGCGACGCGCCCGCGGGCCTCGTCGGTCGGCACCGAGAAGAACACCGTGGAGGCGAGGGCGACGGTGATCATCACGTCCCCGGCGCCGTTGACCGCGTGCAGTTCGATCAGCTTGCCGAGGCCGGACTCGCCCGCCCCGTGCGCGTGGGTCGCCTTGCGGATGCCGCGGGCCGTACCGGTGAACGGGAAGTGCAGGGCACGGCCGACGGCGCGCACGGGCCCGGTCATCTGGGTGATCCGGCCCGAACCGCCACCGATCCCGGTGGCTCCCTGGGGTGTCCTCGTGGCTGCCACCCCGTCATAGTGCCCCGAGAAAGCTGTGAGTAGTGCGGTTACCGCTCGTATGAACGCATATGAAGTGCCGCCGCGGGCCCACTGGGGGCAACGAACCATCACGTCGGTGTAGGCCGAGCGGCGGCGAGCAGGTAGCGTGCGTAGCGCGCCGTGGCGAACGTTCTCGGCCGCGCGCCTCTCCGGCATCCCGCAGAATGGATGGGAGCAGGTGCGCCCGAGCGCGATCGGGCGCGGACGTCGACGCGGTCCTCCGGTCCGCTCCGTCCGCACCCACCGCCTTCAGGCCGGCGCACCCGAGTGACGGCGTAGGAGAGAAGCGATACCTGTGAGCGCAGCGACAACGCGAAGCCGCACCCCCGACCGCCTGTGCGCCGAGGCCGTCGACCTCGCCCGCGCCGCAGCCGAGGAGGCCGCCGCGCCCGGGGTGGTGGGCGAGCACGCGGGCCTGGTCTCCGAGGGGGACCGGGTCGTCACGCACTTCTTCGAGTGCAAGGAGCTCGGATACCGAGGCTGGCGCTGGGCCGTCACGGTGGCGCGCGCCTCCCGCGCGAAGCTGGTGACGCTGGACGAGGTCGTCCTGCTCCCCGGCCCGGACGCGCTGCTGGCCCCGGAGTGGGTGCCGTGGAGCGAACGCCTGCGCCCCGGCGACATGGGCCCCGGCGATCTGCTCCCCACCGACGCCGAGGACCTGCGCCTGGAGCCCGGCTACACCGGCGAGGACGAGCCGCTGCCGAGCGCGCCGGTCTCCGAGGAGATGGCCGAGCTGGTCGAGGCGGAGGACGCCGAGCTCACCGCGGGCACCCCGTCGCACCTTCCGGTGGTCCCGACCCGCGGCTCGATCGCCGCGGTCGCCGAGGAACTGGGCATGCGCCGCGCCCGGGTCCTGTCCCGCTACGGCCTGCATATCGCCGCCGACCGCTGGGAGGAGTCCTTCGGCGCGAAGACGCCGATGGCCCAGGCGGCCCCGGCGCCCTGCGCCAGCTGCGGTTTCCTGGTCCCGCTGGGGGGCTCGCTGGGCCAGGCCTTCGGCCTGTGCGCCAACGAGTTCGCCCCGGCGGACGGCCGCGTGGTCTCCCTGTCCTACGGCTGCGGGGGCCACTCCGAAGCGGCCGTCATGCCCAAGCCCCCGCAGCCTGCCCTGCCGGTGATCGACGAGACGCGGGTGGACCCGTTCCCGCTGCGCCCGGCCCGTGACTCCGGCTCGGTGCCGGAGACCGCGGACGAGGCGTCGGCGGAACTGGGCCACTCGTAGGACTACGGCTCACGGGCGCTGGAACACCTGGTCCACCACGCCGTCGGCGACGATGTACTGCGACTGGTCGTAGGCCTTGTTCGTCAGCTTCGACGTGGTCCGCTCACGCAACCCCAGGTACCGGTACGTCTTCGCGTCGAAGAGCAGCACCCGCCCACCGTCCGCCCAGGGGGTGCCGGGCGGGCCGACGTACCGGACCCCGATGGCGGTGTGCCCGTTGAACTCGGTCCGGCCCGGCAGCACCTTGACGCCGGGGACGGCCGCGAGCGCCTCGAAGGCCGCGGAGCGCAGCCCCTTGGGCAGGACGGGATCGCGGAGCAGGCCGGAGATGGAGAACTGGACCATCGGCCACTCGTCGGCCCTGGTCGGCCGGCCGAAATCGGGCTTCGTGCCCGACTCGCGCAGAGTGATCGTCAGCCTGCCCGGATCGAGGGGCAGTCGCTCCAGCTTCGACCACTCGGTCGGCGGCCAGGAGTACTGGCCCTTCTGGGCCGGTGGCACCCACTGCGTGTGGCCCAGCTCGCTGACGTAGGACTTCTTGGAACCGTCGACCGAACTCCAGCTCTCGTCGACGTACGTCTTCGCCGGGCCGCCCGAGACCGGCCTCCGCTCGATGACCTCCTTGGTGTAGATGAACTGGTCGTCGCGCGGGGCGAGCGGCTTCTCCGTCCGGAGTGCCTCGGCCGCCGCGCCCCGCAGCACGGTGGTCGCGCTCACCGTCCGGGTGCGGGGCGCGCTCTCCCCGGTGTTCTGGGCGACCACCACGGTCGCGGTGACCGCGGCCACGGCGGCGCAGGCCACGGCGACCCGCAGCAGCGGACGGCGGTGGACGGCGACGGCGGCCGGGGCGGCGGGGGCCCGCATCGCCTGCTGGAGACGGAAGCGGGCTCGGGTGCGGGCGGTGTCCGAGAGAGGGGGCGCGTCCGCGTCCCACTCCCTCAGGAGCTCGATCTCATTCATCGTCGGATTCCTCTCGAGGAGCTGTCGGATCGGATCCGCCCAATGCCTCACGAAGTTTTCTGCGAGCCCTGTGCAGCCGCGACCGGACCGTCCCCACCGGCACGCCGAGGGCGCTCGCGACCTCGTCGTAACCGAGGTCGGCCCAGGCGACCAGCAGCAGCACGTCCCGGTGGCGGGCGGGCAACCGGGCGAGGGCACCGGCGAGTTCGCGGCCCACGGCCTGGGCGCTGACCCGTGCCGCCACCCGGTCGGCGACCGTCTCCTCGGCCGGTCCGCCGGGGCCGGCCGAGGGCAGCCGGCCGAGCGTCCTGAGCCGACGGGCCTCGGCACGCCGGTGGCGGCCGATGAGGTTGGTCGCGATGCCGAACAGCCAGGGGCGGGCGTCGGCCGCCTCCGTGCGGTACCGGAAGCGCTGCTGGAACGCGGTGGTGAAGGTCTCCGCCATGACGTCCTCGGCGGCCTCCGCACCGAGCCGGCGGGCCGCGTAGCGGTGCACCGAGTCGGCGTGGCGGTCGAAGAGCGCGGCGAACGCCTCGGGCTCGTCCCACGACCGTTCGATCACCGAGGCGTCGCTGTCCTGCCCCACCCTGACGCCTGGTTCGACGGCCATCGGGGCTCCTTTCGTCGCTGTGGCGCTGTGAAGCTCGGGCTTACACCCGTACTTCGCCACTCGCGGGAATCCGGTTCCCTACGACGACGAGGAGACGTGAAGAGCGGGTACGTGCGATGCGGGAGCGGGGCCCTACCTTCCGAGCACGGCGGCCAGCGCCACGACGACGAACATCATCACAAGCACACCGGCCATGATCCGGTTCCGGGTCTTCGGGTCCACGCACCGAGCCTAACCGGCCCCGCCCAGCGCCCAGCGGCCGACCACCTCGTAGCGGGGCTGCTCCCCCGGCACCCCGGACCTCGGAAGGTTGCTCCGCACCAGCGCCAGCTCGTCGACGGTCCAGGTGCGGCTCGTGAATCCGTCCAGAACCGGGAGATACGGCCGTACATCCACCGCCTCCCGACTGCGCGCCACGGTCAGGTGAGCCCTGTACCGCCGGTGCTCCCCCATCTCCACCCCGGCCCTGCGCCCTGCCGCCTCCGCCCGCTCGGCGAGCAGCCGCAGCTCCGCCAGCCCGCCGAAGGCCCCCGCCCACAGCGCCCGCCCGTGCCCGAACTGCCCGCCGCCGCGCACGGCCAGCGGGAAACACGGGGTGCGCCGGGCCGCCCGCTCCAGCCGCTCCGACAGCTGCGGTACGACGTCCTCGTCGACCTCGCCGTAGAACGCGAGCGTGAAGTGCCAGCCGGGGACGCCGGTCCAGCGCAGCCCGGACGCTCCGGGGAGCCGCCTCAACTCGGCGACTTTCAGGGCGAGTTCGTCGGTCACGTCCTGCGGGGGCAGTACCGCGGCGAAGAGTCTCATGGGGGCAGCCTGTCACCATGAGGGCAAGCGGCGCCCCGGCCCGTGGGGGACCGAGCCGCTGTCGGGAAGTCCGCGGACGGTGGAGTCCCTCGCCCGGTACATCGACGAGGGCAGCGTGTTCATCGCCGAGGCCGACGGCGTTACCGGCCACGCCCCTCACGATCACCGACTCACCGGCGCCTGTCTGGCCCATCTCCCGCCGCCCGGCGAGCCCGAGCGGTACATCCGCGCGGGCGGCGACGGCAAGCTGGTCGCCTCCTACGAGGCCAACGGCTTCGCCCCGGCGGAGACCTACACCGCCGGGGCGAACAACGACTGGCCGGGCCAGGTGCTGGCCCGGCGGGTACGGCCGTAGGGCTCAGGCCGCCGGGGCCAGTTGGTCCTGCCTCTCGCGTGGTACGAACCGCACCTGCGGGTGGCCGTGGTTCCAGCCGACCGACAGCCGCAGGTCGCCCATGCGGGCCAGGAGCAGGCCGATCGTCGCGGCCGCGACCGCGGCGATCGCGCCGCCCACCGCGAGGCCGGCGCGGACGCCGTACGCATCGGTGATCCAGCCGGCGATCGGCGCGCCGATCGGGGAGCCGCCCATGAACACCATCATGTACAGGGCCATCACACGGCCCCGCATGGCCGGGTCGGTGCCCATCTGCACGCTGGTGTTCGCGGTGACGTTGACCGTCATGCCGAACATCCCGATCGGGGCCATCAGCAGGGCGAACATCCACAGCGAGGGAGCGATCGCGGCCACGATCTCCAGCGTGCCGAAGGCCACCGCGCCCACCACCAGCACCCGCATCCGGGCGGTGCCGCGCCGGGCCGCGAGCAGGGCGCCGGCCAGGGAGCCGACCGCCATCACCGTGTTGAAGAGGCTGTAGGAGCCCGCGCCCGCGTGGAAGACGTCGTCGGCGAAGGCGGAGAGGTAGACGGGGAAGTTGAAGCCGAAGGTGGACACGAACCCGACCAGGACGATGGTCCAGATCAGCTCCGGCCGTCCGGCCACGTACTGGAGGCCCTCCCGCAGCTGTCCCTTGCCGCGCGGGGCGCGCTCGACGGCGTACAGCTCACGCGACCGCATCATCAGCAGGCCGACCAGCGGGGCGACGAAGGACAGGCCGTTGGCGAGGAACGCCCAGCCGGTGCCCACGCCGGTGATCATGACGCCCGCGACGGCGGGGCCGACCAGCCGGGCCGACTGGAAGTTCGCGGAGTTCAGGCTGACCGCGTTCTGCAGCTGGTCCGGGCCGACCATCTCGGAGACGAAGGACTGGCGGGCCGGGTTGTCGACGACCGTCGCGAGGCCCGCGGCGAAGGCGGCGAGATAGACGTGCCAGACCTGGACGTGGCCGGTCAGGGTGAGCACGGCGAGCGCGATGCCGGTGGCGCCCATCGCGGACTGCGTGAACAGCAGCGCGCGGCGCTTGGACAGCCGGTCGACGAGGACTCCGCCGTAGAGGCCGAAGAGCAGCATCGGCAGGAACTGCAGCGCCGTCGTCACGCCGACGGCGGTGGCGGAGCCGGTGAGGCTGAGCACCAGCCAGTCCTGGGCGATGCGCTGCATCCAGGTGCCGATGTTGGAGACGACCTGTCCGAGGAAGAACAGGCGGTAGTTCCTGACCCTCAGCGAGCTGAACATGGATGACTTGCGGGACACACAGGTAGAAGGGATCGGTGCGGGGGCGGAAGGTGCTCCGGGTCCCGTACTCAAAGTGCGTTCGCCTCCTCTTCGTGGCTTACAGGTGTGCGAGTTTCTCCAGCACGGGGGCGGCGGCGCGCAGTTTCGCCCACTCGTCCTCGTCGAGGCCGTCGACCAGGGTGGCCAGGAAGGCGTTCCGCTTGGCGCGGCTCTCCGCGAGCATGGCCTCGGCCTGCTCGGTCTTCGTGACGACCTTCTGGCGCCGGTCCTCGGGGTGCGGCTCCAGCCGGACCAGTCCCTTGGCCTCGAGGAGCGCCACGATGCGGGTCATCGACGGCGGCTGGACATGCTCCTTGCGGGCGAGTTCGCCCGGGGTGGCCTTGCCGCAGAGGGAGAGGGTGCCCAGCACCGACATCTCGGTGGGGCTGAGTGACTCGTCGACCCGCTGGTGCTTGAGCCGACGGGACAGTCGCATCACGGCTGATCGCAGGGAGTTCACGGCGGCTACGTCGTCGCCATGGGTAAGATCCGGCATCTCTTTAGCGTAACTCATTACTCTCGCTAAACAAGCTGGCATGCACGCGGATTCCCGTGACTCCGGCCACGGAAACCCGATATTCACCCATACGAGTGAGTCGACAGCGGAAAGTGAACGCTGCTCAGCGTGGGCGGCGACCCTCGTCTCCATGGGGACCAGCGTGCTCAGCCTGCGGATAGACGGGGAGCTGCTCGAGCGGCTCCGTGACCATGCGGCCAAAAGGGGGATGAGCGTCCAGGACTATGTGATCCGAACGCTCGTCCGGGACGACTTCGACGAGCGGTTCCAGAGCGCCGTCGACGAGACCGAGAAGTTCTACGGGGTCACGTGAGGACGGGTCACGTGAGGACGGGTCACGTAAGGGCGGGTCACGTCAGGCCGAGCGCCGGCATCAGGTAGTAGAAGCCGAACACCGCCGCCACGACGTACATCGGCACCGGAACCTCCCGGCCCCGTCCGGCCGCCAGGCGCAGCACCACGAAGGTGATGAAGCCCATGCCGATGCCGTTGGTGATCGAGTAGGTGAACGGCATCATCACCATGGTGATGAAGGCCGGGATCGCGATGGTGTGGTCGGCCCAGTCGATGTCCTTGACGTTCCCCGCCAGGATCAGGAAACCGACCGCCAGCAGGGCCGGGGTCGCCGCCTGGGACGGGACCATCGTCGCGACCGGCGTGAGGAACAGGGCGAGGGTGAAGAGACCGCCGGTGACGATGTTGGCGAAACCGGTGCGCGCACCCTCGCCGACCCCCGCCGTCGACTCCACGAAGGCCGTCGTCGCCGACGACGAGCTCGCGCCGCCCGCGGCGACCGCGAGGCCGTCCACGAAGAGCACCCTGTTGATGCCGGGCATCTGACCCTGGGCGTCGGTGAGCCTGGCCTCGTCGGAGACGCCCATGATCGTGCCCATCGCGTCGAAGAAGCACGACAGCAGGACCGTGAAGACGAAGAGGATGCCGGTCAGCACGCCGACCTTGCCGAAGCCGCCGAAGAGGCTGACCTTGCCGATGAGGCCGAAGTCGGGGCTGGCGACCGGGTTGCCGGGCCACTTCGGGACCGTGAGCCCCCAGGACGGGACCTTGGCGACGGCCTCGATGATCATCGCCACGACCGTCATCGTGACGATCGAGATCAGGATCGCGCCGGAGACCTTGCGGACGATGAGCGCGAGGGTGAGCAGGGCGCCCAGGATGAAGACCAGGACCGGCCAGCCGTTGAGGTGTCCGTCGCCGCCGAGCTGGAGCGGGACGGTGGTCTGGGCGACGTCCGGGATGCGGGAGACGAAGCCGGAGTCCACGAGCCCGATCAGCATGATGAACAGGCCGATACCGATGGAGATCGCCTTGCGCAGGCCGAAGGGCACCGCGTTCATCACGCGCTCACGCAGACCGGTGGCGACCAGCAGCATCACGATGAAGCCCGCCAGGACCACCATGCCCATCGCGTCCGGCCAGGACATCCGGGGCGCGAGCTGGAGCGCGACGACCGAGTTCACACCGAGCCCGGCGGCCAGCGCGATCGGGACGTTGCCGACCACACCCATGAGGAGCGTGGTGAAGGCCGCGGTCAGGGCGGTCGCGGTGACCAGCTGGCCGTTGTCCAGCTGATGGCCGTACATGTCCTTGGCGCTGCCGAGGATGATCGGGTTCAGCACGATGATGTAGGCCATCGCGAAGAAGGTGGCGAAGCCGCCCCGGACCTCCCGGGACAGACTGCTGCCCCGCTCGGAGATCTTGAAGTAGCGGTCGAGGGCGGTCGGCATTGGATGTTCCTACGAGCAGAAGTGGTCAGACGTAAACTGTTTCAGTATGAACGTATAACGTTCACCCGGCCATCTCCGCGCGTAGATGTGATCGCCTCGTAAGCTGTCCCCATGGACGTGTTCTCTTCGGGATCCTTCAAGCACGAGGCGCCGGAGCCCCTGGAGGGCCCCGTGGTCGCCACGGTCACCGGCGGCACGATCCTGTGGTTCGTCCTCTTCCTCGTGCAGCTCCCGTTCTACGGCTGGTTCGAGGACCACGGACACACCTGGTGGCTGTGGACCTGCCTGGCCGGGGGCGGACTGGGGCTGTACGGCATCTGGTTCGTCCGCAAGCGCGAGGCCGCGATCAGGCGGGCGGCGGCGGAGGAGCGTGCTGCCGGGTGACGAGCGTCCCCTAGTACCACGGCATCACTCACCCGTTCCCCTCTCCTCCCCAGGTCGGAACTTCCGGTCACTCGGCGGGTGAAGCCGTAAATCCGCACGTACCGTCGAAGGCATGACGCACATCGACGCGGGCGCCGAACTCGACCCTGTGCACCCTGTGGCACTCCCGGCACCGGCGGCGGGCGGGCTCTCCGCGGCCGAGGTCGCCGAGCGGGTGACGCGGGGGCAGGTCAACGACGTGCCGGTGCGCAGCAGCCGGAGCCTGGGGGAGATCGTCCGGGCGAACGTCTTCACCCGGTTCAACGCGATCATCGGTGTCCTCTGGCTGGTCATGCTGTTCGTGGCGCCGTTCCAGGACAGCCTGTTCGGGTACGTCATCCTCGCCAACACCGGGATCGGCATCATCCAGGAGTGGCGGGCGAAGAAGACCCTCGACTCGCTCGCGGTGATCGGTGAGGCGAGGCCGACCGTACGGCGGGACGGGACCGCGTCCCAGGTCGGCACCTCGGAGATCGTCCTCGACGACCTCATCGAGATCGGACCCGGCGACAAGGCCGTGGTCGACGGCGTGGTCGTGGAGGCCGACGGTCTGGAGATCGACGAGTCCCTGCTGACCGGCGAGGCCGACCCGGTGGTGAAGCGGCCCGGCGACCAGGTGATGTCCGGGAGCTTCGTGGTCGCCGGCGGCGGCGCCTTCCGGGCGACCAAGGTCGGCCGCGAGGCCTACGCCGCCCAGCTCGCCGAGGAGGCCTCCCGCTTCACCCTGGTCCACTCCGAGCTGCGCTCCGGTATCTCCACGATCCTCAAGTACGTGACGTGGATGATGGTCCCGACCGCGATCGGCCTGGTCATCAGCCAGCTGTTCGTGAAGAACGACGACCTCAAGGACTCCCTCGCCCGGACGGTCGGCGGGATCGTGCCGATGGTCCCGGAGGGACTGGTCCTGCTGACCTCCGTCGCCTTCGCCATCGGCGTCGTCCGGCTTGGCCGGAAACAGGCCCTCGTCCAGGAACTCCCGGCCATCGAGGGCCTCGCCCGTGTCGACACGGTCTGCCTCGACAAGACCGGCACCCTCACCGAGGGTGGCATGGACGTCACCGAGCTCAGGCCGCTGCAGGGCGCCGACGAGTCGTACGTACGCAAGGTCCTGGGCGCCCTCGGTGAGTCGGATCCGCGGCCGAACGACTCCCTGCGGGCGATCATCGACGCCTACCCGGACGCCGAGGACTGGCGCTGCACCGAGTCGCTGCCCTTTTCCTCCGCCCGCAAGTACAGCGGGGCCACCTTCAGCGAGGGCGACGGCGTATCCAGTACGTGGCTGCTGGGGGCGCCGGACGTGCTCCTGCCCCCCGGCGACCCCGCGCTCGCCGAGACCGGGCACCTCAACGAGCAGGGACTGCGGGTGCTGTTGCTGGCCCGTGCCTCCCGCGACCTCGATGATCCCGAGGCCGCCCGGGGAGCGCGGCCGACCGCCCTCGTCGTCCTGGAACAGCGGCTGCGGCCCGACGCGGCCGACACCTTGCGGTACTTCGCCGAACAGGGCGTGCGCGCCAAGGTCATCTCCGGGGACAACGCGGTGTCGGTCGGGGCGGTGGCGGCCAAGCTGGGGCTGAACGGCAGCGTGGTCGACGCACGTCAACTGCCCGCCGACCAGGAGGGGATGGCGAAGGCGCTCGACGAGGGCACGGTGTTCGGGCGGGTCACCCCGCAGCAGAAGCGGGACATGGTGGGGGCGCTGCAGTCGCGCGGGCACACGGTCGCGATGACCGGTGACGGGGTCAACGACGTGCTCGCCCTGAAGGACGCCGACATCGGGGTGGCGATGGGCTCCGGGTCGGAGGCCACGCGGGCGGTCGCACAGATCGTGCTGCTCGACAACAGCTTCGCGACGCTGCCTTCGGTGGTCGCGGAGGGCCGACGGGTCATCGGGAACATCACCCGGGTCGCGACGCTGTTCCTGGTGAAGACCGTGTACTCGGTGCTGCTCGCGGTGTTCGTGGTGTGCTGGCAGGTCGAATACCCCTTCCTGCCCCGCCATCTGACCCTGCTGTCGACGCTGACGATCGGCGTCCCGGCCTTCTTCCTGGCCCTCGCGCCCAACAGGGAACGCGCGCGACCGCACTTCGTGCGGCGGGTGATGCGGTACTCGATCCCGGGCGGGGTGGTGGCGGCGATCGCGACCTTCGTGACGTATCTGATCGCCCGGCACCACTACACGGGCCCCGGCGCGCTGGACGCGGAGACGAGCGCGGCGACGCTGACCCTGTTCCTGATCTCGATGTGGGTGCTGGCGATCATCGCCCGCCCGTACACCTGGTGGCGCCTCGCGCTGGTCGCGGCGATGGGCCTCGGGTTCGTGCTGGTCCTCGCCGTGCCCGGGCTCCAGCACTTCTTCGCGCTGAAGCTGGTGGGGGCGACGATGCCGTGGATCGCGGTCGGCATCTCGGTGGTGGCGGCGGCCGCCCTGGAACTCCTGTGGAGGTGGGTCGACCGCCGCGTGCCCGCTTAGCGCGGGGCTTCAGCCGGGGTGGGCCCGCCGGGTGCCGGCGGCGCCGTCGCGGCTTCCGTGCGGTTCTACTGAACGTCGACGAAGTCCCCGGTCGAGGTGACCGGCGAGGTGGTCGTCGTGCCCGCGAAGACGTAGCGGAAGGAGCCGTCGGCGGAGGCCGTCACGGTGGTCTTCAGGGCGCCCGTGGTGCTGGTCTTGATGGTCTTCAGGGTGGTGTAGGAGGTCGCACCGTTCTTCTTGAACTGGAGCTTCACCGGCTGGGTCGAGTAACCCGCGTACGTGTTGCTGTCCCAGTTGGCGCGGGCGAGCTTGCCCGTGACGGTGATGGTCTTGCCCTTCTTCACCGGCTCGGGGGCGGCGTTGGTGGTGAGGGTGGACCGGCGCTGGAGGTGGGTGGTGCCGAGGTCGCCCTGCCAGGTGACATCGTTGCTGCTGTCGGTGCCGGCGACAGCGCCCAGCTTCCAAGTGCCCGCCTCGCTGCTGAACAGATCGAGGTCCGGGTCGGAGGACTTCGGACGGAACTGAATCTTGGCGGAGCAGTGCAGGACCGTCGAGGAAGCCACTGTGCAGGTACCGGCGTCGTCACCGGCGAGGAGGTCGTCGGAGTTCGGACCGACCGTGGCACCGCGGTAGAGGACCGGCAGGGTACCGAGGGTGTTCGGGTCCATGCTCGCGGGCTTGGTCACGGTGTAGGTCGCCGAGACCGTGACCGTCGCCGTCGAACCGACCACGATGTCCTTGCCGCTGTTCACCTTCAGGCTGGAGAAGGTGACGGCGGGCCCGGCAGTGGTGGCGGCCTGGGCCGCCGGCACGGCGAGGGCGGAGAGTGCCACGGCGCCGGAGGCGACGAGGACGAGGGCGCGTATGCGCATGTGCGTTCCCCATGAGGAGAGAAGGATCTGGGAGTCTGATGACTCACTCCCTAGATCCCTGACTCATGGGACAGGTTGTACGCGTGGGACGTGATTTTGTTCGCACATGCGCAACGCTTTACTTCCGCCCTACTTACCTGACGTCGATGAAGTCGCCCGGGGCGTTGACCGCCGGGGTGGTGGAGGTGCCCGCGAAGCTCCAGCGGAAGTAGCCGTCGACCGTCGCCTTGACGGTGGTCTTCAGGTCACCCTTGTTGTTGGTCTTGACCGTCTTCACGGTGGTGTAGGTGTCGGAGTTCTTCTTGCGGAACTGCAGCTTCGCCGGCTGGGTCGAGTAGCCGGCGTACGTGCGGGTCTCCCAGTTGGCCCGCGTCAGCTTGCCGGTGACGGTGATGGTCTTGCCCTTCTTCACCGGCTCGGGGGCGGCGTTGGCCGTGAGCTTGGAGAGGCGCTGGACCTTGTGGGTGCTGTAGAAGTCGTTCCAGTAGATGCTGCCGGCCTCGTCGTTGGCGAGGACACCCGCCGTCACGTGCCAGGTGCCGGCCAGCGAGTTCATGTACAGGTCGCTGCCCGGGACTGCCGTGAGGGTGAGCTTGCAGGTCGAGGTGGTGGCGTTGACCGCGGTGCAGCTGGCGGCCTCCTCGTTCGGCGAGAGCCAGCCGTCGACGTGGTCGAGGTCCTTGCCGTGCCACAGGTCGATGTAGGCGTCCTGGATGCCGGCGGAGTGGCTGGCCGTCAGGGAGACCGTGAACTTCTTGGCGGCCGTCGTACCGAGGACGACGTCCTTGCCACCGTTGATCGTCACCTTGGAGACGACCGGCAGCTCCTCGTCAGCGGCGGCGGCCCTGCTCATCGCCGACCGGGAGACACCGAAGCGCTCGGCGGCGGTGGTCTTGTCGATGCCTCCGTCGGCGGCCTGCACGGCCGGCACGGCGAGGGCGGAGAGGGCCAGGGCGCCGGAGACGGCGGCCACGGTGGCTCGAATACGCATGTGTTCCCCACGTGAGATGAGTGAGTCTGTGTGACCCACTGATCAGATAAACCAGTGGGGCGAAAGGTTGCACGACTGGTAAGAGATTTGTGTGAGCATCATCTATAGCCTCGTCCGTTATCCGAAGGATGACGACTATCCGGACTCGACCACCGACGTCACCGCGGTCGGCGCACAAGCCTGGGGAGAACTCCTCGGGATGGCGCCGGAGCAGCTGGCCAACGTGTATCCGCTGACGCAGCGGCACGCCGAGCGGGTCCGGCAACTGACCGGCATCG
>NZ_JBHVYZ010000051.1:18522-60036 GCF_042880295.1 Streptomyces sp. NPDC058307
CGCCGAGCGGGTCCGGCAACTGACCGGCATCGCGCTCGACCTGGAGAAGTACGAGTACTTCCTGGACCCCAGCGCGGACTGAGAGAAGATGCGGGGGCCGTCCGTCAGGGCGGCCCCCGTGGGTCAGTCGAACCAGCGGTCCCTCGCCAGTTCCTCCGTGCGGGTCGGGTCCTCCAGGAGTGCCGCGACCTCGAAGCGCCGGGGCCACTGGCCCGCCGCCCAGGCCAGGCCCGCGGCCACGCCCTCCACCGTGGACGCGTGCAGGATCCCGTCGTTGGTCAGGCGCCAGTCGAGTTCCACGCCGTCGACGACGAGCTCCTCGTGCTCGATGTACGAGGACGGGGTGTGCGGGCCCAGCAGCAGCCCGACCGCCTCCGGTACGTCGTGTTCGGTGCCCTCGGAGTCGATGGAACCGGTGACGGACTCGCTCAGGCGGCGGACCTGGAAGAGTTCGGCCAGCTCGGCGGCGCGGGAGGGGCGGACCGGCAGCAGGGGGACGCCCTGGGTGAAGGGGAGCAGGTCCGGTGAGTCGACGACCATCGCGTCGGGCGCGTCCACGACCTCGACCCGGCCGTCGGTCACCGCCCGCAGCTCGTCGGGCAGGGTGACCTGTTCGGGGTCCAGGTCGGCCAACGCGCTGTAGAGGGCGTGCAGTTGGGCGCCGGTCACCGGGCGGTCGGGGTCGGCGAGACGGTCCAGGAGTTCCGCCGCCCCGCCCGGCTCCGCCAGCAGCGCGGCCACCGACGTCCGTACGCCCAGCGCCCGCAGCACCTGCTCGTCGTCGAACCCGGTCGCGTCCGCCTCGTCGTACAGGCCGCGCAGGAGGGGGTCGCCCCCGGCCGCGAGCAGACCGGCGGGGCGGCGGCCGTCGAGAACCGGGTTCCCGCGCAACCACCAGGCGGTGTACGGCCGTACGACCTTCTGCGTGCCGTCCGGCAGGAGGATGCGGACCTGCTGGGTGATCGCGTCCCGCAGGGGCGGCCGGGACAGCAGGGCCAGGGCCTCGGGCCACTTGTCCTCGTCGACCAGGTCGAGATCGCGTACGGCGACCAGTTCGGTGGCGACCGGCGGTACCGGTGTGTCCGGGAAGCGGTCCAGGATGTCCTCGCACCACACGTCGACGGCGTCGAGGAGCCCGGCATCGTCCGGTTCGGCGAAGTCGCCCTCGCGAGGCTCCAGTTCGTCCGGGTCCAGCACCACGTCCGTGGCCCGGACCAGGGCGAAGTTGGCGAGCACCCCACAGGCGGCAAGGGGCTGCTCGCCCCACTTCTCGGCCAGTTCGGTGTCCACGAAGGCGAGTTCGTCCTCCCGCATGACCCGCGCGAACGGGCTGCCGGGGAGGACGAGTTCACCGGCGGGGACCAGTTCCCCCTCCTCGTCGGGCAGGGCGAGCGCGCCCAGCCACGGCTCGTCGCCGGGCTCCAGGCCCGCGTCCCGGACGAGCGCGAGGACGGTGTCGGCCAGCTCCTCGGCGTCCGGGGTGTCCTCCTCCCAGCTCATGCCCCCGTCGTCGTCCAGGGAGGCGGCCACGGCGGCCCGTACCTGGGGCGTGGTGAGCACCGCGCGCGGAGTCGCGGGCAGCGCGCCCAGCTTCTCCAGGAGCGGGTGGGCGGCGGCCGGGTGGGCGACCTTGAGGCCGAGCCGGGCGAGGATCTCGGCGTCGATCAGGGGCCCGTCCGAGGTGGGCAGCAGCACCTGCCGGGGCCCGATGGTCGTACGCCCGTCGGCGAGCGGCACCGGCAGACCGGAGAGCCGGTCGGGGTCGACGCCCGCGAGGCTGTCGTAGAGCCGCTGCCACCACTCGGGTTCCTTCTCCAGGCCGGCGAGCCGGTCGACGGCCTCGGTCAGCGGGACCCGGGCCACGCCCAACGTCCGCAGTTCCACCCGCCGTTCGAGTCCTGCGGGCAGCAGGGTGGGCAGCACCTCCGCGAGCACCCGTACGGTGTCCGCGCCCGCGCCCTCGACGACCTCGGCCTCGCGCGGGCGCAGGACCTCCGGCAGTTCCGAGTCGTCGCCTGGCTCAAGTGCGGGCGGCAGGAACGCAGTTCGGGGGAGGCGGTCGAGAATCGCCTGCCGGAGCGCCCCGTCCAGCTCTCCCTTGCCCAGCGGGCCGGGGACCAGCGCGATGATCCCCTCGCCGACCGGACGCCAGCCTGCGAGGAGGTCGGCGTAGACGTCCGCCGCGCGCTGCACGAGGAAGTCGGTGAGCGGTCCGGGTGCCGCGTGCCGGCGGGTCGTGTCCAGCGGGAAGGACGCGATGAACAGCGCGGGGACACCGAGGGGTTCGTCGCTGGGTGTCGGGGCGTGCACGACGGGGCTGGTGCGGGGGTGGGCCGGGGTGCCGTCGGGGTCGGCGGGCACGGCCCAGGTGAGCGACCAGTGCGGCCGCAGCCGCTCCTCGACGGGCCGGCCGGCGAGGAGTTCGGGGGTGAGGGGCCCGTGTGCGGACGCCGTACGCCACCGGGTCGTACCGTCCCGCGAGTCCTCCACGACGGTGAGGTGGTCCTCGGTGCGGCGGCTGATCGTGCGCGTGGTGTCCGTCTCGATCACGACCTCCTCGAGCCCGGGGAGGGCGAGGAGGAGGGCGTCGTCGACGGCGTTCAGGAGCCGCTCGGCGAGGTCGGCGGCGGCGGCGTCGCGCAGCGGGAGGATGACGACGGTGTCGTAGGGGTCGGGCGCGCTGCCCTCGGCGGCGAACGGGAGCCGCAACAGCGGGACATGGCCGTCGCGGCGGCGGATCTCGTCGCCGAGCCCGGGGCTGTGGCGGGCGGTCTCGGCGGCGTGCTCGCGGGCCTCGGCGAGGGACCAGCGGATGCCGCCGTGGCGGCCTACGACGGCGGGCTCGTCGGTGACGGCGAGCACCGCGGCGAAGCCGACGCCGAAGCGGCCGACCGAGCCGTCGACGTTGTCGCGCTTGGCGGAGGCGCGGAGCGTGGAGAGGGACTCGACACCGGCCGCGTCCAGCGGGGCGCCGGTGTTGGCGGCGAACAGGACGCCCTCGCGCAGGGTGAGCCGGAGCCGTCCCGGTACGCCCGCCCTGGCCGCCGCGTCGGCGGCGTTCTGCGCGAGCTCGACGACGAGCCGGTCCCGGTATCCGCCGAGGACGAGGTCCTCCTCGGCGTTGGCGTCCTCCCGGAACCGGGCGGGGCTGGTGGCCCAGGCGTCCAGCACCCCTCGCCTGAGCCGGGCGGTCCCGAACGGGTCGGCACCCTCGGCGGCGGGCCGCACGAACTTGCTCACGTTGACTCTCCTCATCGGCGTGACGATGAAGGTACCGCGACGAGGGAGGACCGTAACTCGGGGAGGGTTCGCAGCGGCGAAGACGGGCGGCGAGGGGGTGCCTCGCCGCCCGTCGGTGCCCGTGCCGGGCCGGCGGACCCGCGTACCGGGCGCTGCGGGCGCCGGTGCCGTCACCGTCGCCCACCGCCGGCCGCGGCGGTCGTTCGCACCGGGCGAACAACCTCGCGTCCCTTTGCGGGGCTACCAGGCGAAGGCCTCCGGAGACGGGCCCGGGCCCGGGAAGATCTCGTCCAGGCCCGCCAGGACGTCCTCGCCCAGCTCCAGCTCGACCGCGCGGATCGCCGACTCCAGCTGCTCTGCCGTACGCGGGCCGACGATCGGACCCGTCACACCGGGGCGGGTCAGCAGCCAGGCCAGGGCCGCCTCACCGGGCTCCAGGCCGTGCTTCTCCAGCAGGTCCTCGTACGACTGGATCTGGGCCCGCTTGGCCGGGTCGGCGAGGGTGTCGGCGGCACGCCCTGAGGCGCGGCGGCCGCCCTTGGCCTCCTTCTTGATGACCCCGCCGAGGAGCCCGCCGTGCAGCGGGGACCAGGGGATCACGCCGAGGCCGTACTCCTGGGCAGCCGGGATGACCTCCATCTCGGCGCGCCGCTCGGCGAGGTTGTAGAGGCACTGCTCGCTGACGAGGCCGATGGTGCCGCCCCGCCGCGCGGCGGTCTCGTTGGCCTGGGCGATCTTGTAGCCGGGGAAGTTCGAGGACCCCACGTACAGGATCTTGCCCTGCTGGACGAGGGTGTCGATCGCCTGCCAGATCTCCTCGAAGCCGGTGGCACGGTCGACGTGGTGGAACTGGTAGAGGTCGATGTGGTCCGTCTGGAGCCGCTTGAGCGAGGCGTCGACGGCACGCCGGATGTTGAGCGCGGAGAGCTTGTCGTGGTTGGGCCAGGCCTCGCCGTCCGCGGCCATGTTGCCGTAGACCTTGGTGGCGAGGACCACCTTGTCGCGGTGGGCGGCGCTCTTCGCGAACCAGTTGCCGATGATCTCTTCGGTACGGCCCTTGTTCTCGCCCCAGCCGTACACGTTGGCGGTGTCGAAGAAGTTGATTCCCGCGTCGAGAGCCGAGTCCATGATCGCGTGGGAGTCGGGCTCGTCGGTCTGCGGGCCGAAGTTCATGGTGCCGAGGACGAGTCGGCTGACCTTGAGTCCGGTGCGTCCGAGCTGCGTGTACTTCATGACCCCTCAGCCAACGCCTTCGAGTGCGCTCAAGGCAAGCAGGCGCTTCGGGGGATGGCTCCCCTGTGGAAACGGGGGACAGCCGGAGGGAGTTGAGGCGGTTTCGTCTCTAACGTGCAGTACATGACACATACGGAGGGAATCCGCGCCACCCGGCGGGGCGTGCTGGCGCTCGGCACCGCGGCGGCGGCCACGCCCTGGCTGGGCACGGCCCCGGCACAGGCGGCAGTTGCCGGGCCCGGGGAGTTCGACGAGCTGGGCATCACCGAGCTGCGTGCGCTGATGGACCGCGGACGGCTCGACGCGGAGCGGCTCACCCGCTACTACCTGGAGCGGATCGAGCGCATCGATCCCCTCCTGCACGCGGTGATCGAGGTCAACCCCGACGCGCTGCGGGAGGCCCGGCGGCTGGACGCGGGCGGGCGCCCCCGGGGTCCGCTGCACGGCATGCCCGTGCTGCTGAAGGACCTGGTCGAGACCGCGGACCGGATGCACACCACGGCCGGCTCGCTCGCCCTGGTGGGGCTGCGGCCGGAGCGGGACGCCACGGTCGCCGCCCGGCTGCGGGCCGCCGGTGCCGTCGTCCTCGGCAAGACCAACCTCAGCGAGTGGGCGGGCGGCCTGTCGGTCACCCACCACGCCGGATGGAGCGCCCGCGGCGGCCAGACCCGCAACCCGTACAAGCTGGACCGCTCGCCCAACGAGTCCAGCTCCGGCACCGGAGTCGCCGTCGCGGCCAACCTGTGCGTGGCCGGCATCGGCACCGAGACCAACGGCTCGATCATCGACCCGTCCTCGGCGAACTGTGTCGTCGGCGTCAAGCCGACCGTCGGACTGGTCGGCCGGGGCGGGGTGATCCCCGGTGTACCCAGCCAGGACAGCGTCGGTCCGATGGCCCGCACGGTCCGGGACGCGGCGATCATGCTCGGCACGCTGGTCGGCATCGACGGCAGGGACCCGGCGACCGCGGCGAGCCGGGGGCACTTCCACCGCGACTACACCCGGTTCCTGGACGCGGACGGGCTGCGCGGGGCGCGGATCGGTGTCCCGCGGACCGTGTACTTCGGGTACAGCGACCACGCCGACGCCATCGCGGAGCGGGCGATCGAGGTGATGCGCGCGGCCGGGGCGGTGGTCGTCGACCCCGCGGACATTCCCACGGCCGAGCAACTGGAGGACCTGCCCGGCTCGATGGTCGTCCAGGCCTACGAGTTCAAGCGCGCCCTGAACACCTACCTGGCCGGAGCGGGCGGCGAACACCCGCGCGACCTCGCGGAGTTGATCGCCTTCAACCGTGAACACGCCGACCGTGAGCTGCGCTATGTACGGCAGGACGGGCTGGAGGCGGTGGAGAAGCTGGACTTCTCCGAGCGGGAGTACCGGGAGGCGCTCGCGACCAACCGCCGGCTGTCCCGCGCCGAGGGCATCGACGCGGTGCTGCGCCGGCACCGCCTGGACGCGCTCGTCATGCCGACGACCGGCCCGCCCGCCAAGATCGACCTGGTCCGGGGGGACATGTACGGCGGCGGCGCGTCCACGCCCGCGGCCCTCGCCGGGTACCCCGCGGTGAGCGTGCCGGCGGGGTACGCGTTCGGCCTGCCGGTGGGGGTGACGTTCATGGGGACGGCGTGGAGCGAGCCGGTGCTGCTGCGGCTCGCGTACGCGTACGAGCGGGCGAGCGGGGTTCGGCGGGTGCCGACGTATCGGGCGGCGGATGTGGGGTTCTGAGCTTGCCCCTTGTTGCTGACTCCGCGCACAGGGCCGTCTCAGGGGCGCCGGTGCAGGGTCGCGAACACACCCCGGACGCGGGTGCCGTCCGGGGCGTCCCAGGCACCGGAGACATGACCGGCCGCTCCCTCGGGGGCCGTGGGCAGCGGGCGCCGGTGCACGCGGAGGACCGTGCCGTCCGGGAGGCGGAGTTCGGTGCCGTCCTCGTCGTCGGTGACCTCGACGGGGCCGGCGGGGAGGGCGGGACCGGTGCAGGAGTGGGTGACCTCGTGGTCGGGGGTGTCGGTCAGGCTCTGGGCCTGGGCCTGGGCGCGGCCCTCGAACAGGGCGAGGAGTTCGGTGCGCAGGACCGGGTCGTGGATGCCGTCGTAAGCCCAGCGGGGGCCCAGGACGCCGTGCTCCATGGTGCCGACGAGGGCGTGTTCGGTGCCGGGGAGCGGGGCGGCGCGGTAGGTGAGGGGGGCCAGATGGGCGACGGGTTCGGGGCCGGAGGAGTCGAGGGCCACCATGAACTCGATCCCGACCTCACCCTCCGGGTCGTCCAGCCGGAAGCCGCCGGCCTTGGTCAACTCGGGCGTACCGGTGCCGGTGTACCACGGGCGGGTGGGCAGCCACGTGGTGAGCAGTTCCAGCTTGCTGGGCTTGAGGGTGGTGCGGTGGATGATCGCCATGCGGCGGATTGTGTCAGTCAGTCGCGGGGGAACTCATCGGTTTTGAGGGTGAGGCCAACGACGGTGTCGGTGAGGTCCACCTCCTTGCCGAAAGGCACCCTGGTCTCGACCTCGTAGTCGCTGCCCTTGGGGTCGGTGTAGATGTGACACCGCCCCTGATACGGATCCGCGATGACGTAGACGGGGACTTCCGCAGTGGCGTAGGCGGCCTTCTTCGGGCCGTAGTCGTTGGCCGCGGTTCCCTTGGAGATCACCTCGGCGACGAACTCGACGTCCTCGTAGGACCAGTGGCCGCTCTCCGCCTTGGTGGCGCCTTCGGCCATCACCGTCACATCGGTCGCGAATCCGTTGAGGTGCCCCGGGTAGTCGATGCGCACGTCGGACTTCACGCGCTTCCGCGGGTACTTGGTCCGCAGCTGCTCGTAGATGTCCGCGATGATCTCCCAGTGGGTGTCCCGCTGCGGCGACATGTAGACGGTCCCCTCGACGATCTCGACCTTGTATCCCTCGGGGACGGGCATCGTCTCGAGCCGCTCGAACATCTCGTCGAGCGTGCTCGTGTTGTCGCTGTCGGCCATCGCGATCCTGTCTTCAAGGACGGTCATCGTGGCGCTCCTCCCCGGCTGCCCCATGGACGAGCACAGCCGCGCAGTACAACGATACGCACGCTGACCAGGACACGGACGAGGTACGACGTGGCGGTGCCCGCTCGTCCGCGACTTCCTGTACGGGGAGTGCCTGCGGGACGAGTACGAGCGGGGTGTGCGTGCTGCCCAGCCGGAGTGCTGCGGCTCCCGTGGCTCAAGTAGCGCTGTCCGAGGGCGTCTCGGGCCTGGTGTGGAGGACCTCGCGGGCCTGGTCCGCGGCGCGGGTGAGGCTCTCGGAGACGAAGTCGAGGAAGCGGGCGATGTTCTCCAGGCGGGCGGCGGCCGCGGTGCCCGGGCCGAGGACGCCCACGCCCTGGCGGGCGACCTCGGCGACCTGAAGCGTGCCGCGGGCGCTGGCGATCATGGACTGGTACCAGACGTCGTCGTCGACGACATAGCGCTCACGGCGGCGGTCGTCGCGCTCCCGCCGGACCAGGCCCTGTTCTTCGAGGTAGCTGATGGCCTTGGAGACGGACGCCGGGCTCACCTCAAGGCGCTGGACGAGTTCGGCGGCGGTCATGCTGCCGCTGTCGCTGGTGCAGAGGCAGGCCAGCACCCTCGACATCATCTTGGGCGCGCCCGACTGCATGAGGACGGTGGTGAACGTCTCCTCGTACTCGCGCACGGCCTCGGGATCGCGCCCGTGGGCCGCCTCGGGGGCCCGTGTCCCCCGGGGCGCGGCCTGTCGGCGGCGGTGGGCCCGGCGTTCGGCGGTGCGGTGGGCGAGGTCGGCACGGTAGGCGGTGGGGCCGCCGTTGCGCATGACCTCGCGGGTGATGGTCGAGGTGGGGCGCTCCAGGCGGCGGGCGATCTCCGCGTAGGCGAGGCCGTCGGCCACTCCCAGCGCGATCTGCTGACGTTCCTGCTGGGTGAGCCTGCCTCCAGGCATCGCGGTCTCCTTCGTGGTTCCTGTCGCTGCAGCATAGCGTTCACTGCCGGTCTATTGCAACGACTGGACGGATTGCGTTGCATTGCTTTCAGGGTCATTGCAATGAAATTGTCATCTTGAGCTGGGCTGGTTGTGATGGGGTGCAACAAGTATGTTGCTGGATCGGTGAACGCAACGTAGCTTTTCGTTCATCGGAAACCAGCGACGAACGCAGGAGCACTCCATGCAGAAGTTCGACACCCCCGCCCCCGTCACCACCGTCATCGACCTCCCCGCCGGGCGCGTCCAGGTCATCGCCGGCGACCGCGCCGACACCACCGTCGAGATCCGGCCCGTCGATGCCGACAGGAGCCGGGACACCAAGGCCGCCGAGCAGATCGAGGTCGACTACCGCGACGGCGTCCTGCGGATCGCCGCCCCGTCCGCCAGGAACCAGTACTTCGGGCCCTCCGGCTCCGTCGAGGTCACCGTCCAGCTGCCGGCCGGCTCCCGCGTCGAGGCCACCGCGGCCGCCGCCGGGTTCCGGGCTGTCGGACGCCTCGGCGACGTCGTCTTCGAGGGCGCCTACGGCCCGGTCAAGATCGACGAGGTCGCCGGTCTCCGCCTGACCGTCGCCGACGGCGATGTCACCGTCGGCCGCCTCACCGGACCCGGTGAGATCAGCACCCGGCGCGGCGACATCACCGTCGCCGAGGCGGTCACCGGCACGGTCGTACTGACCACGCACAAGGGCGACATCACCCTCGGCACGGCCGCCTCCGCGTCCCTGGACGCCGGCACCTCCCACGGCCGGGTCCACAACTCCCTCAAGAACACCGAGGGCGCCGACGCCGCCCTGGCCATCCGCGCCACCACCGCCAACGGTGACATCACCGCCCGCGGCCTGTGACCCGCAGTCCTCGACAAGGAGCTCCCACCATGACCGACCTGGCCATCGCGGCGAACGGACTGCGCAAGTCCTACGGGGACAGGACCGTCCTCGACGGCATCGACATCCAGGTGCCGGCCGGCACGGTCTTCTCCCTCCTCGGGCCGAACGGCGCCGGCAAGACCACCGTCGTCAAGATCCTCTCCACCCTGATCTCCGCCGACGCCGGGCAGGCGCGGGTCGGCGGCCACGACCTCACCGCGCAGGCCCAGGCGGTACGGGCCTCGATCGGCGTCACCGGGCAGTTCTCCGCGGTGGACGGGCTGATCACCGGTGAGGAGAACATGCTCCTCATGGCCGACCTGCACCACCTCCCCAGGAGCGAGGGCCGGCGGGTCACCGCCGAGCTGCTGGAGCGCTTCGACCTCGTGGCGGCGGCGAAGAAGCCCGCCTCCACCTACTCGGGCGGCATGAAGCGCCGCCTCGACATCGCCATGACCCTGGTCGGCGACCCACGGATCATCTTCCTCGACGAACCGACCACCGGTCTCGACCCCCGCTCCCGTCACACCATGTGGCAGATCATCAGGGAACTGGTCTCCGACGGGGTGACCGTCTTCCTCACCACGCAGTACCTGGAGGAGGCCGACCAGCTCGCCGACCGCATCGCCGTCCTCAACGACGGGAAGATCGTCGCCGAGGGCAGCGCCGAGGAGCTCAAGCGGCTGGTTCCCGGCGGGCACGTCCGGCTCCGCTTCACCGACCCGGACGCCTACCGCAGCGCCGCCTCCGCCCTGGGCGAGGCCACCCGGGACGACGAGGCCCTCACCCTGCGGCTGCCCGGCGACGGCAGCCAGCGCGAGCTGCGCGCCGTACTGGACCGGCTGGACGCGGCCGGCGTCGAGGCCGACGAACTGACCACGCACACCCCCGACCTGGACGACGTGTTCTTCGCCCTGACCGACAGCGCCGACGTCACCGACATCAGCGGTGTCACCGACCAGCCCAAGGAGACCGTCCGATGAGCACCCTCTCCCTCGCGGTACGCGACTCGTCCACGATGCTGCGCCGCAACCTCCTGCACGCCCGGCGCTATCCGTCCCTCACCCTGAACCTGCTGCTCACGCCGATCATGCTGTTGCTGCTCTTCGTCTACGTCTTCGGCGACACCATGAGCGCGGGCATCGGCGGCGGCGACCGCTCCGACTACATCGCCTACCTCGTCCCGGGCCTGCTGCTGATGACGATCGGCTCCACCACGATCGGCACCGCGGTCTCCGTCTCCAACGACATGACCGAGGGCATCATCGCCCGCTTCCGGACCATGGCGATCCACCGCGGTTCGGTGCTCGTCGGGCACGTCGTCGGCAGCGTGCTCCAGTCGGTGGTCAGTGTGGTCCTGGTCGGCGCGGTCGGCGTGGCCATCGGCTTCCGCTCCACCGACGCCACCGCCCTGGAGTGGCTCGCGGCCTTCGGACTGCTCGTGCTGTTCGCCACGGCGCTGACCTGGATCGCCGTCGGCATGGGCCTGATCAGCCCCAACGCGGAGGCCGCGAGCAACAACGCCATGCCGCTGATCTTCCTGCCACTGATCTCCAGCACGTTCGTGCCGGTCGACGCGATGCCGGGCTGGTTCCAGCCGATCGCGCAGTACCAGCCCTTCACCCCGGCCATCGAGACCCTGCGCGGTCTGCTCCTCGGCACCGGGATCGGCCACAACGGGTGGCTCGCGGTCGCCTGGTGCCTGGGCCTCGCGGCGCTCGGCTACCGCTGGTCGACCGCGAAGTTCAACGCCGACCCGAAGTGACCGTGGGGCCATTCGTGCCGGATCAGGCGGCCTCGTAGGGCTGGCCCAGGTCCCACGCCTGGTGCATCGCCTCCGCGAAGGCCGCCGCGATCTTGTGCTCGCCGCTCGCGTTCGGGTGGGTGCCGTCGTAGGTGTCGTGGTCGATGTCGTACGACGACGGAGGCGACGCCGGCAGCAGGGGCGAGCGGGGCTCGTCCAGGTCCGCGATCGCCTTGGCCAGAAGCTCGTTGAAGCGGGTGACCTCCGTCGCGAAGGGTGCGTCCGACTCCGCCCGGACGTTGGGGATCACGGGGAGTACGGCCATCCGGATCCGGGGGTTCGCCCGGCGGGCCTCGGCGACGAAGGCGCGGACGTTCTGTGCCGTCTGTTCCGCGTTCGTGTAGAAGCCCAGGTCGATCAGGCCCAGCGACACCAGGAGCACGTCCGCGCGGTGTGCCCGTACCGCCTCGCCGATCAGCGGGACCATGTGCTGCCAGCCCTCGCCCCAGCCGGCCAGGTGGGCCCGGGGGAAGTCGGGATCGGCGTACTCGTACGACGTCGGGGCGTCCGCCGCCTTGTCGTACAGCGTCTCGCGCGGGCCCACGAGGGTGAAGGGGCCACCGTATGTGCCCCGCAGGTGCTGCCACATCCGGTACCGCCAGGTGTGCTCACCCGCACTCCCGATCGTCATCGAGTCACCGACCGGCATGAATCTGAGCATCCGCTCATGATGGATCATCCGCGGGCCCGGTGGCGTGTGAGTCCGCCCACGCGAGCGGAGTGCGCGGTGCGGCCACGCGGGCGGAGTGCGCGGTGCGGCCACGCCGGTGGGCTCAGCGGTCCCGGCCACGCCGACGGGCTGCACGGTCTCGGCCATGTCGGCGGGCTGCGCGGTCGCGCATACGTCGGCGGACCGTGTGGTCGCGGCGGGCTGCAGGCCGTGCTGGCCCGGTCGGCCAGGCTGCCGACCGGGTCCGCGCGGCGACGCGGCCCGCTGTGCCTTGGCGGCGACGCCGTCCGCTGGGTCCTTCCGCCCGTGTCGCCCTCTGCGCCCACGCGGCCACGCCGTTCACTGTGCACGTGTGGTCTCGCCTCGCGCCTCGTTCCCCCGGTGACGCGTCCACGTCGTACAGGCGCTGGGCAACGCCTACGGAGCCCTGCACCAGCCGCAGCCCCTCCCAGTCCCGACTCCACCCGCGCCCCGGTCCCACCTCCCTTCAACCGCAAGCCGGGATGGCAGTCTTGGGGCATGCGTCGACCCTTCGCCCTCCTCGCCGGGACCCTGCTCGTGGGCGCCTTCACCCTGCCCGTCGCCGTGCCCGCCTCCGCCTCCGCCGCCGACGGGGACGGGAAGGGGGACAAGGGGTTCACGATCTCCGACCCCCGCATCACCGAGTCCAGCGGGCTCGCCGCCTCGCGGCAGCACCCCGGCATCTACTGGACCCACAACGACCAGGACACCGGCGCGTACCTGTACGCCGTGGACAGCGCCACCGGCAAGACCGTCGCCAGGATCACCATGACCGGCGTGGGCACCCCGCGGGACGTCGAGGCCATCGCCATCGGGCCCGGCAACGAGATCTGGGTCGGCGACATCGGCGACAACGACGGGGTCACCTGGCCCTATGTGTGGATCTACAAGCTGCCCGAGCCGAAGGTCCTCAAGGACCAGTCGGTCAAGGCCACCCAGTACGTCGTGAAGTACACCGACGGCTCGCGCGACGCCGAGTCGATGGTCGTCCACCCCAAGACCGGGCGCGTCTACATCATCGACAAGCAGGAGGACGGCGGGCATCTCTACCAGGGACCCACCACCCTCTCCTCCTCCGGGACGAACGTCTTCAAGCCCGTCAAGGCGGTCGACCTGTGGGCCACCGACGCCGCCTTCTCGCCGGACGGCCGACAACTGGCCGTACGCGGGTACTTCGGCGGCGTCTGGTACGACTGGAACGGCGGCGACATCAAGCGGAAGGGCCAGCTCAGCGTGCCGCTCGGGCAGGGGGAGTCCGTCTCCTACTCGCCCGACGGGACCAAGCTCCTGCTCGGCATGGAGGGCGCCGACAGCGAGGTCGAGGCACAGGACGCGCCCGGGGGCGGCGGGTCCGAGTCCCCTTCCGGGAGCGGGAGTTCCTCGGCCTCCGGAAGCGACGGCGGCGGGAACTCGGGCGGCACGATCAAGATCGGCGCGCTCGCCCTGGGAGCCGTGGCCGCCTTCTTCGGACTCCGGCGGCTGTTCCGGCGCTCGTGAGCCGTCACGCCGACCGGTGGCCGGTGGTCGGCGGCCACCAGCTCTGACCTCCTCGCCGTGGCATCCCGCGCACAAGGACACGTCCAGCGTCTTGACGTGTTCATGTGAGCTGACTTCCATGGAGGACGCAGGGTGATGGGAGCGCTCCCATCCAGTTCCGGACCCGCGCCTCCCGAGAGGAAGCAGCGAAATGTTCCGCAGCTTGCGAAGAGCGCTGTGTGCGGTGGCGGCGGCTCTCCTGGTGCCGCTGGGGACCGCTGGTCTTCAGACGGCCGACGCCGCCGAGGCCGCCGGCGCCGGTTACTGGCACACCAGCGGCCGCCAGATCCTGGACGCCTCCGGGCAGCCGGTCCGGATCGCCGGCATCAACTGGTTCGGCTTCGAGACCTCCAACAACGTGGTCCACGGCCTCTGGTCCCGCGACTACAAGTCCATGATCGACCAGATGAAGTCGCTGGGCTACAACACGATCCGCATCCCGTACAGCGACGACATCTTCAAGGCGGGCACGGTCCCCAACAGCATCGACTTCTCCAGCGGCAAGAACGCCGACCTCCAGGGGCTCAACTCCCTGGGCGTACTGGACAGACTCGTGTCGTACGCCGGCCACGACGGCCTCAAGGTCATACTCGACCGGCACCGTCCGGACGCCGGCGGCCAGTCGGCGCTCTGGTACACGGCCGCGGTCCCGGAGTCGACGTGGATCGCCAACCTCAAGGCGCTCGCGACGCGTTACAAGGGCCAGGACACCGTCGTAGGCATCGATCTGCACAACGAGCCGCACGATCCGGCCTGTTGGGGCTGCGGGGACACCGCCACGGACTGGCGCCTCGCCGCCCAGCGGGGCGGGAACGCCGTGCTGTCCGTCAACCCCGACCTGTTGATCTTTGTCGAGGGCGTGCAGACCTTCAACGGCGTCTCCGGCTGGTGGGGCGGCAACCTGATGGGCGTCGCCCAGTACCCGGTGCAGCTGAACGTGGCGAACCGGGTCGTGTACTCCGCCCACGACTACGCGACCAGCGTGGCCCAGCAGAGCTGGTTCAGCGACCCGACGTTCCCCGCCAACATGCCGGGGATCTGGGACAAGTACTGGGGCTACATCTTCAAGCAGAACATCGCGCCGGTGTGGGTGGGAGAGTTCGGCACCACCCTCCAGTCGACCGTGGACCAGAAGTGGCTGGCGGCGCTGGTCTCGTACCTGCGGCCCACGTCGACGTACGGCGCCGACTCCTTCCACTGGACCTTCTGGTCCTGGAACCCCAACTCCGGTGACACGGGCGGGATCCTGAAGGACGACTGGCAGACCGTGGACACCGTGAAGGACGGCTACCTCGCGAGCATCAAGGCGCCGGGGTTCCCGGGCAGCGGGAGCGACCCCGGTGATCCGGGCGGGAGCACGGCTGCCTGCACCGCCGCCTACACCGTCAGCAGCGACTGGGGCAGCGGCTTCAACGCCGAGGTGAAGGTGACCAATTCCGGTACGACGGCCCTCTCCTCCTGGAAGGTGACCTGGACCTGGCCCGGCTCGCAGAAGGTCAGCTCCATGTGGAACGCGTCGTACACCCAGACCGGCCCGACCGTGACCGCGACGAACGCCTCGCACAACGGGGCGATCCCGGTGGGCGGTTCGGCGAGCTTCGGGTTCGGGGGAGCGCCCGGGGGTGGTGGGGTGCCGAGTGTGAGCTGTACGGCTGCGTGAGGTCGTGGGACGGAGGTGCTTGGTGCGGGCCAAGTGCCTCCTGACCAAAGGAGTTTCAAATCTTCCGCTCAGGTGTTTCTCATACGAGAGGTTCTTCGACAGGATGCGGCCATGAGAAAAAGCGCAGCCGTCCTGTGCGGTGTGACCGCCGTACTGGCCGGGACACTCACGGCCCTTCCGGCCGAGGCCAGCCCGTCCGTGAGCACCGCAGCACTGGCGAAGGTCGCCTGGAAGAAGTGCGGCACGGAGGACACCCCGACCCTCCAGTGCGGGTCGGTGAAGGTGCCGCTCGACTACGCCAAGCCGCAGGGCCGGAAGATCACGCTGGCCGTGTCCCGGGTGCCGCACACCGCGAAGAAGTACCAGGGCCCGCTGCTGGTCAATCCCGGCGGACCCGGCGGCAGCGGTCTGTCGCTCGCCGGATTCGTCGCGTCCTCGCTGCCCAAGGCGGTCGCGGCCCAGTACGACGTCATCGGCTTCGACCCGCGCGGAGTGGGCGCGAGCAAGCCCGCCCTCGACTGCAAGCCGGGTCAGTTCAACCCGGTGCGCCCCGCCAGCGTGCCCAGCACCCCCGCGATCGAGAAGGCCAACCTCGACCGCGCCAAGTCCTTCGCCGCCGCCTGCGGCCGCAAGTACGCGGACCTGCTGCCGTACATCAACACGATCAACGCCGTGAAGGACATGGACTCGATCCGTAAGTCCCTCGGCGCCAAGAAGATCAACTACTTCGGCTACTCGTACGGCACCTACCTGGGCCAGGTCTACGGCAAGCTGTTCCCGACCCACGTGCGCCGCCTGGTGCTCGACTCGATCGTCGACCCCCACGGTGTCTGGTACGACGCCAACATCTCGCAGGACTACGCCTTCGACGCCCGGCAGAAGGCGCTCATGGCGTGGATAGCCAAGTACGACTCCACGTACAAGCTCGGCACCGACCCGGCCGCCATCGAGGCCAAGTGGTACGCGATGCAGGCCGAGTTGGCCAAGAAGCCCGCGGGCGGCAAGGTCGGCGCCGCCGAGCTGGAGGACACCTTCATCCCGGGCGGCTACTACAACGGCTACTGGCCCGACCTGGCCAAGGCGTTCGCCGCGTACGTGAACGACAAGAACGCCGCCCCGCTGGTCACGGCGTACGAGAACATCGCCGCCATCGACGCCTCCGGGGACAACGGCTACAGCATCTACACGGCCGTCCAGTGCCGTGACGCCTCCTGGCCGCGCGACTGGCACCAGTGGCAGAAGGACAACTGGGCCGTGTACGAGAAGGCCCCGTTCATGGCCTGGAGCAACGCCTGGTACAACGCGCCGTGCGCGTTCTGGCCCACGAAGTCGCTCAAGCCGGTGAACGTCGCCAACAGCAAGCTGCCGCCGGCGCTGCTCTTCCAGGCGACGAACGACGCGGCCACCCCGTACGAGGGCGGCGTCACCGTCCACCACCTGCTCAAGCACTCCAGCCTCGTCGTCGAGCAGGGTGGCGGCAACCACGGCATCACGCTGAGCGGGAACGCCTGCCTGGACAAGTACCTGGCGAAGTACCTGACCGACGGCACGGTGCCGCGCGGCCACGGCACGGCCGACGCGGTCTGCAAGAAGCTCCCCGACCCCACGCCGCCGGCCGCGGCGAAGGCCGCCATGAGCACGCAGCAGTCGGCCACCGTCTCGCGCGGCGACACCCTGCACGGGCTGCTCGGCTTCCGCGGCTAGACCAGCGGAACACCGGCGGGACATGAGAAGGGCGCCCGGTTGCTCACCGGGCGCCCTTCGTCGTCGTAGCGGAAGCGGGTGTTACAGCTTCTCGATGACGTAGTCCACGCACTTCGTCAGCGCCTCGACGTCCGCCGGGTCGATCGCCGGGAACATCGCCACGCGCAGCTGGTTGCGGCCGAGCTTGCGGTAGGGCTCGGTGTCCACGACGCCGTTGGCGCGCAGGACCTTGGCGATCGCGGCGGCGTCGATCTCGTCCGAGAAGTCGATCGTGCCGATGACCTGGGAGCGCTTGGCCGCGTCGGTGACGAACGGGGTCGCGTGCTTGGACCCCTCCGCCCAGCCGTACAGGCGGGTCGAGGAGTCCTTCGTGCGGGCCGTCGACCACGCGAGACCGCCCTGGCCGTTGATCCACTCCAGCTGCTGGTTGAGCAGGAAGAGGGTGGCGAGGGCCGGGGTGTTGTACGTCTGGTTCTTGCGGGAGTTGTCGATCGCCGTCGGCAGCGAGAAGAACTCCGGGACGTGACGGCCGGACGCGTGGATCCGCTCGGCGCGCTCGATCGCGGCCGGGGAGAACACGCCGATCCACAGGCCGCCGTCGGAGGCGAAGGACTTCTGCGGGGCGAAGTAGTAGACGTCCGTCTCGGCGATGTCGACCGGGAGACCGCCGGCGCCGGAGGTGGCGTCGACCAGGACCAGCGACCCGGAGTCCGCGCCCGCGACACGCTTGATCGGGGCGGCGACACCCGTCGACGTCTCGTTGTGCGTGAACGCGTACACGTCGACGCCCGCCTCGGCCTGCGGCTCCGGGTGGGTGCCGGGCTCGGAGGAGATGACGGTCGGCTCGGCCAGCCAGGGGGCCAGCTTGGACGCCTTCGCGAACTTCGACGAGAACTCGCCGAAGGTCAGGTGCTGCGACTTGTTCTCGATCAGGCCGTGCGTCGCGATGTCCCAGAACGCGGTCGAGCCGCCGTTGCCGAGGACGACCTCGTAGCCGTCGGGGAGCTGGAACAGCTCGGAGATGCCCTCGCGGACCTGTCCGACCAGGTTCTTGACGGGGGCCTGGCGGTGGGAGGTGCCGAGGAGGGAGGTGCCGGTCGCGGCCAGCGCGTCCAGCGCTTCCGTCCGCACCTTGGAGGGGCCCGCGCCGAATCGACCGTCGGCGGGCTTGATGTCAGCGGGAATCTGGATCTCAGCCACGGGGGGAGCGTAGCCGCTGGGGGAAATCTGGTCGAAACGTAGTCCGTCGGGTGAGACGCGGTGGTGTCGGCCGGACTGGTTTGCCGGAGTACCGGACTGGTTTGCTGGAGTCATGACGGATCTTGAGGCCGATCTGCGGAAGGCCGTCCGGGGCGAGGTCGGTTTCGACGTCACCTCCCGGGCCCTGGTCACCATGGACGCGTCCAACTACCGGCGCGTTCCCCTCGGGGTCGTCGCCCCGCGGGACGCCGACGACGTGACGGCCGTGCTGGAGGTCTGCCGTACCCATGGCGTCCCCGTCGTCCCGCGCGGTGGCGGTACCTCCATCGCCGGGCAGGCCACCGGTACCGGGGTCGTGCTGGACTTCACCCGGCACATGAACCGGGTCCTGGCGCTCGACCCCGAGGCGCGTACCGCCGTCGTGCAGCCCGGCCTCGTGCTCGACCGGCTCCAGGACGCCGCCGCGCCGCACGGGCTGCGGTTCGGGCCCGACCCCTCCACCCACAGCCGGTGCACGCTCGGCGGGATGATCGGCAACAACTCCTGCGGCTCGCACTCGGTGGCGTGGGGCACCACCGCGGACAGCGTGCGCGAGCTCGACGTCGTCACCGCGCGCGGGGAGCGGCTGCGGCTCGGGCAGGGGTGGGCCGGGGCGCCCGAGGGACTGCGGGAGCTGGTCGACGGGGAGCTGGCACGGCTGCGGACCGGCTTCCCCGAGCTGCCCCGGCGGATCTCCGGCTACGCCCTGGACGCCCTGCTGCCGGAACACCGGGCCGACGTCGCCCGGTCCTTCTGCGGCAGCGAGGGCACCCTCGGCGTCCTCACCGAGGCCGTCGTCCGGCTGGTGGAGGCGCCACGCGCGCGTGCGCTCGCGGTCCTCGGGTACGCGGACGAGGGCGCGGCCGCCGAGGCCGCGGCCGGGCTGCTGGTGCACCGCCCCCTGACGGTGGAGGGCATGGCGGCCGACCTGGTGCCCTCGGCGGCCGCGCTGCCCCGGGGCGGCGCCTGGCTGTTCGTCGAGACGGGCGGCTCCGCCGAGGGCGAGGCACGCGCGCGTGCGGACGAGATCGTGCGCGCGGCCGACGTCCTCGAGGCGCTCGTGGTGACCGACCCGGCCGGGCAGCGCGCCCTGTGGCGCATCCGCGAGGACGCCAGCGGTACGGCGACGCGGATGCCGGACGGTTCGGAGGCCTGGCCCGGCTGGGAGGACTGCGCGGTGCCGCCGCGGCGGCTGGGCGCGTATCTGCGGGACTTCCGGGCACTGTTGGGCGCTCACGGGCTGCGCGGAACGCCTTACGGCCACTTCGGCGACGGCTGCATCCACGTCCGCATCGACTTCGACCTGCTGACACGGGCGGGGATCGGGAGGTTCCGCCGCTTCTCCGAGGAGCTCGCCGACCTGGTGACGGCGCACGGCGGATCACTGTCCGGGGAGCACGGCGACGGACAGGCGCGGGCCGAACTCCTGCCCCGGATGTACGGCGACGAGATGGTCGCCCTCTTCGAGCGGGCGAAGGCCCTCTGGGACCCGGACGACCTCCTCAACCCCGGCATGCTGGTCCGCCCGGCCCCCCTCGACACCGACCTCCGCTTCGCCGTCCTGCCCCGCGAGCCGGTCGACGTCGCCTTCGGATACCCGGACGACGGCGGTGACTTCTCCGCCGCCGTACGACGCTGCGTCGGGGTCGCGAAATGCCGTACGACGTCTGCGTCCGGGTCGGCCGTCATGTGCCCGTCCTTCCGGGCCACCGGCGAGGAGGCGCACTCCACGCGCGGGCGTGCCCGGCTGCTGCACGAGATGCTGGCCGGTGAGGCGGGCGGGCTGGTCACCGACGGCTGGCGGTCCGAGGAGGTGCGCGAGGCGCTGGACCTGTGCCTGTCCTGCAAGGGCTGCCGGTCCGACTGCCCGGTCGGGGTCGACATGGCCACGTACAAGGCGGAGTTCCTGCACCACCACTACGCGAGCCGACGCCGTCCGGCGTCCCACCACAGCATGGGCCGGCTGCCGGAGTGGCTGCGCCGGGTGGACCGGCTGCGGTTGGCTTCTGTGCTCAACTCCCTCGCCGCCGTACGGCCGTTGGCGGCCGTCGCCAAGCGGCTCGGCGGGATCGCGCCCGAGCGGCGGATCCCGAAGCTGGCGGCGGAGACGTTCAGCCGGTGGTGGGACAGGCGAAAGGTCCAGGGCGCCGGCGGTGACCTGGTCATCCTGTGGCCGGACACCTTCACCGAGCACCTCTCGCCGTCCGTGGGGCAGGCGGCCGTACGGGTGCTGGAGGCGGCGGGGCTGCGGGTGGCGCTGCCGCCCACCCTCCACCTGGAGAAGGCGCCGGTGGGCGACGGCAGGACGGTCGCCCTCGACCCGGTGTCCCTCCTGCGGGGCCGGGGCCGGGTCTGCTGCGGCCTGACGTACGTGTCGACGGGCCAACTCGACCGCGCCCGTGCGGTGTTGCGCCGCACCCTCGACCTGATGGCGCCGGTGCTGGAGACCTCGACCCCGGTCGTCGTCCTGGAACCGAGCTGCGCGGCCGCCCTCCGCACCGACCTGCCGGAACTGCTGCACGACGATCCGCGGGCCGCCCTTCTCGCCTCCCGCGTCCTGACCTTCGCGGAGGCCCTGGAGCGACTCGCCCCCGACTGGCGGCCACCGGCCCTGAACCGCCCGGTCGTCGGCCAGACCCACTGCCACCAGCACGCCGTCCTGGGCGAGGCGGCCGACCGCCGGCTGCGCGAGGCCGCGGGACTCACCGGCGACCTGAGCGGCGGCTGCTGCGGACTCGCCGGCAACTTCGGCTTCGAGAAAGGGCACTTCGAGGTGTCGCGGACCTGCGCGGAGGAACAACTGCTGCCGACGGTACGTCAGGCTCCGCCCGACACAGTCGTGTTGGCCGACGGGTTCTCCTGCCGTACGCAGCTGGAGCAGCTGGCGGCGGTGCGGGGCAGGCACCTCGCGGAGGTGCTGGCGGAGGGACTCGCACAGAAGCCCTGAACAGGCGGCGCCCGCCGCCCCGGCGGAGTCGCTCCCGCTCGGTGCCCCGCTCGGTGCCCCGTTCGGTGCCCCGCTCGGTGCCTGCTCGGGGCAGACTCACCACCATGCCCGCCTTCGACCGCGTCGCCGTCCTCTCCGACATCCACGGTGTCCTGCCCGCACTGGAAGCGGTCCTCGCCGAGCCCGACGTGGCCGCCGCCGACCGGATCGTGCTGACCGGGGACATTACCGCGGGACCCCAACCCACCGAAGTACTGGCCCTGTTGAGGGCGCTGGGGGAGCGAGTGCTGTGGGTCTCGGGCAACGCGGACCGGGAACTCGTCGAGTACCGCAGAGGGGAACGGTCGGAGATCCCCGACCCGATCGCCCCCTACGCCGCCGACCGACTCACCGACGAGGACGTGGAGTTCCTCGCCACGCTCCCCGACACCCGCACCCTCACCGTCCGCGGCCTGGGCGAGGTCCTCTTCTGCCATGCCACTCCCCGCGACGACGAGGAGGTCGTCCTGGTCGACTCACGACCGGCCCGCTGGACCCAGGTCCTCGGGGGCGTCCCCGACACCGTCCGCACGATCCTCTGCGGCCACACCCACATGCCGTACGTCCGCCTCGCCCACGGCCGCCTGGTCGTGAACCCGGGCAGCGTCGGCATGCCGTACGGCCGCCCCGGCGCCCACTGGTGCCTGCTCGGCCCCGGCACCGACCTGCGGGTGACGCCGTACGACATCCCGGCGGCCGTGGAACGCCTTGTCGCGGAGTGCGACTGGCCGGGGATCGCGGAGTGGGCGGACTACTACCTCAACGCGCGGGCGACGGACGCGGAGGCGTTGGAGACGTTCGGCCCGCGGGACGGAAGGGCGGGCTCGTAGCACCTGTTGCGATACTCCCGCCGTGGAGACGAACCCCCTTCTCACGGACTGGACCCTGCGTCGCGCGCACCCCGACGACGTCGAGCCGATAGCCGAACTGCGGGCCGTCGTGATGCGCCCCGACCTGGAGCGGCTCGGCCGGTTCGACGAGCACCGGGTACGGCAGCGGTTCCGGGACGCCTTCGACGCGCGGCACATGACGATCATCCTGGCCGAGGGGCGTTTCGCGGGCTGTGTCGCCCTGCGGCCGGCCGCCGACGGCCACTGGCTGGAGCACTTCTTCATCACCCCGGACCTCCAGGGCCACGGCCTCGGCTCGTCCGTCCTGCGCGGGCTGCTCGCCCGAACCGACACGGACGGCGAACTCGTCCGCCTGAACGTCCTGCGGGGCAGCGCCGCGCGACGGCTGTACGAGCGGCACGGGTTCAGGGTGGAGAGCGAGGACGCGGTGGACGTGTTCATGCTGCGTCGGCCGGGGCACGGCACCGCCGCACACGACCTGATCAACAAGTCGACCGGGCAGCCGTAGACGACGCCGCGTCCTGCACGATGTCGCGGCTGGTGGGGGACCGGACGGATCCGGGCCTCCACCACCGCATCGGTCTGCTGTCGGCGCTGCCCCCGGCGTCGGGGAACTGCGCGGCCCGACCAGGGACCACGGAGCTCAGGCGGTCAAGGCTGTTGCCGTGCCTCGTCGGCGACCTGCCTGCCCGAGTCGCGTGCCTGGTCGGTCACCCGGGTGGCCTGGTCGCGAGCCTCGTCCTGAGTGGTGCGGGCGCCTTCCGCGGCGGTGTCCTTCACCTCCTGCGCCGCGCTCTGCGCAGTCTCCTTGGCGCCCTCCATCAGGTTTTGCGCGGAGTCGAGTGCGGCCCGCTTCGCCGGCTCCAGCGCCTCGCCTCCGCGTTGCATCAGCTCGGTGGCCTTCTCCTGCTCCGCCTGGGACGCAGGCAGCATCGAGGACACCAGCATGCCGAAGCCGAAGGCGATCAGGCCGGCGGCCAGTGGATTGCCCTGGGTCTGACGCATCGCCTGGTCGGGCGCCTGCCGTACCGCTTCCCCTGCCTGGTCGGCCGCCTCACGCGCCGTGTCGGCCGCCTGCTGGGTGCCCTCCTGCAGCGAACCGGCCGCCGACTGAGCGCTGCTTCTGACCCCGTGGGCGGTGTCCGAGGCGGACCCCATGACCCGCTCCCGCATACCCGAGACAGCGCCGCGCATCCTCCGGGTGCGGCGACGGACCACACGTCGGGGGCTGGCACGGTCCGCGAGCCGGTCCACGTCCGCGGACAGCCGGTCCCGGGTGGCGTCGATCTCAGCTCTCATCTGGTCGGATGACGTGCCCATTGCGCATTCTCCTTCATCGTTTCGACAGTCTGCTCAGGCTTCGGCGCCACGGTGCGCATCTGTGTGCGGCCACGCTGGTACAGCACGGCTGCGATCACGGCCCACACCGCGGTGACGATCAGGGCGGCCCAGCCCCCGTCCATCACGTTGGCCAGGCCCAACACGGCGGCCGATGACAGGAACAGGAGCACCATGTAGCCGGCGAATCCGGCGCCGCCGTACATGCCGGCGGCCTTGCCCGCCTTGGTCGCCTCCTGCTTGACCTCGGTCTTGGCCAGTTCGACCTCCTGGCGGAACAGGGTCTGAATGTCCGAGGTCACGGCGGACAGCAGTTCACCCACAGAGCCGTCCCTGCCGTGCGACTCCGCCGAGTTGGACGGGATCGAGGACATCGCTCACACCTCCGGATACGGGCGAGTCGGAGCACCGCCCGGGGGCGTACCGACGGACGGCGGGACCTGCGGCGGAGCGGGCGGCACCACCGGCGACGGCTCCTGCGCGGTGCCTGGCGGAGGACCGGCCGGGAGTGTCGCGGACCCCTGCTCGTTCAGCGGCGCCTGCTCCGAGGTTCCGGGGGACCGCTGCTGTCCGTTTCCAGAAGACTGGTCCGACTTGGCCGCAACCTTCGCCAGTCGCCCGACGGCCAGCCCTGCCAGGAGCGCACCACCCAGGAACGCTCCGGGGCGACGGCGGGCGAAGCCCTGCACATCGGAGAGAACGCCCTCGACTCCCTGCTGCTCCATGTATGCGGCCGCCCGGTGCCCGCCGTCGGCCGCCTGGGCCGCGAGGCTGCGGGCGGGGGAGTCGCTCTGGGCGTTCTCCGCCAGTCCCGCCAAGTCGTCCGCCCAGTGGCGCAGCGCCCCGGCCGCCCGCCTGGTCTGCTCCTCGATCTCGTCTCTCGCGCGACTCCGCAGCTCCTGGACGACCACGCCGGCCTGCTGCCGTGCCTCCCCCGCCACGGCCTTCGCCTGACCGGCGGCGGTACCCGCGACCTCACCCGCAGCCTGCTTCGCCTGACCGGCCGTGGCCGACATCTCCGCTCTGGCCGTCTCGCCGGTCTGCTGCAACCTCGCCGCGTTGCCTTGTATTGCCTCACTCATCAGCCACTCCTCCTCGACACACGCTCAGCTTCGACACGTCGGGTTTATTGGCGAGTGACTGTTTTGGTGGCATTCACACACGTAAGCGAGAATTACGGTTCTTCCTCTATGGGCTCCCCCGGCTGTGAGCTCCAGCCCCTGGTCTCACAGCGGTCGTCCCGGCCGCCCCCGACTACGGGATCGGCCTGCTGGGTGGCGTGTGCCGGTGACGTCGGCGTACCGCTTGCGCAACGTCAGTCGCGGCCCTGGGCGTCGGTCGGGCCGAAGGCGTCGGGACGGGCTCGTCGGCAGCCCCGGACGATGCCCTGGGGGTGTGGCCACTGGGCGGCGTCGGGTAACCGTCCAGCTCGGCCATCTGGCGTGCGGTGCCGGTGTCCGGGTTCGGTTCGAGCACACGCTGGGTGCCGAGCTGCCGGCGCTGCCTGGCGTCTCACGTCCCCGAAGCAGTGGCACAGGAAGTTTACGCACCTGGCGCAGTCCATTACTGTGAACTCGTAAGTTCACCCTACTGGACAGTGGGGTGTGCCGCACCGGACCAAACACAGCCGAGTATCTGGACCGCCCGTGACCACGCCCGACACCCCCAGTACGGCCCGCGTCTCCCCGGCCCCGACCGCGCCCCCAGCCGCCGTCGGCACGCCCCGCCGCACCGCCCTCGGCCCTGTCGGCCTCGTGCTCGCCGGAGGCGTCTCCGTGCAGTTCGGGGCGGCACTGGCCGTGACGCTGATGCCGAGGGCGGGCGCCCTCGGCGTCGTGACCCTGCGACTGCTGGTGGCCGCGCTCGTCCTCCTCGCCGTCTGCCGGCCCCGGCTGCGCGGGCACTCCCGTACCGACTGGGGCACGGTCGTCGTCTTCGGCCTCACCCTGGCCGCGATGAACGGCCTCTTCTACCAGGCCGTCGACCGCATCTCGCTCGGCGCCGCGGTGACCCTGGAGTTTCTCGGCCCCCTCGCCCTCTCGGTGCTCGCCTCCCGCCGCGCGGTCAACACGGTCTGGGCCGCGCTCGCGCTCGCCGGTGTCGTCCTCCTCGGCGGCGGGGACTTCGGCGACCTGGACCCGGCGGGCGTGGCCTTCGCACTGGGCGCGGGCGCCATGTGGGCGGCGTACATCGTCTTCAGCGCGCGTACCGGGCGCCGCTTCCCGCAGGCCGACGGCCTCGCCCTGGCGATGGCGGTCGGCGCCCTGGCGTTCCTGCCGCTCGGCATCGCGGAGTCGGGCACCAGGCTTCTCGACCCGGTGACCGTGGGCCTGGGCGCGGCGGTGGCCGTGATGTCCTCCGTCCTGCCCTACACCCTCGAACTCCTCGCCCTGCGCAAGCTGCCCGCCTCCACTTTCGCGATCCTCATGAGCCTGGAGCCGGCCATGGCCGCCCTCGCGGGCTTCCTGATCCTCGACCAGACCCTGTCCGCGCTCCAGGCCCTCGCCGTCGCCCTCGTGATCGCGGCGAGCATGGGGGCGGTGCGGACGCAGGTGGGGCGGGGCAAGGCGATCACTCCGTGAGCCTCGACGGGCCGGGTACGGCGTCAGTGCGTGAGCCCGAGCGCGGGGCCGTACCCCGCGTCAGTTCGCGGGCTTCTCCCACACCGAGACGTGCGTCTCGCTCTCACTCGTAAAGGGGGCGCGACCCCAGTCCTCCCACCGCTTCCGCAGTCGCATCCCGGCCAGCCGGGCCATCAGGTCCAGCTCCGCGGGCCACACGTACCGGAACGGGATGGACCGGAAGGAACCCCGCCCGTCCTCGACCTTCACATGGTGGGAGGCCATCGCCTGGGTGGCGGTGTCGTAGGTGTCGAACCCGAGGCGGTCGGTGCCGACATGGAACGGCACCGTGTTCTGCCCGGGCGGCAGTTTCCGCAGCTGGGGGACCATGACCTCGACCACGAAGGTCCCGCCGGGTGCCAGATGGGCCGCGACATTGCGGAAGCAGTCCACCTGGGCGTCCTGGGTCGTCAGGTTCATGATCGTGTTGAAGACCAGATAGGCGACCGAGTAGGTGCCGGGCGCGCGGGCCGTCGCGAAGTCCCCGATCGTCACCCCGACCGCCGCACCGCCGGGCTTGGCCCGCAGCCGGTCCGCCATCGCCCGGGACAGCTCGATGCCGTGCACGCCGACCCCGCGCCCCGCCAGCGGCAGGGCGATCCGCCCGGTCCCGACACCCAGCTCCAGGGCCCGCCCTTCCCCCGCCAGCTCCGCCAGCAGGTCCACGGCCGGCTCGACCGCCTCGGGCGCGAACATCGCCGCCGACGACTCGTCGTACGTCGCCGCGACGGACTCTCCGAAGTAACCGTCGTCATGGATCACCGGGGGACCGTACTGCGAGGACGGAGGCGGGCGCCTCCGAATATCGGGCCCTCGGCCATCAGTGGCGCGCACATCGGTCCCGCAAAATTAATGCAAGCACGCTTGCTTGTTTCTGGAGTCGCTGACATCCTCACCCCATGGCAGACCCCACGCCCGTCATCGACGACCTGTGTGCGGAGAGCGAGGAACTCGACCTGCTGGTAGCCGGGTTGAGCCAGGAGCAGTGGTCGTTGCCGACCCCCGCCCCCGGCTGGACCGTCGCCCACCAGATCGCGCACCTCGCCTGGACCGACCACGCCTCCCTGCTCGCCGTCACCGACCAGCGGGCCTTCTCCCGCGAGGTCGAGAAGGCGCTGGCCGCGCCCGGGGACTTCGTGGACGACGGCGCGGCGGAGGTCGCCCGAAAGCCCCCGGCGCGACTGCTCGCCTACTGGCGGGCCGGGCGCGAGGACCTGGCCGAGGCCCTGCGGAACGCCCCCGAGGACGCCCGCTTCCCCTGGTACGGCCCGCCCATGTCCACCGCCTCCATGGCCACCGCCCGCCTCATGGAGACCTGGGCCCACGGCCTGGACGTGGCGGACGCGCTGGGCGTGACCCGTGAGCCGAGCGACCGGATCGGGCACATCGTCCGCCTCGGCGTCCGCACCCGCGACTTCGCGTTCGGCGTGCACGGACTGACCCCGCCCTTCGAGCAGTTCCGCATTGAACTCACCGCCCCCTCCGGCGAGTTGTGGACCTACGGCCCCGAGGACGCCGCCGACCGCGTCACCGGCCCCGCCCTCGACTTCTGCCTCCTGGTCACCCAGCGGGCCCACCGCGCCGACCTCGCCCTGCGCGCCGAGGGCGAGGACGCCGACCGGTGGCTCGACATCGCCCAGGCCTTCGCGGGCCCGCCGGGCAAGGGCCGCGCTCCGAAGGGAACGGCTTCCGAGGGTCCGGCGAGGGGAACGGCCTCCGGCGGCCCGGCAGCGGGACCGGCTTCCGCCGACTCGGACAAGGGAACGGCCTCCGGCGGCCCGGCGAAGGCAACGCCTCCCGGTGGCCCCGCTGCGGGAGCCGCCGGATGACCCTCCGTATCGGCAACGCCTCCGGCTTCTACGGCGACCGCTTCGACGCCCTGCGCGAGATGCTCACCGGCGGCGAACTCGACGTCCTCACCGGCGACTACCTCGCCGAACTGACCATGCTCATCCTGGGCCGGGACCGCCTGAAGGACCCCGGGGCCGGCTACGCCCGCACCTTCCTGCGCCAACTCGAGGAATCCCTCGGCCTCGCGCACGAGCGGCGCGTCAAAATCGTCGCCAACGCGGGCGGCCTCAACCCCGCCGGACTCGCCGCCCGCATACGGGAGTTGGCGGACCGGCTCGGCCTGCCGGTCCGGGTCGCCCATGTCGAGGGCGACGACCTGAGCCGTGACCACCCGGGCGCCCTCGCCGCCCACGCCTACCTCGGCGGCTTCGGCATCGCCGCCTGTCTCCGGGAGGGCGCGGACGTCGTCGTGACCGGCCGGGTGACGGACGCGGCCCTGGTCACCGGGCCCGCCGCCGCCCACTTCGGCTGGTCGCCGAGGGACTACGCCCGCCTCGCGGGAGCCGTCGTCACCGGACACGTCCTGGAGTGCGGGACACAGGCGACCGGCGGGAACTACGCGTTCTTCGCCGACGGCGAGCACGATCGCGGAGTTCTGAGAAAGCCGGGCTTCCCCCTCGCCGAACTCCACGAGGACGGCACCGCCGTCATCACCAAGCACCCCGGCACCGGCGGCTTCGTCGACGTCGGCACGGTGACGGCCCAGCTGCTGTACGAGACGCAGGGCGCCCGGTATGCCGGCCCCGACGTCACCGCCCGCCTCGACACGGTCCGGCTCACCCAGGAAGGGCCCGACCGCGTCCGGATCTCCGGCGTACGCGGCGAGGCCCCGCCCTCCACCCTCAAGGTCGGCCTCAACCGCCTCGGCGGCTTCCGCAACGAGGTCGCCTTCGTCCTGACCGGCCTCGACATCGAGGCCAAGGCCGCCCTGGTGCGGGAGCAGATGGAGCCACACCTGGCCAAGGTCACCGACGCGCGCTGGGACCTGGTCCGCACCGACCGCCCCGACGCCGCGACGGAGGAAACCGCCAGCGCCCTGCTGAGACTGGTCGTCCGGGACGCGGACCAGGAGGCCGTCGGAAGGGCACTCAGCGGGGCCGCCGTAGAGCTGGCCCTCGCGAGCTATCCCGGGTTCCATGTGCTGGCACCACCTGGAAAGGGCTCGCCGTACGGGGTCTTCGAGGATGGGTACGTTGCCCACGGGGCCGTGGACCATGTGGCCGTCCTCCACGACGGGCGACGGATCCCTGTGGCACCGGCCCAGGAGACGGCCGTACTGGATGATCCCCCGGCACCACCCCTGCCCGACCCGCTGCCGGAAGGCCCCACCCGCCGGGCCCCCCTCGGTCTGATCGCGGGCGCCCGCAGCGGCGACAAGGGCGGCAACGCCAACATCGGGGTCTGGGCACGGACGGACGACAGCTGGCGATGGCTCGCCCACACCCTCACCGTCGAGCGCCTGCGCGAACTCCTCCCGGAGACGGCGGAGTTGAACGTCACCCGCCACGACCTCCCCACCCTCCGCGCCCTGAACTTCGTCGTCGAGGGCATCCTCGGCGAGGGCGTCGCCGCCCAGCACCGTTTCGACCCGCAGGCCAAGGCCCTCGGCGAATGGCTGCGCTCCCGCCACCTGGAGATCCCGGAGGCACTGCTGTGACGATCATCAACTCCGGCCTCGACACGGCGGGTTCGGACTACCGAGCCAACCGCGAGGCCATGCTCACCAAGCTGGAACAGTTGACCGCCGAGCACGCGAAGGCGCTCGCGGGCGGGGGCGAGAAGTACGTCGAGCGGCACCGCCGACGCGGCAAGTTGCTCGCCCGCGAGCGCATAGAACTGCTCCTCGACCCCGACACGCCCTTCCTGGAACTGTCCCCACTGGCCGCCTGGGGCAGCGACTACACGGTCGGCGCCTCCCTCGTCACCGGCATTGGGGTCATCGAGGGGGTGGAGTGCCTGATCACCGCCAACGACCCGACCGTGCGCGGCGGCGCGAGCAACCCGTGGTCGCTGAAGAAGGCCCTGCGGGCCAATGACATCGCCCTCGCCAACCGGCTGCCCTGCATCAGCCTGGTGGAGTCCGGCGGCGCCGACCTGCCCTCGCAGAAGGAGATCTTCATCCCGGGCGGGGCGATCTTCCGGGACCTGACGAGGCTGTCGGCGGCCGGGATACCGACCGTCGCCGTCGTCTTCGGCAACTCCACGGCCGGCGGCGCCTACGTCCCCGGCATGTCCGACCACGTGATCATGGTCAAGGAGCGGGCCAAGGTGTTCCTCGGCGGCCCGCCCCTCGTCAAGATGGCCACCGGCGAGGAGAGCGACGACGAGTCCCTCGGCGGTGCCGAGATGCACGCGCGCGTGTCGGGCCTCGCGGACCACTTCGCCGTGGACGAGCGGGACGCGCTCAGGCAGGCCCGCAGAGTCGTGGCCCGCCTCAACCACCGCAAGGCGTACGCCGAACCGGCCCCCGCCGAACCCCCCAAGTACGACGTCGACGAACTGCTGGGGATCGTCCCCGGCGACCTGCGCACCCCCTTCGACCCGCGCGAGGTCATCGCCCGGATCGTCGACGCCTCCGACTTCGACGAGTTCAAGCCGCTGTACGGGACGAGCCTGGTGACGGGGTGGGCGGCGCTGCACGGCTATCCGGTCGGTGTGCTGGCGAACGCCCAGGGAGTCCTGTTCTCCGAGGAGTCCCAGAAGGCCGCCCAGTTCATCCAGCTGGCCAACCAGCGCGACATCCCGCTGCTCTTCCTGCACAACACCACCGGCTACATGGTCGGCAAGGAGTACGAACAGGGCGGCATCATCAAACACGGCGCGATGATGATCAACGCGGTCAGCAACTCGAAGGTCCCGCACCTCTCCGTCCTCATGGGCGCCTCCTACGGCGCGGGCCACTACGGCATGTGCGGCCGCGCCTACGACCCCCGCTTCCTCTTCGCCTGGCCCAGCGCCAAGTCGGCCGTCATGGGCCCCCAGCAGCTCGCCGGCGTGCTCTCCATCGTCGCCCGCCAGTCGGCCACGGCCAAGGGACTGCCGTACGACGAGGAGGGCGACGCGGCCCTGCGCGCCATGGTGGAGCAGCAGATCGAGTCCGAGTCGCTGCCCATGTTCCTGTCCGGGCGGCTCTACGACGACGGCGTCATCGACCCCCGCGACACCCGGACGGTACTGGGACTGTGCCTGTCCGCGATCCACACCGCCCCCTACGAGGGCGCCCGCGGCGGCTTCGGCGTCTTCCGGATGTGAGGGACCCTTCAGTGATCACTTCTGTGCTCGTCGCCAACCGGGGCGAGATCGCCTGCCGGATCTTCCGCACCTGCCGTGAGCTGGGCATCCGGACGGTCGCCGTGCACTCCGACCCGGACGCGAACGCCCTCCACACGCGCGTGGCGGACGCGGCCGTACGACTCCCGGGCGCGGCCCCCGCCGACACCTACCTGCGCGCCGACCTGGTCGTGAAGGCGGCGATCGCCTCCGGCGCCGACGCCGTGCACCCCGGCTACGGCTTCCTCTCCGAGAACGCCGGCTTCGCGCGGGCCGTCCTGGACGCGGGCCTGGCCTGGATCGGACCGCCGCCGTCCGCGATCGAGGCGATGGCGTCCAAGACGCGCGCCAAGGAACTCATGGGCCTCGCGCCCCTCTCGGACGTGACGCCGGCCGATCTGCCGGTGCTGGTGAAGGCGGCCGCGGGCGGCGGAGGCCGCGGCATGCGCGTCGTACGCCGCATCGAGGACCTGGCAGCCGCCCTGGAGAGCGCCCGCGCCGAGGCCGCGAGCGCCTTCGGCGACGGCGAGGTCTTCGTCGAGCCGTACGTCGAGGACGGCCGCCACGTCGAGGTCCAGATCCTCGCCGACGCCCACGGCACGGTCTGGGCGCTGGGCACCCGCGACTGCTCCCTCCAGCGCCGCCACCAGAAGGTGATCGAGGAGGCCCCGGCCCCCGGCCTCCCGGAGGACCTCAGGACGCACCTGCACGAACTGGCGGTACGAGCCGCGCGCGCCGTGGACTACGTGGGTGCTGGCACGGTCGAGTTCCTGGTCTCCGGCACGAAGGCGCACTTCCTGGAGATGAACACCCGTCTCCAGGTCGAACACCCGGTGACGGAGGCGCTGTTCGGCATCGACCTCGTCGCGGAACAGATCCGCGTCGCGGAAGGCGCCCCACTGCCCGAGGAGCCCCCACACGCGCGTGGCCACGCCGTCGAAGCGCGCCTCTACGCCGAGGACCCGTCGCGGGACTGGACCCCGCAGACCGGCACCCTGCACCGCTTCTCGGTCCCGCCGTCCGTCCGCCTGGACACGGGCTTCGACAACGGCGACGACATCGGCGTCCACTACGACCCGATGCTCGCCAAGGTCGTCGCGTACGCCCCCACGCGCGCGGAGGCGGTCCGCAAACTGGCGGGCGCCCTGGAGAGGGCGACGATCCACGGCCCGACCACGAACCGGGACCTGCTGGTGAACTCCCTGCGCCACAAGGAGTTCACGACGGCCCGCATGGACACGGGTTTCTACGACCGCCACCTCACGGAACTCGTGGGCGGAACCGGGGACCCTTACGCCCCCCTGGCGGCGGCCCTCGCGGACGCGGTCGGCCACTCCCGCTTCGGCGGCTTCCGCAACCTGCCCTCGGCCCCGCAGACCAAGCGCTACGAGTTGGCGGGCGAGGAGCACGAGGTCCATTACCGACACACGAGGGACGACTTGGAGGCGGACGGGGTCCGGGTGATCCACGCGCACGCGAGCGGGGTCGTACTCGAAGTGGAGGGAGTGCGGAGGAAGTTCGAGGTGACGAGGTACGGCGACCAGGTGTACGTGAACAGCACGCCCCTGAAGGTCCTACCCCGCTTCCCCGACCCGACGGCCCAGCACGCGCCGGGTTCCCTCTTGGCCCCCATGCCGGGAACGGTCGTAAGAGTCGCGGACGGCCTGACGGCAGGATCCGCCGTGGAAGCGGGCCAGCCCCTCCTGTGGCTGGAGGCGATGAAGATGGAACACAAGATCACGGCGCCGGCAGCAGGAACGCTGAGTGAGCTTCACGCATTGCCTGGCCAGCAGGTGACGGTCGGTGAATTGCTGGCAGTAGTTCGACCCACCTAGGGGCGCGGGGAACTGCGCAACGCGCCCAGCCCCCACGAAGGAGCCACATGCCCACGATCGAACCCGAAGAGCACAAGTCCCTACGAGAAGCCGTAGCCGCCCTCGGCAAACGCCACGGCCGCACCTACGACCGAGAAACCCTGTGGTCCGAGGCAGCCAAGCTCGGCTATCTCGGCGTCAACCTGCCGGAGGCATACGGAGGCGGAGGCGGCGGAATCGCCGAACTCTCCATCGTCCTCGAAGAGCTCGGCGCAGCCGGCTGCCCCCTCCTCATGATGGTCGTCTCCCCGGCGATCTGCGGCACAGTCATCGCCCGCTTCGGCACGGAAGCCCAGAAGCAGGAGTGGCTCCCCGCCCTCGCCGACGGCACCCGCACCATGGCCTTCGGCATCACCGAGCCCGACGCCGGTTCCAACTCCCACCGCATCACCACCACGGCTCACCGCGACGGAGCCGACTGGCTGCTCACCGGCCGCAAGGTCTTCATCTCGGGCGTGGACCTGGCCGACGCCACCCTCATAGTCGGCCGCACGGAGGACTCCAGGACCGGCCGCCTCAAGCCCTGCCTCTTCATCGTCCCCCGGGACGCCCAAGGCTTCACCCGCCGCCAGATCGACATGGAACTCCAGGCGGCGGAGAAGCAGTTCGAGCTGACCCTCGACGACGTGCGCCTGCCCGCCGAAGCCCTCGTGGGAGACGAGGACGCGGGCCTCCTGCAGCTCTTCGCCGGCCTCAACCCCGAACGCATCATGACCGCCGCCTTCGCGATCGGCATGGGCCGCTACGCCCTCTCCCAGGCGATCGCCTACGCCAAGGACCGCACCGTCTGGAACGCCCCCATCGGCGCCCACCAGGCCATCGCCCACCCCCTCGCCCAGGCGCACATCGACCTCGAACTGGCCCGCCTGATGATGCAGAAGGCCGCGTACCTCTACGACGAGGGGGACGACGCGGCCGCGGGCGAGGCCGCCAACATGGCGAAGTACGCGGCGGGGGAGGCCTGTGTGAAGGCCGTCGACCAGGCCGTCCACACCCTCGGCGGCAACGGCCTCACCCGGGAGTTCGGCATCGCCTCGCTGATAACGGCCGCGCGCGTGGCTCGTATCGCACCGGTCAGCAGGGAGATGATTCTCAACTACGTCTCCCACCAGACCCTCGGCCTGCCCAAGTCGTACTGACCGTCTTGGAGGAACCGTGTTCCGCAGCGAGTACGCAGACGTCCACCCCCTCGAACTCCCCATCCACGACGCGGTTTTGGCCCGCGCCGCCGAGTTCGGGGACGCGCCCGCCCTGATCGACGGCACCGACGGCACCACCCTCACCTACGGACAGCTCGACCGGTTCCACCGCAGGGTCGCCGCGGGGCTCGCGGAGGCGGGGGTCGCCAAGGGGGACGTGCTCGCGCTGCACAGCCCCAACACGATCGCCTTCCCGACCGCGTTCTACGCCGCCACACGCGCGGGTGCCTCCGTCACGACCGTGCACCCGCTCTCCACACCGGAGGAGTTCGCCAAGCAGCTCAGCGACTCCGCGGCCCGCTGGATCGTCACCGTCTCCCCGCTCCTGGAGACGGCACGCCGGGCCGCCGAACTCGCGGGCGGCGTACGGGAGATCTTCGTCTGCGACAGCGCCCCCGGCCACCGTTCCCTCATCGACATGCTGGCCTCGACGGCCCCCGAGCCGGACCTCGCCATCGACCCGGTGACGGACGTCGCGGCCCTGCCGTACTCCTCCGGCACCACCGGCGCCCCCAAGGGCGTCATGCTCACCCACCGGCAGATCGCCACCAACCTCGCCCAGCTCGAACCGCTGATGTCGGCGGGGCCCGAGGACCGCATCCTCGCGGTCCTGCCCTTCTTCCACATCTACGGCCTCACAGCCCTCATGAACGCGCCCTTGCGCGTCGGTGCGAGCGTCGTCGTCCTGCCCCGCTTCGACCTGGAGACCTTCCTCGCGGCCATCCAGAACCACCGCATCACCGGCCTGTACGTGGCCCCGCCGATCGTGCTCGCCCTCGCCAAACACCCGCTGGTCGAGCGCTACGACCTGTCGTCCCTGCGCTACATCGTCAGCGCCGCCGCCCCGCTGGACGCCCGGCTCGCCGCCGCCTGCTCGGCCCGGCTCGGCCTCCCGCCCGTCGGCCAGGCGTACGGCATGACGGAACTCTCGCCCGGCACGCATGTCGTGCCCCTGTCCGCCATGCGCGAGGCGCCCCCGGGGACCGTCGGCAAGCTCATCCCCGGCACCGAGATGCGGATCGTCTCCCTCGACGACCCCGGCAAGGACCTCGGCGTCGGCGAGCCCGGCGAGATCCTCATCCGCGGCCCGCAGATCATGAAGGGCTACCTCGGCCGCCCCGACGACACCGCCGCCATGATCGACCCCGAGGGCTGGCTGCACACCGGGGACGTCGGCCATGTCGACGCCGACGGCTGGCTGTTCGTCGTCGACCGGGTCAAGGAACTCATCAAGTACAAGGGCTTCCAGGTGGCCCCCGCCGAACTGGAGGCCCTCCTGCTCACCCACCCCGGCATCGCCGACGCGGCCGTCATCGGCGTCTACAACGACGACGGCAACGAGGTCCCGCAGGCCTTCGTCGTCCGCCAGGCCGACACGAGCGACCCCTCCGGGAGCGACCTTTCCGAGAGCGAGGTCATGATGTACGTCGCCGAACACGTCGCCCCCTACAAACGCGTCCGCCACGTCACCTTCGTCGACGCGGTGCCCCGGGCCGCCTCCGGCAAGATCCTCCGACGGCAGCTCAGGGAGCGCACATGACACTGATCGCCCGCACCCACGCGCGGGGCATCGAGACCCTCACCCTCGACTCCCCGCACAACCGCAACGCCCTGTCCGCGGCACTGCTCTCGGAGCTGGCCTCCGCGTTGGCGGACTGCGCCAAGGAGGACGCCGTCCGCGCGATCGTCCTCACCCACACCGGCACCACCTTCTCGGCGGGCGCCGACCTGAAGGACCCCCCGCACCCGGACGCTCTGGTCGGGCTCCTGCGGCAGATCGTGGAACTGGACAAGCCGGTCCTCGCCCGCGTCACCGGCCACGTCCGCGCGGGCGGCCTCGGCCTCCTCGCCGCCTGCGACATCTCGGCGGCCGCCACGGAATCCACCTTCGCCTTCACCGAGGTACGGATCGGCGTCGCCCCCGCGGTCATCTCCCTGACCCTGCTGCCCCGCACCGACCCCCGCGCCCTCGCCCGCCACTACCTCACCGGCGAGCGCTTCGACGCCGCCGAGGCGGCCCGCATCGGCCTGGTGACGGCGGCCGGCGACGACGTGGACGCCGTACTCGAACCGATCCTGGACGGTCTGCGCCGGGCCGCCCCCGAAGCCCTGGCCGAGACGAAACGGCTGCTCACCGCTAGGGTGCTGGAGACCTTCGACCGGGACGCGGCCGATCTGACCGCGCTCTCGGCCCGGCTGTTCGCCGCACCGCACGCGCGCGAGGGCATGACAGCCTTCCTGGAACGACGGGATCCCTCATGGGTGCTGTGACCACGATCGGCGACCGGGCCGACCGCGTGCCGAAGCAGGACCGCAGCCGGGCCACCCGGCAGCGCCTCCTCGAAGCCGCCGTGGCCTGCCTCGCCGAACACGGCTGGGCCGGCTCCACGGTCGCCGTCGTCGCCGAACGCGCCGGCGTCTCCCGAGGCGCCGCCCAGCACCACTTCCCGACCCGCGAGGACCTCTTCACCGCGGCCGTCGAATACGTCGCCGAAGAACGCTCAACGGCCCTGCGCGCCCTGTTCCCGCAGGGCGCGGCCGACGACCGGCACGCGGTGGTCTCCGCCCTCGTCGACCTTTACACCGGCCCCCTGTTCCGCGCCGCCCTCCACCTCTGGGTCGCCGCCTCCAACGAGGAGCAACTGCGCCCGAAGGTGACCGAGTTGGAGGCGCGGGTGGGCCGCGAGACCCATCGCATCGCCGTGGACCTGCTCGGCGCGGACGAGTCACGCCCCGGTGTGCGCGAGACGGTCCAGGGCCTCCTGGACATGGCAAGAGGCCTGGGCCTGGCCAACCTCCTCACGGACGACACCGGCCGGCGGGACCGGGTGGTGGCGCAGTGGGCCGTACTGCTGGACGAGGTACTGGGCTGACCCTCAGCGGGTGGGATGTCCTCAGCGGGTGATGCCCCCGAACCCCACGATCTCCTGCGGACTCCGCGACCCGGGGCCGATGTACCGGGCGGACGGCCGCACCAGCCGCCCCGTCCGCTTCTGCTCCAGAATGTGCGCCGACCAGCCCGCCGTACGCGCGCACGTGAACATCGACGTGAACATGTGCGCCGGCACCTCGGCGAAGTCGAGCACGATCGCCGCCCAGAACTCCACGTTCGTGGCCAGCACCCGGTCAGGGCGCCGCGCGTGCAGCTCCGCCAGCGCCGCCTTCTCGAGCGCCTCCGCGATCTCGAACCGCGGCGCCCCCAGCTCCCGCGCGGTACGGCGCAACACACGCGCGCGTGGATCCTCGGCCCGGTACACCCGGTGCCCGAACCCCATCAGCCGCTCACCCCGGTCCAGCGCCTGCCTGACGTACGCCTCGGCGTCCCCGGTCCGCTCGATCTCCTCGATCATCCCCAGCACCCGAGAGGGCGCCCCGCCGTGCAGCGGCCCGGACATCGCCCCTACGGCCCCGGAGAGCGCGGCGGCGACATCGGCCCCCGTGGAGGCGATCACGCGCGCGGTGAACGTCGACGCGTTCATCCCGTGCTCCGCGGCCGACGTCCAGTACGCGTCCACGGCGGCCACATGCTTCGGGTCCGGCTCCCCCCGCCAGCGGATCATGAACCGCTCCACGACGGACTGCGCCTTGTCGATCTCCCGCTGCGGCACCATCGGCACCCCCTGCCCGCGCGCGGACTGGGCGACGTAGGACAGGGCCATCACGGCGGCCCGGGCGAGGTCGGCACGCGCCTGCTCGCCGTCGATGTCCAGCAGCGGTTTCAGCCCCCACACCGGGGCGAGCATGGCGAGCGCCGACTGCACGTCCACGCGGATGTCCCCGGAGTGCACCGGGATCGGGAACGGCTCGGCGGGCGGCAGACCGGGATTGAAGGCGCCGTCGACCAGCAGCCCCCACACGTTGCCGAACGAGACATGGCCGACCAGATCCTCGATGTCGACGCCCCGGTACCGCAGCGCGCCGCCCTCCTTGTCCGGTTCGGCGATCTCCGTCTCGAACGCGACCACTCCTTCGAGGCCGGGTACGAAACCGGGGTCAAGGCCGGGGTCGAGGTCGGACATCAGGCGGCTCCTCGTGATGTGAACGACGGATGACGCCACGATATCCCCGAGTGCCACCTTTGGGGAGGTCATGCGGCACTCAGTGCCACCACCTGTGCCACCACCTGTGGAGGAGCCGTCCGTACGGCAGGATGACCGCGTGACCGACGCAGCACACGCCGTCTTCCCGGACCCCGCCTCCATGCGCGAGCAGTACCGCGCGGAGGGCCTCGCCGAGACCGACCTGGCCGCCACGCCCGTCGAACAGTTCGCGCGCTGGTTCAAGCAGGCGGCCACCGAGGCACACCTCTTCGAGCCGAACGCCATGATCGTGTCCACCGCGGACGCCGAGGGCCGCCCCAGCTCCCGCACGGTCCTGCTCAAGCAGTTCGACGAACAGGGCTTCGTCTTCTACACGAACTACGGCTCCCGCAAGGCCAGGGACCTCGCGCAGAACCCGTACGTCTCCCTGCTCTTCCCCTGGCACCCCATGGCCCGCCAGGTCATCGTCACCGGCCTCGCCCGCCGCACCGGCCGCGACGAGACCGCCGCCTACTTCCGCACCCGCCCGCACGGCTCCCAGCTCGGCGCGTGGGCCAGCGCGCAGTCCTCGGTGATCGAGACCCGCGAGCAGGTCGACACCGCCTACGCCGACCTGGCCGCCCGCTACCCCGAGGGCGAACAGGTCCCGGTCCCGCCGCACTGGGGCGGCTTCCGGGTGGCACCGCAACAGGTCGAGTTCTGGCAGGGCCGCGAGAACCGCCTCCACGACCGCCTGCGCTACGTGGCGGAGGCCGACGGAAGCTGGCGGGTGGAGCGGCTGAGCCCCTGAAACGCAGGCGACCCGCGAGCTCGGGTTCCCTCCACCTCACGGCGGGGGAGCCGGCCGGACGTACCGGCGAGCTCGCGGGTCGGGTGACTGCTTGGGATTGGGCCGGCTGCACGCGTCTGTGACGCGCTGGTCCGGCACCGCACTCGGTGTGGTGACGGGCGCTAGCCCGCAGTCACCTCACGCGTCCGGGTTTCATACATCTGCCGAACCACCTCCCTTCTCGTGTAGCCAACACACTAAGAACCGACGGCCGCTCCATCAACCACTTTTTTTCGAGGGCCTAGATCATTTAACGTGCCGCGCATGACGGAGCGACGAGCGATCCTCAGCGGTTCCACGTTCGAGGAGCAGATCGGGTACGCCCGGGCGGTGGTCGACGGGGATCGGGTGCACGTGTCCGGGACGACCGGGTTCGACTACGCCACGATGACGATCCCGGACGACGTGGTGGAGCAGGCCGAGCAGTGTCTGCGGAACATCGGTGCCGCGCTGGCCGAGGCGGAGTGCACCTTCGCGGACGTGGTGCGGGTGCGTTACCTGCTGCCCGACCGGGACGACTTCGAGCCCTGCTGGTCGGTCCTGCGCCGGCGGTTCGGCGAGGTCCGGCCGGCTGCCACGATGCTCGTGTGCGGCCTCGCCGATCCCCGGATGAAGATCGAGATAGAGGTGGAAGCGCGGAAGGGGAGTGGTGGGCGTGACTGATCTGCGGATCGAGCCCGTCGTAGGGGACGACATGCTCGAGCAGTGGCGGTATGTGCACAACGTGATCGTTCCGCCGGCCGCCATGAGCGCCGAAGCAGCACGCGAGCGTGCCGGGCGTTATCGGCTGGAGAACGCCTATCTCGGGGAAACGCTCGTGGGCTGCTCGACCGTACGGCCGCCGGACGGGGACGACGCCGTGGCGACCGTCATCGCGCGCGTGCTGCCCGATTACCGGTCGCGGGGTTTCGGGACGGCTCTGTACGAGAAGGGTCTTGATCATGCGCGTGTGCTCGGCGCCCGGGTGATCGAGACATGCGTGCTGGCCGTCAATGGGGACGGGACGCGGTTCGCAGAAGCGCGCGGGTTCGTCGAGGTCGACCGGTATGTGCTGGACGGCGCGAGCGACGAGTGGATCGACCTGCGGCTGGAGCCGGGCCGGAGAGCCGGTTGAGGGGATTCGGGACGTTTCCGGCGTACAACGATTCTCTCAATCTTGCGGGAACCCGGTGTGTGCTGCGTCACGTTCGAGTTGAATGATTGTTGGTGAGTGAAGCAGCCGGCAGGGGGTCCAGGTGAGTGCTTCCCGGCGTAGTGGGACCACCGACGAGCTGGGGCCCGACGGGCCCGGGCCGGACGGTCCGGAGGGTTCGGACGGTCCGGAGGGCTCGGACGGCGGCTCGGACCTGCTCGCCGCGCTCCTCGACGGGATGGACGCGGCACTGTGTGCCTTCGACGCGGACGGGGTCGTCACGCATTGGAACCGTGAGGCCGAGCGGATCCTCGGCTGGACCGCGGCCGAGGCCGTGGGGCGGCACGGGTTCGCGGGGTGGGCCGTACGGCGGGCGGACGCCGAGGAGGTCGAGGGGCGGCTGATGTCCGCCATGCGGTCGCCCGGCCGGCAGGTCCACGAGTTCGCGCTGCTGACCAAGGACGGCGGCCGGGTGCTCGTACGCACCCAGTCCGCGGCTGTGCGCGGTCCCGACGGGAAGCCGGCCGGGGTGTACTGCGCCTTCAGCGAGGTGCACACGCAGATCGATCTGGAGCGGTCGATCGCGCTGAGCGAGGCGCTGTTCGAGGACGCCTCGTGGGGTGTCGTGCTGGTCGACGTCGATCTGCGGCCCGCCGTGGTCAACGCGCACGCGGCCCGGTCCCTGGGCATCGGGCGTACGTCGGTGCTGGGGCGGCCCCTCGGGGAGCTGCTCGCGCAGGGCGTGGAGGAGCTGGAGAGCGCGCTGACCCATGTGCTGGCCGAGGGCGCGCCGCCGGCGCCGGCCGAGATCTGGGTGGCGGTGCGGACACCGGACGGCGAGAGGCGGCGCTGCTGGCGCTGCGGGTTCGTACGGCTCTCCTCGCCGCTCGCGGAGGAGCCGGTGCCGTTGGGTGTCGGCTGGCTGTTCCAGGACGTCACCGAGGCCAAGCAGAGCGAGCAGGAGGCCTCGCTGCTGCGGTTCCGGACGAACCAGCTGCACCGGGCGGCCCGGGCGGCCGCGGAGTGTGAGGACCCGGCCGAGGCCGCCGTCGTGCATCTGGACTTCGCGCTCGCCGGGTTCGCCGACCACGCGCTGATCGACCGGGTGGCCGGGGGCGCGGTGGCCGACGGGGAGGAGACCGGTCCGGTCCGTCTCGTCCGGGTCGCCGCGACGCCGTCCGGGGCGCCGGGGCCGAGTCTGCAGGCATCGGGCGCGGCCGGGTTGCCCGTGCGGTACGGCGAGGGGCATCCGGCGTTGCAGTGTGTGGAGCGGGCGGGATCGGTGCGGGCGAGTGTGGGGTCGGTGTCGGGCGACCGGGCCCGCGAGTGGGCCGAGGCCCGCCAGTGGCCCCCGGACGCGGTGCACGCCCTGTGCGCGGTACTGCGGAGCCGGGGGCGGACGCTCGGCGTTGTGACGTTCCTGCGGGGCTCCGGGAGGGGGCAGTTCGAGCGGGGCGACGCGGTGTACGCGGAGGACGTGGCGGTACGGATCGCTGCGGCGCTGGATCTGGGCGGGGCGGTGGGGCGGGCGTAGGGGCTCGTTGCCTCGTTCAGCCCCCGACCCCGGCCCC
>NZ_JBHVYZ010000052.1:0-58163 GCF_042880295.1 Streptomyces sp. NPDC058307
CGCTGCGGGCGGACACCCCCCACCCCGTCCCCTGCCCGCCGTACGCGGCCAACGGTCCATCGTTGGCGCGCGGTCCGGCGAACGGCCCGTGGTGGCTAACGGTCCCTACTGGCGCAGGGCGACCGCTACCTCCTGGGGGCGCGGGGAACCGCGCGACCAGCCACAACGCACCCGCAGCCGCCCGACAACCTCACCCGGCACGCCCGTAGGCGGATTCACGCCGTAGCCGCCGGTGGCGTCAGCTGGCGGGACAGCCATGTGGGTACGCCGCCCAGCAAGCGGTACAACCGCCGTGCCTCCTCGCGGAGTCGGGATGCCTCCGGCTCGGCCTCCGCGTCCGCCAGGGACGCGAGGGCCGGGGCTGTTCCTACCAGGTAGCCCAACTCCTCGCGGATCCTCAGTGATTCGGCGAAGCCGTGCCGCGCCTCGGCCAACTCGCCTTCGCGCAGGGCCAGTCCGGCGAGGTGGCGCCAGGTGAAGGACAGGAGCAGGGGGTCGGACTGGGCCGTGGCGCCCGCGTGGGCGCGGCGGTAGGCGGCTCGGGCCGACTGGGGGGAGCGGGTCAGGTTCTCCGCCAGCAGGCCCCGGCGGAAGTCCAGCAGAGCCCGCCCAGGAGCCCCCGGAGGGATCAGCGCCGCCGCCCGCCCCAGCGCCGCCCGCGCCTCGTCCGCGCGGTCCCGGACCCCGTGGAGCGTCGAGGCGTACGCAAGGTGCCCTCGTTCACAAGCGGCCGCTCCCCGTTCCTCGTCGCTGTGGGCCAGTGCCTCGGCGGTGCGCAGCGCGTCCTCCGCCTCGGGCCAGCCCTGCTCCGTGTACAGGCAGCGTTCCACCAGAAGTGCGGCTCTCTGCAGGGCCGCCGGTGCGGTGACCGGTTGGATCAGGGCGGCCGCGTCGGCCCAGCAGGCCCGTGAGCGCAGCCGCCATACCGCGGTCTGGAGTGGATCGTCACCGGCGGTCGTTCCGTTACCAGACATGGCGGTATGCGCCACGTTGCCCTCCCCGAGCGCGCCGTCGAGCTTTGAGTGGTGGCGGCATCTCAGCACGAAACGACGGGCCCGGCCAAGGGGGTGGGTGAAGGAATTCACAAAGTCGTGGGAGTCCGGGGGGTCGCGGAGGTCAGCTCATCCGCAGTGCCAGGAAGAAATCCAGCTTGTCCTCCAGGCGTGACAGGTCCCGGCTCGTCAACTGCTCGATCCGTCCGACGCGGTAGCGCAGCGTGTTGACGTGCAGGTGGAGGCGGGTCGCGCAGCGCGTCCAGGAGCCGTCGCAGTCCAGGAAGGCCTCAAGGGTCGGGATCAGCTCGGCCCGGTGGCGGCGGTCGTAGTCGCGGAGCGGGTCGAGGAGGCGGGCGGTGAAGGCGCGGCGTACGTCGTCGGGGACGAAGGGGAGCAGCAGGACGTGCGAGGCGAGTTCCTGGTGGCCTGCCGCGCAGACCCGGCCTGCGCGGGCCGCCGCCACCCTGCGGGCGTGGCGGGCCTCCTCCAGGGCGCCGCGCAGGCCCTCCGCCGAGTGGACCGACGCGCTGACGCCCAGGGTGACCCTGCCGTCGTCGTCCAGGCCTGCCGACAGGGGGTCCCGGACCGATTCCAGGAGGGCGTCCGCCAGGATGCCTGTCTCCGAGCCGTCGTGTTCGATCGAGACCGCGGGCAGGGGGACCAGCGCGATCGCCTCGTCGCCGGTGTGGGCCACCGCTATGCGGTCGGAGGGTTCGGGGCCGGTCGCCTGCGGGTCCACCAGGATCTCCTCCAGGAGGGACTGGGCCATGGCACCGCCCTCCAGGTCGCCGTCCTGCCATTCGACCTTCGCCACCACGACCTGCCAGTGCGGGGCCGCTCCCAGGCCGGGCAGGAGGACGGGGGCCGCCACGCGCAGGCGGGCGGCGATCTCGGCCGGTGCCGCTCCCGTCTGGACCAGTTCCAGGACCTCCTGGGCCAGGCGGCGGCGGACCGTACGGGCCGCGTCCCTGCGGTCCCGCTCGACGGCGATCAGCTGGGTGACGCCCTGGAGCAGGTCCAGGCGCTCCTCCGGCCAGTCGCCGGCGTCCGCCTCCACGGCGAGCAGCCAGTCCGACAGGACCGTCTCGCGTACGTCCCTGGAGGCCTGCGCGGAGCGGCCGCTGCTGCGGACCGGGAAGAGGGAGTACGTCGACGAGCCGAGCGTGACCCTGTGCGGGCCCCGGCGGCCCGTGCGGGCCGCGGCCAGGTGTTCCGCCGCGAGCTTCGCGCAGATGTCCGCCGGGAGGCCGGGGCCCGCCACCTTCGGGCCCGCGATCAGGCGGCCGGTGGGGGACAGGACCCAGGCGCGCAGGTCCAGGTCGGAACCCAGGAGGTCGAGGACCACGTCCGGGCCGCCGCCCGCCGGGCCCGAGGTCATCATGCGCCGGTGGCGGTCCACCACAGCCGCCAGGTCGCCCGCGCGCTCTCCGGAGACCTGCCGTACGACATGCTCGGTGATCGTCGCGAAGGCCACCGACTCGTGCACCGCGAACAGCGGGAGGCGGTGCCGGGCGCAGGCGACGGCCAGGTCCTCCGGGACGTTGCCCAGTTCGGCCTCGCCGGCCGCCAGCGCCACCACTCCGGCCTGCACCAGGAGTCGTACGAAAGGCTCCGAGTCGGCGGCGTCCCGGCGCCAGGCGAGGCCCGTCAGGACCAGTTCGCCGCCCGAGAGGTAGCGGCTGGGGTCGCGCAGGTCCGTGGTCATCACACCGCGCACCGTGCGGTCCAGTTCGTCCTCGCCGCCGAGCAGCCGCAGGCCCAGCGCGTCGGTGTCCAGCAGTGCGCGCAGCCGCATTCTCGTCGCCGCCGTTCTTTGTCTCGAAATCTACGATGGGGGGGAGGGGGTGGTGGAGGGGAGCGGCTTTTCGCCCACTCCGGGGCTGTGTCCCAGGTCACGCGGGCTGTGTCGCCCGTTTCCGCAGGAAAACATAGAGGTTACCGAGGACCTCCGTTCATACGAATCTACAAGATGAGGGCCGCGACCAGCCAACTCCTTCATGGTTTCCGTGACTGACCCCGTCGGAGTACACGGCTGTGTACTGGCTTCATTCCGCGTAAACAGCACATGAACGAGCCGGGCCCGCCGCACCCGATCTGGCTCGATCCGTACGATCACGAGACGTAGAAGAGAGCCGGTCATGGACTTCCTTCGCCCCGCCAGCTGGGAGGAGGCGCTCGCCGCGAAGGCCGAGCACCCCACCGCTGTGCCCATCGCGGGCGGCACCGACGTGATGGTCGAGATCAACTTCGACCATCGGCGGCCCGAGTACCTGCTCGACCTGAACCGCATCTCCGACCTCACCGAGTGGGAGGTCGGCGAGGATTCCGTGCGGCTCGGCGCCTCGGTGCCGTACACCCGCATCATGGAGCACCTGCGCGGCGAGCTCCCGGGCCTGGCCCTCGCCTCGCACACCGTGGCCTCCCCGCAGATCCGCAACCGCGGCGGTGTCGGCGGCAACCTCGGCACCGCCTCCCCGGCCGGTGACGCCCACCCCGCCCTCCTCGCCGCCGGCGCCGAGGTCGAGGTCGAGTCGGTCCGGGGGTCCCGGCTCATTCCGATCGACGAGTTCTACACCGGCGTGAAGCGCAACGCGCTGGCCGCCGACGAGCTCATTCGTGCCGTGCACATCAAGAAGGCGGACGGGCCCCAGCAGTTCAGCAAGGTGGGGACCAGGAACGCCATGGTCATCGCCGTGTGTGCCTTCGGGCTCGCCCTGCATCCCGAGACGCGGACCGTGCGGACGGGGATCGGTTCGGCCGCTCCCACACCCGTTCGGGCGAAGACCGCCGAGGAGTTCTTGAACGCCGCTCTGGAAGAGGGTGGGTTCTGGGACAACGGCAAGATCATCACCCCTTCGGTCGCCAAGCAGTTCGCGGACCTGTGCGCCGCCTCCTGCAGCCCGATCGACGACGTCCGGGGCACGGCGAGCTACCGCCGCCACGCGGTCGGCATCATGGCCCGCCGCACGCTGACCTGGACCTGGGAGTCCTACCGCGGCACCGCCGCCACCACGGAGGGAGCTGCGTAATGCGCGTCAACTTCACTGTCAACGGACGTCCGCAGGAAGCCGACGACGTGTGGGAGGGCGAGTCCCTGCTGTACGTGCTGCGCGAGCGGCTCGGGCTTCCGGGTTCGAAAAACGCCTGTGAGCAGGGGGAGTGCGGGTCCTGCACGGTCCGGCTGGACGGCGTCCCGGTGTGCTCGTGTCTCGTGGCCGCCGGGCAGGTCGAGGGGCGCGAGGTCGTCACCGTCGAGGGGCTCGCGGACTACGCCAAGCAGCGTGCGTGCGGGCACCGGGCGCCGGAGGGGCAGGACTCCCAGAAGGACTCCCACACCGGCGAGGGCACCGAACTCTCCCCGGTCCAGCAGGCGTTCATCGACGCCGGCGCCGTCCAGTGCGGCTTCTGCACACCGGGGCTGCTGGTCGCCGCCGACGAGATGCTGGAGCGCAACCCCAACCCGAGCGACGCGGACATCCGCGAGGCGCTCTCGGGCAACCTGTGCCGCTGCACCGGCTACGAGAAGATCATGGACGCGGTACGCCTCGCGGCCGCCCGGCAGGGAGAGGCGGTCTGACGTGTCCACTCCTAACGGCACTCCCACCAAGATCACCCAGGGTTCGAAGACCAAGGGCGGCATCGGCGAGTCCACGCTGCGCCCGGACGGCACCCTCAAGGTCACCGGCGAGTTCGCGTACTCGTCCGACATGTGGCACGAGGACATGCTCTGGGGGCAGATCCTGCGCTCGACCGTCGCGCACGCCGAGATCGTGTCCATCGACACGAGCGAGGCCCTCGCGCTGCCGGGCGTGTACGCCGTCATGACCTACGACGACCTGCCGACCGAGGTGAGGAACTACGGGCTGGAGATCCAGGACACCCCGGTCCTCGCCCACGGCAAGGTCCGGCACCACGGTGAGCCGGTCGCCATCGTCGCCGCCGACCACCCGGAGACGGCCCGCCGCGCCGCCGCCAAGATCAAGGTCGAGTACCGCGAGCTGCCCGTCATCACCGACGAGGCCTCCGCGACCGCCCCCGACGCGATCCTCGTCCACGAGGGCCGCGACGACCACCACGTCGGGCACGTCCCGCACCCGAACATCGTGCACCGGCAGCCGATCATCCGCGGTGATGTCGAAGAGGCCTCGAAGCAGGCCGAGTTCGTCGTCAAGGGCGAGTACACCTTCGGCATGCAGGACCAGGCCTTCCTCGGTCCCGAGTCGGGTCTCGCCGTGCCGGACGAGGACGGTGGCGTCCACCTCTACGTCGCCACCCAGTGGCTCCACTCCGACCTGCGGCAGATCGCCCCGGTCCTCGGGCTGCCCGAGCGCAAGGTCCGTATGACGCTGTCCGGCGTGGGCGGGGCCTTCGGCGGCCGCGAGGACCTGTCGATGCAGATCCACGCCTGTCTGCTGGCACTGCGCACCGGCAAGCCCGTCAAGATCGTCTACAACCGGTTCGAGTCCTTCTTCGGTCACGTCCACCGGCACCCGGCCAAGCTCTACTACGAGCACGGAGCCACCGCCGAGGGCAAGTTGACCCACGTCAAGTGCCGGATCGTCCTGGACGGAGGCGCGTACGCCTCCGCCTCGCCGGCCGTCGTCGGCAACGCCTCCTCGCTCGGCATCGGGCCGTACGTCGTCGACGACGTCGAGATCGAGGCCATCGCCCTCTACACCAACAACCCGCCCTGCGGCGCGATGCGCGGCTTCGGCGCGGTACAGGCGTGCTTCGCCTACGAGGCGCAGATGGACAAGCTGGCCGACGCGGTGGGCATGGACCGGGTGGAGTTCCGGCAGCTGAACGCCATGGAACAGGGCACGATCATGCCGACCGGCCAGCCGGTGGACTCGCCCGCCCCAGTGGCCGAACTCCTGCGCCGCGTCAAGGCGATGCCGCTTCCTCCGGAGCAGCAGTGGCTCGCGGCCGGCGAAGCGGCCGACGTACGGCAGCTGCCGGGCGGACTGTCCAACACCACCCACGGCGAAGGCGTCGTACGGGGTGTCGGCTACGCGGTCGGCATCAAGAACGTCGGCTTCTCCGAGGGCTTCGACGACTACTCCACGGCGAAGGTCCGCATGGAGGTCGTCGGCGGCGAGCCCGTCGCCACCGTGCACACGGCCATGGCGGAGGTCGGCCAGGGCGGGGTCACCGTCCACGCGCAGATCGCCCGCACCGAGCTCGGGGTCGCACAGGTGACCATTCAGCCCGCGGACACGCAGGTGGGCAGCGCCGGTTCGACGTCCGCGTCGCGCCAGACGTACGTCACCGGCGGCGCCGTCAAGAACTCCTGCGAGCTCGTCCGGGAGAAGGTCCTGGAGCTCGGGCGCCGCAAGTTCGGTTCCTACCACCCCGCCTGGGCCACCGCCGAACTGCTCCTGGAGGGCGGCAAGGTCGTCACCGACGGCGGCGAGGTCCTCGCGGACCTGGCCGACGTACTGGAGGGCGAGAGCGTCGAGGTCGAGGCGGAGTGGCGGCACCGGCCCACCGAGGCCTTCGACCTGCGCACCGGGCAGGGCTTCGGACACGTCCAGTACTCCTTCGCCGCCCACCGCGCGGTCGTCGAGGTCGACACCGAGCTCGGTCTTGTCAAGGTGATCGAGCTGGCCTGCGCCCAGGACGTCGGCAAGGCGCTGAACCCCCTGTCCGTCATCGGCCAGATCCAGGGCGGTACGACCCAGGGCCTGGGCATCGCGGTGATGGAGGAGATCATCGTCGACCCGAAGACGGCGAAGGTCAGGAACCCCTCCTTCACGGACTACCTGATCCCCACGATCCTCGACACGCCGACCATCCCCGTCGACGTGCTCGAACTCGCCGACGACCACGCGCCGTACGGGCTGCGCGGCATCGGCGAGGCACCCACCCTGTCCTCGACCCCGGCCGTGCTCGCGGCGATCCGCAACGCGACCGGGCTGGAGCTCAACAGGACGCCGGTACGCCCGGAACACCTCACGGGCATGGCATAGCGGGTCTCTCCGGGCGGCACCGGGACGTCACACCTCGCCGCGCCGCCCGGAGTACCCAGTTCGTTCGTCTCGGGCCGTCCCCCGGGTCGTGCGGCCGAAACACCTTCCCAAATCCCGCAGCCGTAAAGGCGGTTGACGGGTGCCCCTGTGAACCTTGGGAGTAGGCCCACATGACCCAGCAGTCACTGGAGCCGGCGACCGTCGCCGACGACGCGGGAGAAGGCACTCGCGTCCCGGCCGGCAGGTCCTGGCTCGACCGGTACTTCCACATATCCCGGCGAGGATCCACGGTCGCGCGTGAACTGCGCGGCGGCGTCACCACCTTCATGGCGATGGCGTACATCCTCCTGCTCAACCCCCTGATCCTGTCCGGCAAGGACGCGGCGGGGGACACGCTCGGCCAGAAGGCACTGATCACCGCGACCGCGTTCGCGGCGGCCCTCACCACGCTGCTGATGGGCTTCTTCGGCAAGGTGCCCCTCGCCCTCGCCGCCGGCCTCTCCGTCTCCGGCGTGCTGTCCTCGCAGGTCGTGCCCGTGATGACCTGGCCGCAGGCCATGGGCATGTGCGTGATGTACGGCGTGGTCATCATGCTGCTGGTCGTCACCGGCCTGCGCGAGATGATCATGAACGCGATCCCGCTGGCCCTCAAGCACGCGATCACCATGGGTATCGGCCTGTTCGTCGCCCTGATCGGCTTCTACAAGGCCGGCTTCGTCCACCAGGGCAAAGCCACCCCGGTGACGCTCGGCCCGACGGGCGAACTCGCGGGCTGGCCCGTCCTGTTGTTCGCCCTCACCCTTCTCGCGATCTTCATGCTCCAGGCGCGAGGCGTCCCCGGCGCGATCCTGATCGGCATCCTCGGCGGAACCGTACTGGCCGTGATCCTCAACGCCACCGGTGCCGGCGACCCGAAGCAGTGGGCGAGCGGCGCCCCCGAACTGCACGGCGGCGCGGTCTCCATGCCCGACTTCTCGATCTTCGGGCACGTCGAGTTCGGCGGCTGGGGCGAGGTCGGCGCGATGACGGTGGGCATGATCGTGTTCACGCTCGTGCTCGCCGGGTTCTTCGACGCGATGGCCACCATCATCGGCGTCGGCACCGAGGCGAAGCTCGCCGACGCGCAGGGCCGGATGCCGGGCCTGTCCAAGGCCCTGTTCATCGACGGCGCCGGCGGTGCGATCGGCGGGGTGGCCGGTGCCTCGGGCCAGACCGTGTTCGTCGAGTCGGCGACCGGGGTGGGCGAGGGCGCCCGTACCGGCCTGTCGTCCGTCGTCACCGGACTGTTCTTCGCGGCCTGTCTCTTCTTCACCCCGCTCACGGCGATCGTGCCGGGAGAGGTCGCGGCCGCCGCCCTGGTGGTGATCGGCGCCATGATGATGATGAACGCCCGCCACGTCGACTGGGCCGACCGCGCCACCGCGATCCCCGTCTTCCTGACCGTCGTGGTCATGCCGTTCACCTACTCGATCACGGCGGGTGTCGCCGCGGGCGTCATCTCGTACGTCGCGATCAAGGTCGCGCAGAGCAAGGCGCGGGAGATCGGCGCCTTCATGTGGGGGCTGACGGTGATCTTCGTGGTGTACTACGCCCTCAACCCGATCGAGAGCTGGATGGGCGTGCACTAGCCGCCCGAACACCCCTGTACGCGACCGCTGTTAAGGAGACCGAGACATGCTGGACATCGCCGACGAGCTCAACCGGTGGGTCGAGCAGGGACGCGACTTCGCCGTGGCCACCGTGGTGGCTGTCGGCGGCAGCGCGCCCCGCCTGCCGGGAGCCGCCCTCGCGGTGGACGCCGACGGCACGGCGATCGGCTCGGTCTCCGGCGGCTGTGTGGAGGGCGCGGTCTACGAACTGTGCCAACAGGCGCTTCAGGACGGGGAGTCGGTCCTCGAACGCTTCGGCTACAGCGACGAAGACGCCTTCGCCGTCGGCCTGACCTGCGGCGGGGTCATCGACATCCTCGTCACCCCGGTCCGGGCCGGCGACCCCGTCCGTACGGTCGTCGCGGCAGCGCTCGAAGCCGCGGCGAAGGGGCGGGCTGCGGCGCTGGCGCGGATCGTCTCCGGGCCGCGGGAACTCGTCGGCCGCGCGCTCGTCGTACGACCCGATGACCCGTCCGGTCACGGCGGTTTCGGCGCCCATCCCGAGCTGGACCGCACGATCGCCGCCGAGGCCGGCGCGTTCCTGGACGCGGGCCGCACCGGGACTCTGGAGATCGGCGAGCAGGGCTCGCGCTGCGGCGCCCCGCTCACCGTGCTCGTCGAGTCCTCCGTGCCACCGCCCCGGATGATCGTGTTCGGCGCGATCGACTTCGCGTCGGCGCTCGTCCGGATCGGGAAGTTCCTCGGTTACCAGGTCACCGTGTGCGACCCGCGCCCCGTCTTCGCGACGAAGGCGCGCTTCCCGGAGGCCGACGAGATAGTCGCCGAGTGGCCGCACCGGTACCTGGAGCACACGCAGGTCGACGCCCGGACGGTCCTGTGCGTGCTGACCCACGACGCGAAGTTCGACGTCCCCCTGCTCCAACGGGCGCTGCGCCTCCCGGTCGCCTACGTCGGCGCCATGGGCTCCCGCCGCACCCACCTCGACCGCAACGAACGCCTGCGCGAAGTCGGTGTGACCGAGCTGGAGTTGGCGCGGCTGCGGTCACCCATCGGCCTCGACCTCGGCGCTCGGACACCCGAGGAGACGGCCCTGTCGATCGCCGCGGAGATCGTCGCGAACCGGAGGGGCGGCAGCGGGGTCTCCCTCACCGGCGCGCACACGCCGATCCATCACGACGCGACGTCGGTACCGGCCCGCCGCATCGGGTCGGTGGCCTGAGCGGACACCTGGGGCCGGTCCGGCCACGCGAACGCGCACCGCGGACCGCCGCCCCGGCTTCGTCCACCCGCACGGCCGTACCCTCAACCGCCGTCATGGCGCCCACCGTTGCAGGTCCTTCAGGCGCTTCGCAGCAGCCGGTTCAGCGCGCGACCGAACACCGACCTGGCCGCCACTCCCAGCAAGGGTTCGGGGAGCAGGGCAACCCGCAGCTGCTCGCGCCAGATCACGCGCGCCCGGCCTCCCGGGCCCGGGTGCACCTCCAGTTCGGCCCAGCCCCTCACCACCCGGCCCCGCTTCTCCAGACGGCACAGGCCGGAAACGCCCTCCGCAGGCGGGCGCCAGACCGTGACCTCCATGGGGTCGTCGAAGCCGAGCGGGCCGATCCCCGAACGGGCGACGACGAGGGTGCCCTCGGCCGTCGGCCCCGGCGGCACGACGGTGACGCGGGTCAGGGGGACGGCCTCGCCGTGGCGGGGCCACTGAGTGAGGCGGCGCCAGGCCTCGTCCTGGGAGAGCGGGGCCGTACGTTCGAGCAGGAAGGTGACCACGAGCCGATCTTAGGGAGTCGGTCCTGCTCAGCGGGGATTTCACAGGGGTCTCACATGCCCGGTGCCCGGGTGCACCTGGCCCGGAAGATCGCGTCCGGCCGCATGGACCGGCCCCACGCGGTTACTCGCGGAGAGGGAAGAAGTGCACGCGAGAGCCGGGAGGTAGCCGTATGACGCGCGTGCGTACGGTGCTGTTCGACCGTGACAGCATCCTCGCCGAAGACCCGCTCGACCCCGAACGGGTGCGCCCGGCGCCCGGTGCCCGCGAAGCGCTCGACATGCTGCGACAGCACGACGTGCGCACCGGGTTCGTGGCGCTGCGACCGGGCGCCCGGCACCACCGGCTCAGCGACGCCGACGTACGGGCCGTCAACCACCGCGTCGACGAACTCCTCGGCCCCTTCGACATCTGGGGAGTGTGCCCGCACGGCCCCGACGACGGCTGTCACTGCCGTCCGCCCGAACCGGGCCTGATCCTCTGGGCGGCGGGCCGGGTGTGCACCGCGCCGGCCGACTGCGCGGTCGTCGGTACCGCCGCGGACGCCGAGGCCGCGGCCCGGGTGGGCGCCCACGGGATCCTCGTACCGGACGAGCGGACCCGGCCTGAGGAGACGGCACGGGCCGATCATGTGGCGCCGGACGTCCTGACCGCCGTACGCGCGCTGCTCACCGGGCCGCCGCAGGGGCGGGTCCTGGTCGACGAGCGGCCGATCGAGTCCGCCTTCGAGAACGGCGAGGCGTGACGGTCAGGGTTCCGTCCAGCGGCACAGCAGGCGGAACACCGCGAACAGGGCCAGGGGCCAGACGGCCGCGAAGGCCCAGATCACCGCGGGCCGCGAGGTGACGATGCCCGTCACCATGAGCGTGATCGACACCGCGAGCAGCAGGCCCACGGTCAGGACGTGCGGCCGGTAGTGCGTCACCCGGGACAGGTCCGGCCGGCGGCGCAGCCGCCCGGTGCGCATCCGGCGGTCCAGGCGGCGGTCGCGGCGCAGGGCGCGTTCCACCTCGTCCAGGATGCGCTGTTCGTGATCGGGGAGTCGCTCTGTCGACACGGTCGCTCCTCGTGGATCCGGCGAGTCCTTCTCCGGGTGCCCGGAGAAGGACTCTGCGAACCGTCCGGTCAGCCCCCGTAGTTCTCGCCGCGGAGCTTCTTCATCTCACCGATCTCGGCGGTCTGCGTGGTGACGATGTCACCGGACATGGCCTTGGCGGCCCGGTACTCGCCCTTGGTCTGCTCGGTCCCGGCCATCTCTACGGCGCCCTCGTGGTGCTCGACCATCATGGTCAGGAACATGGAGTCGAAGTCCTTGCCGGACGCCTTCTCCAGCTTCTCCATGTCGGCGCCGTCCATCATTCCGGCCATGCCGGAGTGCGCCGAGTGGTCCATGCCGGGCATGTCCCCTGCCATGTCCTCGGGGACCTTCTCGCCCCAGGTCTTCAGCCAGCCGGACATGGTCTCGATCTCCGGGCCCTGTGCCTTCTCGATCCGGGCGGCGAGAGCCTTGACCTCGGAAGACGAGGCCCGGTCGGCGGCCAGTCGGGCCATCTCCAGGGCCTGCCGGTGGTGCGGGATCATGCCCTGCGCGAAGGAGACGTCCTGCGCGTTGTGGGCGTCGGCCGAGGTCTCGGCGGACACCGAGGGCGACGAGGCGGCCGAGCCGCTGTCGTCGCTGTCGCCGCCGCAGGCCGTGAGGGTGAGGGCGGCGCTCACGGCGACCGCCGCGAGACAGGCACGGCGGATCAGGGTACGGGTGATGCGCATGCTGGAACTCCAGTGCTGGGAAAGGGATCTGGACGTGACGGAGCACGTCGTGTCTAGATCCGCAGGAGCTGGAGTTCCGCGAGGGAGGGCGGCGCGCGGGCACCGTCCCGGGCCGTGACCGTCTGGGCGCACGGGTCGACCGTGCCCAGGGTGCTTCCCGACGGGTCGGGAACGAGCGCGGGCAGCGCGGGCCCACCGCTGACGGCCCCCGAAACGCAGGTCGCGTCCGCGTGGTGGAGGTGGCCCGAGCCGCAGCCGTCGTGACAGACCGTGTCGACGGCGGCGGTGACCGTCGTCAGGTGCGGGGACCTGCCCTCGTGCCCGGCCATGCCGCCACCGGGGGCCAGGGCGTGCATGCCCAGCACCCCGACGAGCAGCCCGAGCAGGAGCAGCGCCCGCCACAGGGGCGGACGCGCGGCGGGCTGCTCGGAGTTGATCATCGGGCTCATTCTAGAGGGGGCTGTAGCAGGGTTGTGCGTCAACGCCGTCCGACCTACGTACGGCCCGGCACCGCCCTCCGTTCAGAGCGCCTCGGGCGTACGTTCTCCGGGAGCACGTCGAGGGGCGGCGGGCCGGGAAGGACCGTGTGGACACCGAGAGCCGGGCCAGGGCACAGCGCTTCGCCGAACTGCACCGGGAGGGCTGCTTCCTGCTCCCCAACGCGTGGGACCTGGGCAGTGCCCGGATCCTGGAGGCGGCCGGGTTCCCGGCCGTGGCGACCACGAGCGCGGGCGTCGCGTTCTCCCTCGGCCGGCCCGACCACGACTTCTTCGCCGAACAGCCGCCCGAGGACCGCGTCGACCGCGACACCATGCTGGGCCGGGTCCGCGAGATCGCGCACGGGATCGCCGTACCGCTGAGCGCGGACCTGGAGGACGGCTACGGCGAGTCGCCGGAGACCGTCGCCACCACCATCGCGAGGACCCTCGCCGCCGGAGCCGCGGGCGGCAACATCGAGGACTTCACCGGCGACCGCACCCGTCCGCTCTACGACCCGAACCTTTCCGCCGACCGCGTCCGTGCCGCCCGCGAGACCCTGGCGGCCGACGGCGAGCCCTTCGTCCTGGTCGGTCGCACCGACGCGCTCCTGGTCGGCGGCACGCTCGACGAGGCCGTACGGCGGGCCAACGCCTACCTGGAGGCCGGAGCCGACTGCGCGTTCGTCCCCGGCGCCGCCGACGCCGAGACCATCGGCACACTGGTCCGCGCGCTCGACGGCCCCCTCAACGTCGTCATGGGCCTGACCGGCGACGCCCTCTCCCTCGACGACCTACGCGGACTCGGCGTCCGGCGGGTCACGGTCGGCGGCAGCATCGCCCGTGCCATGTACCGCCATCTGCTCGACGCGGCAAGGGAGTTGGCCGACCTGGGCACCTTCTCGTACGCCACCGGCCAACTCTCCCAGACGGAACTCAACGACCTGTTCCGGCAGGGCCGGAGGCAGGACTGAATGAAGGGCCAGTGGCAGAGCTGGAGGACGGCAGCACGCAGCTCGGCGCCTCGGGCGCGTCCTCGGCGTGCCGCGTCAGCGAGCAGACCGTCCGCAGCGCGACCTTCCAGTCGCCGTCCTGGAGTACGGCCGCCCCCGGGCCGCCGGTGTCCAGCCGACGCCCCTCGCGCGTGAGGTCGTAGGCCACCTCGGCGCGCACGTCCGAGGTGTACGACACGGAGGTCACCTCGGCGCGCAGCTTGCTGCCGCTCGGGTCGCGGAAGAGGTTGTCGATCATCAGGGCGTTCTCGTCGCCGTCCTCGACCACGTCACTGCGCTGGTCCAGGGAGGACTCCGGGTCGAAGAGGACCGTCCACGCCTCCCGGATGTCCCGCTCCGCCTGCTCCGGGTCCGAGGGCGCGGTCGCGGTCGGTGCCGGGGAGACGGAGAGGGAGGGGGAGACCCCGGCCGTGGTGGGGGCCGACGAGCCGGTGACGGAGGGGCTGCCCGTGCGGGAGGTCCCCTCGTCACCGCTGTCGCCGTCGTCGCAGGCTCCGGTGAGGACCAGGGCGGCGACGGTCAGGGCCACCGCCCAGGTCCCGTGCCGTGCGGGGGAGGTCGCGCAGGTCATGGCACTCCATCTCCGGGTACGCCGTGTGGCTGGCCTACCCGGAGGCAGCGGATTCATCCGGGGTCCGGGGGAAAACCCCCGGACCGGGTGCCCCTACCGCTCGGACCCCCTACCGCTCGGACCCCTACTGCTCGGTGCCGCCCGGCCGCCGTACCGCGAGGACCACCGCGGCCACCGCCACGAGGACGCCCGCGCCGATCCCGGTCCAGGCGCCCGCGGACAGCCCGCCCTCGTCGTCCTTCTCCGTGCCGGCGGCCTGCGGGGAGGCGGCGGGCTCGGTTTCCACGGCTGGCGGGGCCGGGCTCTCGGAGACGCTCGGGGAGGGGCTGACCGGCTTCGCGCCCGCTGCCGCCGCCTTCAGCTTCAGTGTGGGCGCCGGGTTCTCGCCGTTCTCGTCCAGCTCGATCCAGCGGTCGACGTGCCCGTCGCCGTAGGTCTGCAGGGTCTTGAAGGGCACCTCCTTCGCGTCGGGCAACTGCCGTACGACGACGGTGTACTCGGCGCTCTCGCCGGTCTTCAGTTCCGCGCCCTTGACGCTGTAGCCGTCGTCGGTCGCACTGAACTTCCAGCCCTTCGGGCCCTTGCCGTACGTCACGTCGGCCGGGGCGATGCCCTCGGGCAGGACCACCCGGACCTCCTTGATCCCGGAGGTGTCGGACTCGGCCTCGGCGTGGAAGGAGACGGTGACGTTCTCGGCGAGGGCCTGCGCCTTGTCGGCCTCGACCTCGGTGTGGGCGGCGGCGGGAACGGCGGTCAGCAGTACGGCCGTTGCGGCTCCGGCGGCGGCGACGGACAGACGGGACAGGGGGATACGGGACAGGGGGATACGGGACATGGAGGTCTCCAGGCAGGGGGTACGGCGGGGCGGCCGTCCGGTGTGGGCCGGAGCGGCGTCCCCTCGGGGTCAGTGGGCGAGCGCTGCGCTCGTCGCCGGAGGACCCCGCCGTACCACCGCGTGCGCCAGCAACGGCCATGCCGTGAGCGGCCGTTCGTCGTACGTCGCCGCGACCGTCACCGTGGCCGTCGGCGTGGGTGACGCGGGCCGGGTGAACAGCAGTCGGGCCGCGGCCAGTCGGTCCCGTACCGCGTCGAGCGCCGCCGTCACCCCGCGGGCCAGGCTCCAACAGGCCGCGTCCGCGCGGTGCAGCAGGACGGCGACGAGCGCGGCGGCCAACGAGTGGGCCGCCGTCATGGCCAGGGAGTCATGGAGCCGCTCGTGCCACGCCGAGTGGGCGTCGTGCACATGGCCGCCGGAGTGCCGCGCGGCTGCGGTGAGCGTCAGCCACAGATGCAGCCCGGACTGTCCCGCGACACTGCACGCGACGACCGTCGCCAGACTTCTGGGGCGCTGCACACCGACGAGGCCCACCGCGAAGAGCACGGCCGTCGCGGCGGCACCGTGGCCCCAGGGCACCGGGCCCTCGGCGAGCAGATGATGGGCACTGATCCCGAGCACCGTGCCGACGACGGCGAACACCGTGGCCCGCAGAACGGGCAGTGGCGCGCGAGTGGGCGTGGCCGGCAGGTGCATGGCCCGCTCATCATGGATCATCGCGGGGCCGGGCGGCAGGGAAACCGTGGACGGGTACGGACGCGGGGAGTCTCAGCGGCTGCCGGACCCCGGCTCGGTGCCCCCGCCGGTTCCGGGCCGCAGGACCTCCCCCTGGATGACCTGGGGTTCCGGCCGGCCCTCCTGCGCCGCGCGGGCCTCCGCCTTCAGGATCCGCGCCGACCTGCCCGCCGTACGGACCAGTTCCGGGCCCTTCTTGACGGCGATGACCGCGATGACGACGAGCAGGATGACCGCGAGCTCGCTCAGTCCGAACATGGGAAGGCCTCCGTCGGGGGTGACGCCGAGGTCGGACGAGACGCCCGCCGGACCGGCAGCGTACCCGCACTCCCGGCCGGGTGTCCCCACAGGTTGCTTTGCCCGTCCTTTACTATTGGGTACGACCTGCCCCGACAACAAGGAGCCACAGTTCCGCGATGGGTGAGCCTCCCAGTACCGGCCGTGCCGCGTCCCGCACAGACGGACGGGCGGAGGTGAAACGGTGACCGAGACAGTGCTGCTTGCGTCGGCCCTCCTCCTCACCCTGGCCTGTGCCGTGTCCGTCGCGGCCGAGCTCTCCCTGGCCACCGTCGAGCGCGGTGACCTGGAGCGGGCCGCCGAGGCAGGTGAGCGCGGCGCCGAGGGCGCGCTGAAGGCCGTACGCCGGCTCACCTTCCAGCTCTCCGGCGCCCAGCAGCCTGCGCCCGGCCACCGCGTGAGCGCCGGACGGGCACGCCGCCCGGCCGGCGGATCCGGGGAACGCCGCTGTCGCCCCGGTCGTTCACCCAGCGCACGTCCCTACCCAAGGAGCACGCCCGTGTCCGCCACCCCGACGGACTCCCGCCCGACGCGATCGCCGCGCCGTTGAGTACCACGAGCGCCGTTCTCGGCCTGCTGGCCGTGTTCCTGCTGACCGCGGGCACCGGCTACTTCGTCGCCCAGGAGTTCGCGTACGTCTCCGCGGACCGGCTCGCCCTGTCCCGCGAGGCGGAGGCCGGGGACCGGAGGGCCGCCCGCGCGCTGAAGGTCCTGGAGCGGCTGTCGTTCATGCTCTCCGGCGCCCAGCTGGGCATCACCGTCACCGGTCTGGTCGTCGGTTTCATCGCCGAGCCGTCGGTCTCCGCCCTGCTCGAACCCGCTCTGACCGGCCTGGGCGTCCCCGGGGGAGCCGTCGGCGCGATCTCCGTCGTGCTGGCCTTCGTCCTGGCCACCGTTGTCCAGATGGTCCTCGGCGAACTCGCCCCGAAGAACCTCGCGATCGCTGTCCCCGAGCGGCTCGCGAAGGCCCTCGCCCCCTCCACGCTGGGCTACCTCAAGGTCGTCGGCCCGCTGGTGCACGTCTTCGACGGGGCGGCCAACCGCCTGCTCCGCAGGGTCGGCATCGAACCCGTCGAGGAACTCCACCACGGCGCCACCCTCGAGGAGCTCGGCCACCTCATCGGCGAGTCCCACGAACAGGGCGAACTGCCCCGGGACACCGCCGAACTCCTCGACCACGCCCTGGAGTTCTCCGAGCGCACCCTCGACGAGGTGATGGTGCCGCGCGTCGACGCCGTCTTCGTGCGGGGGGACGCCACCGCCGCCGAGGCGATCGACCTGATCGCCAAGCACGGCCACTCCACCTACCCCGTCCTCGGTGACCACCCGGACGACGTCCCCGGGGTCCTGGGCGTACGGGAGTTGACGCGCCTGCCGGCCCATGAGCTGACCCGGGCCACCGCGCGCGTCCTCGCCCGCCCCCCGCTCCTGCTGCCCGACACCCTCCCGCTGCCGCAGGCGGTCGAGCAGATGCGTTACTCCGATGACGAGTTCGCCGTGGTCCTCGACGAGCACGGCGGAGTCGCCGGCATCGTCACCTACGAGGACATCGCCGAGGAACTGGTCGGCGACATCGCCGACGAGAGCGACACCGTCACCGAACTCGCCGTGCCCGACGGGAACGGCTGGCTGGTCGACGCGGGCCGGCGTCTCGACGAGATCGCCGACGCCACCGGCGTCGAACTGCCCGAGGAGGACGACTACGACACCGCAGCCGGGCTGGTCGTGGACCGCCTCGGCCGCTTCCCGGCCATCGGGGACCGGGTCACCGTCGAGCTGCTCGGCACAGGCCGCGCGGTGATCGACGTACGGACACTGGACCGCCACGTACCGGAGCTGGTCCGCGTCGAGAGGCTTCCCGAACCGGCGCAGGAGCAGACATGAGTTTCCCGATGGCGCTCTTCCTCACCGTCCTGCTGCTGATCGGCAGCGGCTTCTTCGTGGCCGCCGAGTTCGCGCTGGTCGCCGCGAAACGGCACCGCTTGGAGAAGGCCGCGGCCGAGGGGCGGCGCGGGGCGAAGGCGGCCCTGGTCGGGATGCGCGAGCTGTCGCTGATGCTGGCCGGCGCCCAACTCGGCATCACCGTCTGCACGCTGGGCCTCGGCTCGGTCTCCAAGCCCGCGATCTCCCACGAACTCGACCCGCTGCTGCACGACCTGGGCCTGCCCAGCGGACTCAGCTACGGCGTGGCCTTCGTGTTCGCCATGGTCGTCGTGGTGTTCCTGCACATGGTGCTCGGCGAGATGGCCCCCAAGTCCTGGGCCATCGCCCACCCCGAGCGCTCCGCGATGCTGCTCTCGCCGCCCTTCCGGGCTGTCGTCAAGATGGTCCGGCCGCTGATCTCGGTGCTGAACAGGATGAGCAACGCGCTGGTACGGCTGTGCCGGGTCACCCCGCGCGACGAGCTGGCCGCGGTGCACAACCGTGAGCAACTCACCCACCTCGTCGAGGAGTCGGAGCGCCTCGGACTGATCAGCGAGGCAGACTCCAAGCTGCTCACCCGTTCGCTCACCGAGCCCGGGACCCCGGTCGGCGAGCTCCGCGTCCCCGCCGCGGAGATCACCTCGGTGCCCGGCACCGCCGACCTCGACGCCGTCCTGCGCACGGCCGCCGACCACGACCGCACCCGCATGCTGGTCCGCGAGGGCGACCTCGTGCTCGGCTCGCTCCACGCCCGCGACGCCCTGGTCGCCCGCGCCCAGGGCCGCACCGGTACCGCCCGCGCCCTGGCCCGCCCGGTCCCGGAGCTGACGGAGGACACCACGGTCGCCGACGCGATCGACCTCCTGCGCCGCAACCGGGCCTCCCTGGCGGTCGTACGGGACGCGGCGGGCACGCTCACGGGCATGGTGACGCTGGACGACCTGCTGGCGCGGTACCTGCAGCCGCAGTCGGCCTGATCCGGATTCCGCGCGCACATGAGCGAGGGCAGGGAGGTCACGACCTCCTTGCCCTCTTCAACGTATAGCTCAAGGGGTGTCTTGCGGCAAGGCCCCGGTGGTGCCGCACAATCATGGCCTTCGCTCATGGATGGGGGATCCGGTGTTCGACGTGATCATCGCCGGGGGCGGCCCGACCGGTCTGATGCTGGCCGCCGAACTGCGGTTGCACGGTGTGCGCGTGGTCGTGCTGGAGAAGGAGCCGGAGCCGACCGAGATCGTCCGCTCGCTCGGCCTGCATGTGCGCAGCATCGAGGTGCTGGACCAGCGTGGGCTGCTGGAGCGGTTCCTCGCACACGGAAAGCAGTTCACCGCCGGTGGCTACTTCGCCGCCATCGACAAGCCCTGGCCGGACGGGCTGGACACCGCGCACGCCTACGTCCTCGGCATCCCGCAGACCGTCACCGACCGCCTGCTGGCCAAGCACGCCGTCGAGCTGGGCGCCGAGATCCGGCGCGGCTGCGAAGTGGTCGGGCTGAGCCAGGACGAGCACGGGGTGAGCGCCGAGCTCGCGGACGGCACGCGGCTGCGCTCGCGCTGGCTCGTCGGCTGCGACGGCGGCCGCAGCACCGTGCGCAAGCTGCTCGGGGTCGGTTTCCCCGGCGCACCCGCCAAGGCCGAGACGCTGCTCGGCGCGATGGAGGTGGGCGTGGACCCGGAGACGGTCACCGCCGTGGTGACCGAGATCCGCCGCACCCAGAAGCGGTTCGGTCTCGGACCTGTCGGCAACGGGCTGTACCGCGTCGTCGTGCCCGCCGAGGGAGTGAGCGGGGACCGCTCGGCCGCGCCGACTCTCGAGGAGTTCAGGCGACGGCTCCGGGCGGTCGCCGGGACCGACTTCGGCGTGCACTCACCGCGCTGGCTCTCCCGCTTCGGCGACGCCACCCGGCAGGCCGAGCGCTACCGGGTCGGCCGGGTGCTGCTGGCCGGCGACGCGGCGCACGTCCATCCGCCGGTGGGCGGACAGGGCCTCAACCTCGGCCTCCAGGACGCGTTCAACCTGGGCTGGAAGCTGGCCGCCGAGGTCGCCGGCTGGGCACCCGAGGACCTGCTGGACAGCTACCACGCCGAACGGCACCCGGTGGCCGCCGACGTACTGAACAACACCCGCGCGCAGATGGAGCTGCTGTCCACCGAGCCCGGGCCGCAGGCGGTGCGGCGGTTGCTGTCCGAGCTGATGGACTTCGACGAGGTGAACCGGTACCTGATCGAGAAGATCACCGCGATCGGTGTCCGCTACGACTTCGGCGAGGGCCATGAGCTGCTCGGCCGACGCCTGCGGGACCGCACGCTGCGGCGCGGCCGCCTGTACGAGCTGATGCGCGGCGGCCGCGGACTGCTGCTCGACCGCACCGGGCGCCTGTCGGCGGCGGGCTGGGCGGACCGGGTCGACCACGTCGTCGACGCCGGCGGGAAATTGGACGCCCCCGCGGTACTGCTGCGGCCGGACGGCCATGTGGCATGGGCCGGCGAGGACCAGCGCGACCTGCTGGACCGGCTGCCGAGGTGGTTCGGCGCGGCGGCCTGAGTGGCCTGAGCGGGCGATCGGGCGACCGGAGGCCTTCGGGTGGCGGGGAGTCGGGCTGGAGTGCGAGAAGTGGGCGGTACAGCTGGGAGCGCCCACGGGTTCCGCCGCACCGCCGTCAGGCGCGTACCGGGTGGGATCTGACGGTGGCGGTCAGGCCGGGGTGTGCCGCCGGCTGTCGTCGAGGGGGCCGCGGTCCGCCTCGTCCTGGACGAGCAGGGAGAGCAGTGCCGCCACCGTGAGGCCGGCCTCCGCAGGATGACGCAGGACCTTGCCCGGGTCGATGCGATAGATGTTGGACCGCCCCTCCCGCACGTGGGAGAGGTATCCGTCCTGCTCCAGATCGGAAATGATCTTCTGTACGGCGCGTTCGGTGAGCCGGCAGTGCGCGGCGATGTCGCGGATCCGGGTGCTGGGGTTGTCGGCGATCGCGGCCAGCACCCGCGCATGGTTGGTGACGAACGTCCATCCGGTGTGAGACTCGGGCACTCCATCCATGGCAGCAGTCTAGCGACCAGGCATTCGCGCATTCAAAAACCTGAAGTTTGTTTCGTGTATTGGTTGACGTATGTTGTCGATGAAGGGGACTCTGGGGGACAGAGGCAGCCGAGACATGAGGGAGAGGGCCATGCCGGAACCTGCGCACTCGGCGCAGCGCCTCACCACGCTGGACGCGCGCCCGTCGTGTCTGGCCACGATCGAGGCCGCGGTGGCCGGGGAACGGATCGTCGTCACCTGTCGAGGTGACTTCGACATCGGAGCCCAGGAACTCCAGCCCGAGCTCTACGGCGTCCTCGACCGCTCTGCCACCGGGGTGGACCTGGATCTCGACGAGGTCCGGTTCTGCGACTGCGCCGGCCTCAACGTCCTGCTGGGCCTGCGCCGGGAGGCCCTGGAGCAGGGCAAGACCGTCACCGTCCGGGCGTACAGCCCGACCGTCGGACGCCTGCTCGACCTGACCGGGGCCCGTGAGCTGTTCGTGACCGAGAACCCCGAGACCGCCGAGAACCCCGAGACCACCGAGACCGCCGGGAGCCCCGACGGCTCGGACGCCACGGCCGCCGAACCCGTCCCCGTCATGGCGGAGCGGCCCCGGCCCATGGACGTCGATCAGGAACTGCGCCTGGAGGTGGACCAGCTGCGCCGGGCGATGCGGACCCGGCCGGCCATCGACGTGGCTCGCGGGATCGTCATGGCCTCCTTCGGGCTGAGCGCCGAGGACGCCTGGACGGTGCTCGTCGCCGCCTCCCAGAACACCAACACCAAGATGCGCGATCTCGCCGAGGAGCTGATGGGCGCCGCCCATGGAGTCCCGGTGCCCGAGCAGGTGCAGCAGCAGATGGCGATGGCCGTCGCCAAGGTGCGGGAGGCGGGGCCGGACTGACAGGCCGGCGTCTACGTGAGCTCCAGCAGTCCCCGCCGCACCGCCTCGGACACCGCCGCCGCCCTGTTGTCCACGCCGAGCTTGCGGTAGACGCGCACCAGGTGCGTCTTGACCGTCGCCTCGCTGAGGTACAGGGAGTCGGCGATGGCACGGTTGCTGTGGCCGTCGGCCATCAGCTGCACGACCTCCCGCTCCCGCCGCGTCAACTCCGGCGCGGGGCTGACCACTTGGCCGACCAGGTCGCCGACGACCTCCGGGGCGAGCCCCATCCCGCCCACCGCGGCGCTGCGCACGGCCCTGAAGAGCTCCTCCGGCGGCCCGGCCTTCAGGACGTAACCGCGCGCGCCCGCCTCCAGCGCGCGCACCACGTCGGCGCGTCCGGAGTAGCTGGTCAGCATCACCACGGGCACGGCCGGAGCCCGGGCGGCGAGCGCGCGGACCGCATCGACACCGTCCGGGACGGCGCTGACGCGGGCCGTGCCCTCGAACCGCAGGTCCATCAGGACGACGTCGGGGGCCAGCTCCACGGCGAGGCGCACGGCCTCCTCGGGGGCCGAGGCCTCCGCGATCACGTCGATGTCCGGCTCGCCCTCCAGCAGGGCACGCAGCCCGGCCCGTACGACGGTGTGGTCGTCGGCGATCAGCAGACGCAGCGGGGACCCGGTCACCGGACGGCCGCCGCGGGGCTCTCGGCCAGGAGCGTGGCGGACGACGTCCGGGCGGGCACGGTGGCCCGGATCCGGGTGCCCCGGCCCGGTGCGCAGTCGACGGCGAGATCACCGCCGTACTCCCGAAGCCTCGCCCGGGCGGCCGGCAGGCCGAACCCGCGGTCCGACGGGGGCCGGCCGGCGACGCGGGCGAGGTCGAAGCCGACACCGTCGTCGCAGACGTCCAGGTCGACGCGGTCCGCGGTGTGATGGAGGGTCACGAGCAGGCTGGTCGCCCGCGCGTGCTCCCGTACGTTGGCCAGCAGGCCCTGCGCCACCCGGAACAGGGTGGTAGCGGCCTGTTCGTCCAGCTCGGGCCGGTGCTCGCCCATCGAACGGAACCGTACGCGCGCCGCCGTGCCGTCCTGCTGGGCCCGCAGGCACAACAACCGCAGCGAGCCCTCGACGCCTTCCTCGACGACCACGGAGGGGGTGAGGTCACGGATCATCCGCCGGGTCTCGGCGAGGCTCACGTCCAGACCGTCGGCGACCGCGCGCACCCTGGTGCGGGCCGCGTCCGGGCGGTGCTCCCACTCCCGCTCGGCGGCCTGCAGCAGCATCAGGCTGCCAGACAGCTCCTGCGCGAGCGTGTCGTGCAGATCCCGGGCGATGCGCTCGCGCTCCGCGAGCATCCCGGCCCGCCGCTGCTCCCGCGCCAGGACCTCGCGCGTGCCGCGCAACTCGTCCACCAGGCGCTGCCGTTCGGCGGCGTCCCGCTGCTGCGCCCGGTACAGGGCCACCGTGCCCCACACGGCCGCCACCGGGATCAGCACCACCTCCGGGTCGAAGCCGCCCGCGCTCCGGGTGAGCTGGCCGATCAGGACGAGCGTGATGACACCGACCAGGGCCGCGGCCGCCCGGCGTCCGAGCGCGCGCAGGGCCGCGCAGGCCAGGGGCACGGCACACCAGACGTAGGCGTTGGTCAGGAGGGGCGGGGTGAGGGTGACGAGCACCGCCCACAACGCGACCAGGGCCGCCGCCCAGGCGTGCCGGGCGAGCGGCCCCATTCTGTGCCACAGCGCCAGCCCGGCCGCGTAGGTCGTGGCGAGCAGTGCGCTGACGGTCACGATGTCCCAGCACAGCGCGATGTCCAGGGCGACGAGCCGGACCAGTGCGGCGCCGACCACGAGGAAGAACACGAGGTGCGGGAAGTGCCTCGGAGCGCGGTGGTCGTACACGACGAACCCCCTGAACGAAAGATCCATCGGGACAGGGGGTCCGAGTCTATCCGCCGGCTGTGTGAACGGGGTGAAGAGCCGACGTGGGATCAGGCGCCGGGGTGCAGCCCCAGGACGCCGGGCGTGGGCTCACCCTTCACCTCGCCGAAGTACAGGGCGAAGGTCTGCTTCAGGCGCTCCACCTCGGCGCGGTCGGCCATGAACTCCGGGAAGCCGTCCACGTGCGCGTTCGGGTACTCCCACACCGGCTTCAGGCCGGCCGGGGGCGCGATGTCGGTCCGTACCGACCAGCCGTTGAAGGCCTTCTGCTGCGTCTCGGCGGACAGCTGCCAGTTGAGGTACAGCTTGGCGGCCGTCGGGTGGGCGGCCTGCTTGAGGACGGCCGCGCGCTGGCCCCAGGCCATGAAGGGATGTCCGTCGGTGATCACGAACTTCGTCGCGGACGTCGAGGAGGGGACGGCCGAGCCCGAGGTACCGATGCCGATCGCCTTCTGCCCGGTGGACACGGCGACGCCCGGCGAGTTGCTGCCCCGCGCGAGCTGCACGTCCTGCGCGGCGAGTCGGGCCACCCAGTCCCAGCCGTACCGCTGGACGTACAGCGAGTAGAGGTAGAGGACGGCGTCGTCGTCGTGCGGGTACGACGAGGCGATGCGGCCCTTCCACTTCGGGTCGACCAGGTCGAGCGGGCTGCGCGGGGCGTCCGAGCCCACGGCCGCGGTGCCGTAGAGGAAGCTGAACGCGATCACCGAGACGGCGACCCAGGCGCCCGCCGGATCCCTGAACGACTTGTGCAGCTTCGAGAACCCGGCGGGCCGGTAGGGCAGCAGCCGCCCCTGCCGGTTCCAGCGGACGAAGTCCTGGAGGGTCTGCAGCTGTACGACGTCGGGGACGAGGGTGTTGGTCGCGAACTGGTTGTCGACGCGGACGTCGTGGTACTTGCTGTAGTCGACGATCAGCGTCAGGTCGATGTCGGGGAAGCGGGCCTTGAAGGCCGCCTTGGTGCCGTCCTGCTGGGTCGGTGTGTCGCCGCCGGCGTAGATGACGAGCTTCCCGCCCTCCTTGAGCGCGGCCTGGTAGAGCTCGTCGAGCGTGCGGGTCTCCTCGGGCCCGGTCGCGTGCCGTGCGGCCGTGCCGGGGGAGGCCGAGGCGGAGGCCGCGGTGGCGCCGACCGCTCCGAGACCGAGGGCGGCACCGGCCCCGGTGGTGAGGACACGTCGCCTGCTGGGGAAGCTGGACATGCTGCGGAGACCTCTCTGAGGGGGGTGACGTTCAGAGCCCGGCGCCATGGGCGACAGCCATTGTGCTGCGGGCTCGTGCGCCACCGCGTCGTCCGTACGGATCGACAGGCCGGCCGACGATGGAATCCCCGTTCAACCGAAAGGATGAACGGGCGGCCCCCTCCGGGCCGTCAGTCCCCAGTCGTGCCGCCGAACGCCTCAAGGATCCGCTCGGCGGCCAGCGTCGCCGTCAACCGGCCCTCCCTCACCTGCTGTTCGAGGTCCGGGGCGAGAGACCGTACGGCCGGGTGGGAGTGCAGACGGCCGAGCAGTTCGTCCCGGACCATCGTCCAGGCCCAACCGACCTGCTGGTCCCGGCGTTTGGCGGTGAGCCGCCCGGCGGAGTCGAGGAGTGTCCGGTGCTGTTCGAGCCGCTCCCACACCACGTCCAGGCCGGTCGCCTCGCGGGCGCTGCAACTGAGCACCGGGGGAGTCCAGAAGGCGTCCTTGCCGTGCATGAGCCGCAGGGCGCCCGCCAGTTCACGTGCGGCCGCCTTGGCGTCGCGCTCGTGCGGGCCGTCCGCCTTGTTGACCGCGATCACGTCGGCGAGCTCCAGGACCCCCTTCTTGATGCCCTGGAGCTGGTCGCCGGTGCGGGCCAGGCTCAGCAGCAGGAAGGAGTCGACCATGTCGGCGACCGCGGTCTCCGACTGCCCGACACCGACGGTCTCCACCAGGATCACGTCGTAGCCGGCGGCCTCCATCACGACCATCGACTCCCGGGTCGCCTTCGCCACCCCGCCGAGCGTGCCCGCGCTGGGGGAGGGCCGTACGAAGGCGGCAGGGTCGACCGCCAGGCGTTCCATCCGGGTCTTGTCGCCCAGGATCGAGCCGCCCGTGCGGGTGGAGGACGGGTCCACGGCGAGTACGGCCACCCGGTGCCCCAGCGAGGTGAGCATGGTGCCGAACGCGTCGATGAACGTCGACTTGCCCACGCCCGGCACCCCGCTGACCCCGATCCGCCGCGCCCGGCCGCTGTGCGGGAGCAGCTCGGTGAGCAACTCCTGGGCCAGGGAGCGATGCCGGGGGTGGGTGGACTCCACGAGCGTGATGGCACGGGCCACGATCGCCCGCCTGCCGTCGAGGACACCCTTCACATACGCGTCGAGATCGATCACTGCCCGTGCCCGAGGTCGGCCGACAGACGCTGCACCAGGTCGTGGGCCGCGTCCGGAATCACCGTCCCAGGCGGGAAGACGGCCGCGGCGCCCATCTCCAGGAGGGTCGGCACGTCCTGGGGCGGGATCACCCCGCCCACCACGATCATGATGTCCTCCCGGCCCTCCTCGGCGAGCTGCTCGCGCAGCGCCGGTACGAGGGTGAGGTGACCGGCCGCCAGCGACGAGACGCCGACGATGTGCACGTCGGCCTCGACGGCCTGGCGGGCCACCTCGCCCGGGGTCTGGAACAGGGGGCCGACGTCGACGTCGAAGCCGAGGTCGGCGAAGGCGGTGGCGATCACCTTCTGGCCGCGGTCGTGGCCGTCCTGGCCCATCTTGGCGACCAGGATGCGCGGCCGGCGGCCCTCGGCCTCCTCGAAGGCGTCCACCAGGGCACGGGTGCGGTCCACGGACGGGGACTCCCCTGCTTCGTTGCGGTACACGCCGGAGATCGTACGGATCTGGCTGGCGTGCCGGCCGTACACCTTCTCCAGGGCGTCGGAGATCTCGCCGACGGTGGCCTTGGCGCGGGCCGCGTGCACGGCCAGCTCCAGCAGGTTGCCCTCGCCGTCGGCGGCCCGGGTCAGCGCGTCCAGGGCGTCCCGGCAGGCGGTCTCGTCCCGCTCGGCGCGCAGCCGCCGCAGCTTCTCGATCTGCTGGGTCCGCACGGAGGAGTTGTCGACCTTGAGGACGTCGATCGCCTCGTCGGTCTCGACCCGGTACTTGTTGACGCCGATGACGGGCTGGCGACCGGAGTCGATACGGGCCTGGGTGCGGGCCGCGGCCTCCTCGATGCGCAGCTTCGGGATACCGGCGTCGATCGCCTTGGCCATGCCGCCCGCAGCCTCCACCTCCTGGATGTGCTGCCAGGCCTTGCGGGCGAGGTCGTACGTCAGCCTCTCGACGTACGCGCTGCCGCCCCACGGGTCGATGACCCGGGTCGTGCCGGACTCCTGCTGGATCAGGAGCTGGGTGTTGCGGGCGATGCGTGCGGAGAAGTCGGTGGGCAGCGCCAGAGCCTCGTCGAGGGCGTTGGTGTGCAGCGACTGCGTGTGGCCCTGCGTCGCCGCCATCGCCTCGACACACGTACGTGTGACGTTGTTGAAGACGTCCTGCGCGGTCAGCGACCAGCCCGAGGTCTGCGAATGGGTGCGCAGCGAAAGGGACTTGGGGTTCTGCGGATCGAACTGCCGGACCAGCTTGGCCCACAGCAGGCGGGCCGCGCGCAGCTTGGCGATCTCCATGAAGAAGTTCATGCCGATCGCCCAGAAGAAGGACAGCCGGGGCGCGAACGCGTCCACGTCCAGGCCGACTTCGCGGCCCGCCCGGAGGTACTCCACGCCGTCCGCGAGGGTGTACGCCAGCTCCAGATCCGCCGTGGCACCGGCCTCCTGGATGTGGTAGCCCGAGATGGAGATCGAGTTGTAGCGGGGCATCCGCTGCGAGGTGAAGGCGAAGATGTCGGAGATGATCCGCATCGACGGCTTCGGCGGATAGATGTAGGTGTTGCGGACCATGAACTCCTTGAGGATGTCGTTCTGGATGGTCCCGGCCAGCTTCTCGGGCGGTACGCCCTGTTCCTCCGCCGCCACGATGTACAGCGCCAGCACCGGCAGCACGGCACCGTTCATCGTCATCGACACGGACATCTTGTCCAGCGGGATGCCGTCGAAGAGCTGCCGCATGTCGTAGATGGAGTCGATGGCCACGCCCGCCATGCCGACGTCACCGGTCACGCGCGGGTGGTCGCTGTCGTAACCCCGGTGCGTGGGCAGGTCGAAGGCGACCGACAGGCCCTTCTGGCCGGCCGCGAGGTTGCGGCGGTAGAAGGCGTTGGACTCCTCGGCGGTGGAGAAGCCCGCGTACTGGCGGATCGTCCAGGGCTGGTTGACGTACATCGTCGGGTACGGGCCGCGCAGGTACGGCGCCACACCCGGGTACGTCTCCAGGAAGTCCAGACCCTCCAGGTCGGCGCCGGTGTAGAGCGGCTTGACCTCGATGCCCTCCGGCGTCTCCCAGAGGGGCTCGGCGCCCTGCGTGGCGCCCTTCACGGCCGTACGCCACTCGTCGGCACCGCCGCCCGGGGCCGGGGCCGGGGCCCCCAGCTCGATCCCGGTGAAGTCGGGGATGGAAGGGCCGGCGGGGGCGGTCATCAGGACACTCCCATGCGGTCGAGGGTGGCGGTGAGCACGGCGACGGCGTCGCAGCCCGCGAAGACGTAGGAGTCAACGCCGGAGTACTGCCCGGGCCGCCCGGCGAGGAACACGTGCCGGGCGCCTTGAGCCTTCAGGGTCCCCGCGAGGTCCTCGGCCTGCTCCTCGTAGAGCGCGTCGCTGGAGCACAGGCAGGCCTCGGTGGCGCCGCTCTCCTCGAAGGTGCCCTGGGTGACGGGCTCGACGCCGCCGGCCTGGAAGAGGTTGGCGGCGAAGGTCAGGCGCGCGGTGTGGGCGGCGGCGGGGCCGATCGCGGCCAGGAAGACCCGGGGCCGGGACCCGGTCGCCGCGAGGTGGGCGTCGGAACGGGCGCGCAGTTCCTCGTACGCCTCGTCGCGCCGCACCCGGGGCAGCCCGCCGGTCCGCGGCTCGGGCGCGGGGGCCCGCCGCACGGGCTTCTCGCCGAGGTGCGGGAACTCGCTGACGCCGGTGATGGGTTCGCGCCGGGTGGCGAGCTTCTTGGAGCGCTGCGCCCACGTCGTCGCGAGGTCCGTGCGGATCCGGCCGGAGCGCAGGACGGCCGCCTGGCCGCCGTCGCGTTCGATCGTCCGGAAGAACCGCCAGGCGGCCTCGGCGAGTTCGTCGGTCAGCCGCTCCACGTACCAGGAGCCGCCCGCCGGGTCGATCACCCGGGACAGGTGCGACTCCTCGACCAGGATCGTCGAGGTGTTGCGCGCGACACGGCGCGCGAACCCGTCCGGGAGGCCGAGCGCGTGGTCGAAGGGCAGCACGGTGACGGCCTCCGCGCCGCCGACCCCCGCGGCCAGGGTGGCGATCGTCGCGCGCAGCATGTTCACCCACGGGTCACGGCGGGTCATCATCACCGGCGACACCACGGCGTGCTGCGCCTGCGCACCGGCTCCGGGCGCCCCGCACACCTCGGCGACCCGCGCCCACAGGCGGCGCGCGGCCCGCAGCTTGGCGATCGTGAGGAACTGGTCGGCCGTCGCCGCGTACCGGAACTCCAGCTGTCCGCAGGCCTGTTCGACGCTCAGCCCGGCCGCGGTCAGCGACCGCAGATAGGCGACACCGGTGGCGATCGAGGCGCCCAGCTCCTGCGCGGCCGAACCGCCCGCCTCGTGGTACGGCAGCGCGTCCACGGTCAGCGCCCGCAGCCCCGGGTACTCCTCGGCGCACCGCCGCGCCAGCGGGACGACCGGCGCGAAGTCCAACTCCTCGCCGGTACGGGCCTCGTGGCCCAGCGGGTCGACGCCGAGGTTGCCGCGCGCGGCCTTGTGGTCGATGCCGCGCGCGTCGTAGAGCCGCAGCAACTCCTGTGCGGCGGCCTGGAATTGGCCGCCGGCGTCGAGGACGACCGGCGCGAGGTCGAGGAGGACGCCGTCGAGGACCGCGCCGAGCGACGCGACCGGGACACCGCCCTCGCCCGCGACCAGCCACAGCGAGGTGACGCCGTTCTCCAGGTCCGTGAGCACCGCGCTGTTGTCGGCGACCGCGTGCCGCTGCCGTACGTCCCAGCCGCCGGTGGTGGTCCCCTCGGGGCGGGCGCCGCGCACGAAGGGCGCGAAGCCGGGGAAACCGGTGTCGGGCGCGGTGTCGTGCGCCGTGTACAGGGGGCGGGTGCGCAGCCCGTCCTCGAGCGCGGTGGACAGGGCGTCCTCCGCTGCCGCGCCGGAGACTTCCTTGCCCGACTTGCGCAGGACACCCGCCACCAGGCTGTGCCACTGATCAAGGTTCGCGTCAGGGAACTCGGCGGCCAGCGAGAGCCCGTCGTCAGGCAGGACCGTCATGCTCGGATGCTAGGCCAGACCCCCAAAGGAGCAGCAGGGGGCACGGCTGTGACCTTGCCCGCAACAAGACTGTGACCCCGGTCTCCCGGGCCCGTGGAGCGGTCGCCGCCGGACCGGCGGCAGGGGCTCAGCTCCCGGTCAGCCGGTGTTTACCGGTCAGCAGTGGATCTCGTGACCTGCGTAGGCGTCGGGCACGGTGGCCGCGACGGCAGAGCTGGATCAGGGGAGCGTCGCGACGGCAGAGCCGGATCACGGGAGTGTGATGAGGGCGATGCTCTCTGTCTGCGCGACGGCCAGCCGGGTGCCGTCGGGGTGGAGGGCGGCCACGGGAGTGGGGACGTGGGTGACGCCGAAGCATGTGGTCTTGACGGATACGCCGACCTCGGGCCATTCCGCGACGAGACGCCCGGTGGCCGTGTCGAGCAGCCTCGGGTGGCCGAGAAGAGAGATCACCTGATCGCCACGGGGCAGAAGCAGGACACCCGGCTCGGCATCGGCGATCGGGTTGCGGTGGAGCCACCGTCCCTCGGACACCGACCACACACCGAGGTGGCGAGCCGGAAGCGTGGTCTCCTCTGCGCCGCTGCCCCCTTCGGCCCCCGTCGCCAGCACCAGCCGATCGACGTCGAGCCAGCAGCCCGCGGTCACCTCGCCCTTCATGACCGCCGCGGCCGGCAGCAGACCCTCGCCGTCCATAGTGCCGGGGTCGGTGAGCGCTAGCGCCGTGTCGTGGACCATGGCGGTTCCGAAGGGATGCCAGACCCATCCGACCGAGAGCAGGTACCGGCCGTCCGGACTCAGGCTGAGCCGGGAGTGGAAGACGTCCCTAGGCTCACGCCCGCCGGCGGTCAGCCGCTCGCCGCTCGCCGCGTCCTCGATCTGGAGCACGTTGTACTCGTCGGGGCAGTGCACCACGACCTCGCGCCCGTCACCCAGTGCGCCGAGGGCGAGCGGGTAGTCGTAGTTCTCCGCCTGGTAGTCGCTGCGGTCCAGTTCCCGCACGACCTGTTCTCCTGCGAGCAGCAGTGCCTCGGTGCCGCGTTCCTGGAACACCGCGGAGTACGGCCCTGACGCCGAGGTGGTCCCGGCGTCGAACGGAAAGCTCCACTCGAGGGCCACCTTCCGCTCCGCCCCGTCACGGCTCCAGCGCCGACCGCATCCGGAGGCCAGTTCGTCGCCTTGCCAGGCCAGCGCTTCCGGCGCGGCCTCTACCGGTATCGACTCCACGGTCATGGGTGACCACCCCCTTCTGAGGACGCGAAACGTCACCAGCAGACACAATCGAATCCGAGACATTGAGTCTAGTTGTGTCTCATGGCGAGCAAGTGGCAGTTGCTGATCGTGAGTTGACGACCGGGGGAGTGGCGGGCATGGGTGTGGTGCTGTCTGGGTGGGCGGTTGAGGTGACGTACCGGCAGGACACCGGACCCAACTACTCCTGCTCCTGACCCGCTCCGGCAGCAGACACACTCAGAAGCACAACAGTGAGCGACAGGAAGACAGCCGGACGATGGACCTGACGTCGAAGGTGGCCGCCCAGCCCGGAGCCGCCCCCATCGAGGGCCTGCCCGACGCCTGGCACTGGTCCCGCATGATCTTCAACTTCGACGCCGTCCTCACCCCGGACCACGAGCACCTGCTGGAGATGCGGGTCATGGGCTGCTACGACGCGACCCTGGCACAGGCCGTGCTGGCCTTCGCACGCGAGCACAGCACGGACATCACCGACAGTGGCCGGCCACTGGTGGCCCTGGGCGGGTTCACCTGCCCCGGCTGGGAGTTCGACACCGTCGCGGTCGTCGGCCCCGGCGTCCACGACAACCATGCCCAGGACGACGCCGACCTCCACAAGACCACCTGGACCCTCTTCCCCGGCTACCGCTGCGAGTTCTCCGGAACGGAGACGGAGGAAGAAGCCATCCACCTGTTCCGCCTGGCGCTCCAGCCGACCAAGCTCGACCGCGAGCGCGTCCCGTTCCTGCGGATGCGCTACGCCAACACCCGCACCGAGAGCCACAGCACCGGCCCTGACCGCGGCATCGCCCCCCTGCCCGTCCTGCTCAACGAACTGTCCCTGCTGGAGGGTGCCCCTGGCAGCTGGGTCGAGTGGGAAAACCGTCTCGGCGAGATCCTCAAGGCCCAGGCCGATCCCGCGACGGGCCTCACCCTGCACACCGCAGCCGGCGACCGCGGTATCACCAGCGAAGAACTGCTCGGCCTCGCCAAACAGTCCGTCGCGCACGCCGGCGAGGTCGCGTGATCCCCAGGAGCTGCACCGCACCCGCCACGCGCAGCCCGCGCTGTTCGTCTTGGAGTACGCGCTGGCCCAGCTCTGGCTGTCCTGGGGAGTGCGGCCCTCCGTGGTCCTGGGCCACAGTCTCGGGGAGCTGACGGCCGCCACCGTCGCGGGACTGTTCACGCCTGCCGACGCGGTCAAGGCGGTGGCCGCCCGGGCCCGGCTGATGGACTCCGTGGCCGCGTCCGGCGGAATGGTGGCGGTGCGCGCCGACGCGGACACGGTGCGGCCGCTCGTGGAGAAGTACGACGACCTCGCCGTGGCCGCGTACAACGCGCCGAGGCAGTGCGTCGTCTCGGGGGGCTCCGCCTCCCTGGATGAGGTCACCGCCGAGCTGCGCGCCCGTGGGGTGACGGTCACTGCGCGACTCGGGGGCCCGGCTGCTCTTCGTGGAGGAGGAGTACCACGCCACCGCGGTGCGGATCGCCGAGGAACTTCCGGATCTGCGGCATGTGGTGGGCATGGACGCCGGGGGACGGCGCGCGGCGGGCTACCTGACCTGGAAGCACGACCACCCCGATACCGACCTGGTTCCTCGCCGTCGTGAGGCTACGCAGCGTCCGGTGAGCCGGACAATTACCCATGAGGTAATCGACAGCATGACCCGGGCCACGGAGATTGGGGGCAGCCCTACACATTCGCACGAACGGGGAAGGACGCCGTGGCCGACGTAGACATCTCACGGAAAGCACGAGAACAACAGGGGGGCGACGCTCCCAGCCCGTTGGCCCTGCCGGTGATTCTGGCCGGTACCTTCATGGTCGTCCTCGACTTCTTCATCGTGAACGTGGCCATTCCCGCGGTGCAGCACGAACTCGACGCGGGCACCGACCAGGTGCAGCTGATCGTGGCGGGATACGGCCTGGCCTACGCGTGCGGGCTGATCACGGCCGGACGCCTCGGCGACGTGTTCGGCCGGCGCCGTCTCTACGTGCTCGGCCTGCTGCTGTTCACCGTGGCGTCCCTGGTGTGCGGGATCGCTCCGACCGCCTCGGTACTGGTGCTGGCCCGTGTGGTCCAGGGCGTGGGTGCGGCAGTGCTCTCCCCGCAGGTGCTGACCATCCTCGGGGTGGCCTATGCCGGCCCCGCCCGTGCCCGGGCCTTCACGGCGTACGGCATGGTGCTGGCCTCCGCCTCGGTCGGCGGTCAGCTGATCGGGGGGGCGCTGATCCAGGCCGACGTGGCCGGCCTCGGCTGGCGCAGCTGCTTCCTGATCAACGTGCCCATCGGCGTCGCGGCTCTGCTGCTGACGTCGCGGGTGGTTCCCGAGTCGCGCGCCCCGCAGAGCGGCCGGCTCGACATCCCGGGCGCCCTGGTGGTCACTCTCGGCCTGGTCGCGGTGGTGCTGCCGCTGGTCGAGGGCCGCGAGAAGGGCTGGCCCGTATGGACGTGGGTCTGCCTGGCACTGGCCCTGCCGCTGCTCGGGGTGTTCGCGTGGTATCAGCACAGGCTGAGGGCGCGCGGCGGCTCGCCCCTGATCGACCTCGTGCTCTTTCGCCAGCGTGCCTTCACCGTCGGCCTGGTCGCGGTGCTCGTCCTCTACTCGGGTGTGGCGTCCTTCTTCCTGGTGCTCGCTCTGTACCTGCAGCAGGGCCGGGGGCTGAACGCCCTGGATTCCGGGCTCACCTTCGCCGTGATGGGTGTCGGCTTCTTCGTCACGTCGCTGTCGGCCCGGAAGCTGGGCACGTGGCTGGGGAGGCAGGCGCTGGCGATCGGCGGGGTCGTGCTCGCAGTGGGCCAGCTGTGGCTGTTGCTGACCGTCTCCCACACCGGCGTCGGCGGGAGCATCTGGTCGCTCATGCCCGCTCTGCTGCTGGACGGCGCGGGCCTGGGCATGGTGATGGCGCCGCTCAATGCCATCGTGCTCGCGGGCATCGCGCCCCAGCTGGCCGGTGCGGCGGCCGGTGTGCTTACCACCATGATGCAGGTGGGCAACGCGATGGGGGTCGCGCTGATCGGAATCATCTACTACGGCCGGGCCGACGGCACGCCGAAGAGCACTGCCGCCGGACTGGACGCCGGACTGGTGTATCTGATCGCCCTCGCGGTGGTGCTGGCCGTGGCTATCCAACTACTGCCCGGGAAGCGCTCGGAACAGGCGGCGTGACCGCGTCACCTCGCGCAAAGCGACAGACAGGCCGGCGCCGGTCAGCGTGCCCCTCAGCGTCATTGCCTGACCTTAGAGCCAGTCCCGCCGCTTGAAAATTAGGTACAGGCTTACGCAAACTACCCCCATCAACCCGATCGCGAAGGGGTATCCGAAGCTCCAGCCCAGCTCCGGCATGTGATCGAAGTTCATGCCGTAGATCGTCCCGACCAGCGTCGGCGCGAACAGGATCGCCGCCCACGACGAGATCTTCTTGATCTCCTCGTTCTGTTCGAAGCCCGCCTCCGCCAACGCCCGCATCTCCGCGTTCTGTTGCTGGGTGACCAGGGTCGCGTTGACCGTGAGGATGTCGGCGAGGGCCTGGCGGAAGCCGTCGACTCGTTCGCTGGTGTGGGTGACGTGGTCGGCGACGTCCCGGAGGTAGCGTTGCAGTTCCTCGTCCGTGCCGTACTTCGTGAAGCCGGCCATCAGGGCGTGCAGCATGCCGACGAGGGGGCGGGTGGCGCGCTGGAACTCGACCATTTCGCGGGAGAGTTCGTAGATGCGGCGGGAGACCTCCGGGTCGCCGCGGAAGACCTCCGTCTCGATCTCGTCGATGTCGTTCTGGACGCCTGCCACGACCGGGGCGTAGCCGTCGACCACCGCGTCCAGGATGGCGTAGAGCACGGCCTCGGGGCCCAGCTTCAGCAGCTCCGGTGTCTTCTCCATGCGGTGGCGCACCGCGGACAGGTCGGGCGCCGCCCCGTGCCGGACCGTGATCACGAAGTCGGGGCCCACGAACATGTGCAGTTCGCCGAAGTCGACCTCCTCGGGGGCGTCCAGATAGCGGGCCGCCCGCAGGACGACGAAGAGCGTGTCGCCGTAGCGCTCCAGTTTGGGGCGCTGGTGGGCCTCCATCGCGTCCTCGACGGACAGGGGGTGCAGGTCGAACTCCTCGGCCAGGGAGAGGAGTTCGTTCTCCGGAGGGCGGACCAGGCCGATCCAGGCCATGCCGGACGGCTGTTCGCGCAGTTCGCGGAAGGTGTCCGCGAGCGTCACGGGGGAGGACACGCGCACGCCGTCCCGGTAGAGGGCCGCCTGGACGATGCTCGGCGGTTCCGTCGTCTCGGACGCGGGGGGTTCGCCCCCGGGTGCCCGGGTCCCCGGAGGCGCGGACGGCGGGGACAGGGCGCGGCGCCATGCGGACTTCCTGGAGCCCTTGGCGGCGGAGCCCTCGGCGGTGGAGCTCTTCGCGGCGGGGCGAGCGCGTCGCTCGGACATCGTGGCTGCCTCTCGCTCTCGGGCCGAGCCGATGTCGGCGTGATCACGGAGCAGGGTATACGGGGCAAATTACATCCCTCGGGAGGACCGTGCGGGGACACGGTGACAGTTGCGGACAGAAGCTGTCCGCAAGCACCTCTAGCGTGTTCCCCATGACGAAGACGACCGCGTCGGCCCCCGTGCTCGGCACCCGCGCCCTCAACCGCGCGACCCTCGACCGGCAGCTGCTCCTGCGCCGGTCCGGTCTGTCCGCGAAGGCGGCCGTCGGGCATCTCCTCGGCCTCCAGGCCCAGAACGTCAAGCCGCCGTACCACGCCCTCGCCGCCCGCCTCGACGGGTTCGCCCCCGAGGCGCTGTCGGAGCTGATGGCGGACCGCGAGGTCGTCCGGATCGTCACCATGCGCTCGACCATCCACACCCACACCGCCGAGGACTGCCTCACCCTGCGGCCGTTCGTGCAGCCCGCCCGGGACCGTGAACTCACCCACTTCCGCAAGGGACTTGAAGGCGTCGACCTCGACCGCCTCGCCGTCCTCGCCAGGGAGCTCGTCGAGAGCGAGCCGCGCACGATGAAGCAGCTGCGCGAGGCCCTGGTCGCCCAGTGGCCGGACGCCGATCCGCAGGCGCTCGCCGTAGCCGCCCGCTGCAAGCTGCCCCTCGTCCAGGTCACACCCCGCGGGCTGTGGGGCAGGAGCGGCCAGGTCGCGCTCACCACCGCCGAGCACTGGCTGGGCCGCCCCGCCGGACCCGCGCCCGCGCCGGAGGACGTCGTCCTGCGCTACCTCGCCGCCTTCGGCCCCGCCTCCGTCAAGGACATGCAGTCCTGGGCCGGCCTGACCCGCCTGCGCGAAACCTTCGAGCGGCTGCGCCCGCGGCTGCTCGCCCTCCGCGACGAGAGCGGAGTCGAACTCTTCGACCTCCCCGACGCCCCGCGCCCCGATGCCGACACCCCCGCCCCGCCCCGCTTCCTGCCGGAGTTCGACAACCTCCTGCTTTCCCACGCCGACCGCACCCGCGTGGTGCCGAAGGAGTACCGGGGCCGCAGCTGGCAGGGCAACCAGGCCTACCGCACGCTCCTCGTCGACGGCTTCCTCGCGGGCGTCTGGAGGCTCACCGGGGGCGAGCTCGTCGTCGAGCCGTTCGGCAAGCTCACCAGGGCGCAGCGGGAGGACGTCACCGCCGAGGGGGAGCGGATGCTCGCCACGCTGCACCCGGGAACGCCGTACGACATCCGGTTCGGGACGGTCGTACGGGGACAGCCGTCCTGAAAGAGTCGCCTCACTCATGCACGGACCGATCACATGGATAGGGGGCGCTGCGGGCCGCTCGTGGTGGCCCGCAACGCCCCCGGTCTCTCACCTGAGGGATGCTCAGGAGAACCTCTGGGGACCTATGAGTTGACCTGCGCGGTCACAAGGCTCGAGAAGGTGGTCAGCCGGGTGTAGACACCCGGGTAACCGGCCTCCGCGCAGCCCTCTCCCCAAGAAGTGATCCCTGCCAGGACGCCCCCGATGAGCAGGGGACCGCCGCTGTCGCCCTGGCAGGTGTCTGTGCCGCCGGAGGTGTATCCGGCGCAAACCATGTCGCTCGCCACGTAGGACGAACCGTAGGAGCTCCTGCAGCTGGAGTCGGACACGATCGGGACGGTCGCGGTCCGCAGCTGGTTGGAGGAGCTGCCGTTCTCCGAGGTGGTGCCCCAGCCGACGATGCGGGCCGTGGTGCCGGCCGCGTACACGCTGGTCTGGGAGGAGGAGACGTAGGACGCCTTGGTGTACGGCATCGACGTCGACAGGGTCAGCACGGCCACGTCGTCGCCGTTGGAGGCGTCCGTGTAGTCCGGGTTGATCCAGATCTTGCTGACCCGGCTGACCGTGCCGTTGGTGCCGTTGAGGTAGGTGCGGCCGCCGACGACTCGCACGCTGCCGGTGGTCTCGCCGACCATGCAGTGGGCCGCGGTGACGACCTTGGTCGCGGAGACCAGGGTGCCGCCGCAGAACTGGTTCTGGGAGGCGTCCGTGATCTGCATCATGAACGGGTACGAGGTCGTGGTCGTGGTCGTACCGCCGACGATGGGCTGGGGAGCGGCGACGGCGGTGGGGGCGCCGAGCAACGCGGTGGCGGCGGCAGCGGCGGTCGCCAGGGCCACGGCGCCGGCCTTCTTCGCACGGGTGGGACCGAACATCGGTGAGTCTCCTCAAGGAGTGCCGGTGGGGGGTCGCGCGGGTGTGGGGGGTAGTACACGGGGGTCGCGGGACCGACCCCCGTATGCCCGGGCGAGCGGCACGTTCATAAGCTAGAACGCGGGAGTTCCCGTTCCCAATGAGGGAACCCCCTAGGGGAGTTGGGCAGGGAAAACCCTCGGTCGGCCCTCAGGGGCCCTGCTGTGAACGGGCGTTGGGCTACGGTCGGCGGCCCGCCGCCAGCCGGACGATGTCCACCCGGGAGCGGATCCCGAGCTTGCGGTAGACCCGCGTGAGCGTCGCCTCGACCGTCTTCACGCTGATGAACAGCCGGGCGGCTATCTCCCGGTTGGTGGCGCCCTCCATCACCAGCGCCGCCACCTGACGTTCCATCGAGGCGAGCCCTTCGAGGCCGTCCAGTCCGTCCGACGCGACGGTGTGCGTGGGCTCCGGCTCCGCCGGCCGGGCCAGCGCGGCCGCCTCCACCTGCCGCAGCCACGGCAGCGCCCGGCAGCGCCGGAACAGCCGGGCCGCCTCGTCATACGACGTCGGACCGGGCCGTCGGGTGCGCAACCGGGCCAGCGCGAAGGCGGCGCGGGCCTCCTCCAGGCCGTACCCCAGCTTGGCGAGACGATCCTGTACCGACGTCAACTGCACCAGCGCGGCGTCGACTTCGCCCCGTGCCGCCCGCACCAGGGCCTCGGCCCGGTCAAGGACGGCGAGCACGCTCTCCCGGCCCAGCCGGAGCGCGTTCACCCGCGTCACGTCGATGACGTCCTGCGCCTCGCCGGTCTCCCCGATCCGTACGAGGGCCTCGGCGAGGTCGCCCTGCCAGCGGCCGCGCGCCGGGTCGGTGATGCCGAGGCCGTGCTCCAGCTCGCGCACCCGGCGCAGCGAACGGACCGCGCCCTGCGCGTCCCCGGCGACGAGCTGGGCGTACCCGAGGGCGGCCAGGCCCCGGGACTCGTACATCTGGTCGCCGTTCTCCTCGGCGTGGTCGACCGCCTCCCGGGCCAGTTCCAGCGCCCGCTCGACCTGGCCGCCCGAGGCCTCCGCGAGGGAGGCGAGCACGGCCGAGGCCACCTCGCCGATCCCGGTGTCCCGGGCCATCAGCAGGCTCTCCCGGGCCAGGTCGAGCGCCCGGCCGCAGTGCCCGGAGCGCAGCTCGGTCTCGGCCACCCCGCGCAGGAAGTGCACCTCGCTCTCGACGGAGCCGCGCCGCCGCACCTCGCGCAGCAGCGCGGTGACCGTCGCGCGGGCCTCGGGCAGCTGGTCGCTCATGATCAGCCAGCGGAAACGGGAGTACCCGGCGCCGTTGTGATGGCAGGCCACCCGCGGGTCCTGGGGCTCCTTCAGGGCGCGCTTGATGGTCGCGGGGGCGTCCGGATGGCCCATGAGGGTCTCCAGCTGGGCCTGGAAGGACAGCGCCATCAGCTCGTTGTAGCGGTCGCCGGCCCGCGCGGCCAGCGCCGCCGAGTGCGCCGCCTCACCGCGCGCCTCGTCGAAGTCGCCCTCGACGAGCAGGGCCCGCCAGGCCAGCTGGTAGCGGATCAGGGCGAGCAGCTCGGGGTCGTCGCCCGCGTCGGCCAGCGCCTGCGGGAAGACCGCGTCGACCTCCGTCATGGCGTGGCCCGCGGTGTCGATCACGATGATCCAGGCCCGCACCCGGTCCGCGGGCACGGTGGCCCGGGTGAGCACGTCCCGGGCGATGTCCCGGGCGAGGTCCAGCTCACCGGCGGTGATCGCGTCCTCGGCCGCCGTGAGCCGCCGTACGTCGGGAGCGGGGACGCTGTCGGCCGGGGTGTGCCGGGCCGACAGCAGCCCGAGGGAGGCGGCCATCGAGGGCGCGCCCCGGTCCCGGGCCAGGGCCGCGGCCTCGGCGAGCCGGGCGGCCACCTCGGGGTCGGTGCCGATGGTCGCGAGGGCCAGGTGGCGGGCCCGTTCGATCGGGTCGGAGGCGGCCGTGGACAGCGCCCGGTGCGCGTCCCGCCGTTCCTGCGCCGGCGCCTCCGCGTACAGCGCGGCCGAGATCAGCGGATGCGCGAAGCGTACGGCGGGACCCTCGGTCTCCGTCGCGAGCAGGCCCAGCGCGGCCGCCTGGGCCATCTCCGCCTCGGCGTCCCCGCGCCCTGCCGCGTGCAGCAGGGCCGGGGTGGGACGGGCGCCCGCGCTCGCCACCAGGAGGGTGCGCCGGGCCTCCTCGGAGAGCATCTGCAGTCGGCTGAGCACCAGGGCCCTGAGGGAGGTGGGCACGGGAAGCGGCTCGCCGGGGCGGGGCGGGGTCGGGTTCTCGCTGAGGGCGCGGCCGAGTTCCAGGGCGTAGAACGGGTTGCCGCCGCTGGTGCGGTGGATGTCCCGGACGGTGGAGCGCTGCAGTCCGGTGTAGCCGCGGTGGTCGAGCAGCGCGGCCACCTGGGCGCGGGTGAGCGGGTTGAAGCGGAGGGCGAGACTGTCCTGGGGCAACGCGCGTAGATGGCGGTCGTACTCGGGGCCGTCGGTCCGGACCGCGCACAGCATCCGCACCGGGATGTCGCCGAGCCTGCGGGCGGCGAAGCCGAGCAGTTCCAGGCTGGCGGGATCCAGCCACTGCATGTCGTCGGCGACGACCAGGACCGGCCCCTCGGCGGCCAGCGCACGCAGCGCCGACAGCACGGCCAGGCGCAGGGCGAGGCCGTCGCGCTGGAGGGTGGACTCGCCGCGGCCGGTCAGTGCCGATTCGAGCGCGGTGCGCTGGGCGGCGGGCAGCTTGTCGGACACGTCGTCGAGGACCAGGCCGAAGAGGTCGGCCAGGGCCAGGAAGGGGAGGTGGGATTCCGACTCGGTGGCCGAGCAGCGCAACACGGTGTGGGCCGCTTCGCCGTATTCCGTGGCCAGGGCGCGTAGCACGGTCGACTTGCCTATTCCGGCCGGGCCGTGCAGCAGCACGCTGCCGCCGCGGACCAGCTGCTCACGGGCCTGGACGAACAGCTCGTCCCGGCCGATGACCAGGTCGGGGCGACATCTCGCAGGCTCCTGGAAGTCGCGTGGCACGGTCACCGCTTCCCTCCCTGTGTCGTGTCCTGGCCAATATTAGGCAAGCTGCTCCGAAATTCGGCGGGAAGATGTGGTGAGTGAGATAACAACCGGTTCCGTATGGAGAAATTCAAAGCACCCATGAATGAATGGGATGTCTACGAATGTTACGGGAGCGGCCGGGTTGTCACGGGAGCAGTCCCGACCGGCGGGCGGCGACCACCGCCTCGCCACGCGTCCTGGCCCCGAGCTTGCGCATGGCCGACCGCAGATACGCCTTGACCGTCTCGGCACTCACGCCCAGTCTCTCCGCCGCCACCGCGTTCGTCGCCCCGGCCGCCACGCAGGCCAGGACGTCCAGCTCACGCGGGGCCAGCGAGACCCACCTGGAAGGCTCGGGATCGGTGGTCAGGAGCGCGCAGGCGTGGAGCAGTTCGGCCCGCAGCGCGGGATCGGTGATCCGCGGGGCCAGCGCCCGCAGCGCCAGGTGGGCCTCCCGGACCTGCTCCCACCCGGAGGCGTCATCGTGGCCGGGCTCGGCCCGTGCCGCCACCAGCACGTCCCGTGCCTCGTCGCCGACGACCAGCGCCTGCTCCACGTCCCGGGCCGCGTCCACCGCGGCGGTCAGCGTGCGGTCACCCAGCGGCCGGGCGTCCCGCAGGGCGCCGTAGAGCACGCCGCGCACCCGGCGCCGTACGACCACCGGCACGGCCAGCACCGAGCGCAGGCCCTCCGCGGCGACGGCGGCGTCGTACTCGTGGCTGATCTGCCGGGACAGGGAGTAGTCCGCCACGGCGCACGGGCGGGCCAGTGCGACGGTCCTGCCGCCGAGGCCGTTGCCCGAGGTCACCGCGAGGGCGAGGAGCGCGGTGGTGGCCGTACCGCTCAGCTCGCTGATCCGTATCTGCGGGCGCCCCGACTCCACCAGACCACCGAAGGCGACCGGAAGGCCCGTGGTGCGCCGCAGCCGCACGAGTGCACGCCGGATCTCCACCGCGCCGACCGGGTCCACCGTCACCTGTTCGTCCCTCCATCGCGGCACACACCCCCGTTCGGGGGTAGTGAGACCTGCATCACGGATTACACGATGGCAGAGAGCCGCCCGGCAAGGTCCGGTACGAGGAGGACACAAAGATGACGGCCACGGAGGACTTCCGCGGGGCGCGGGACTTCCTGCTGCAGCACCGCGAGGACTACGCCACGGCGTACGAGGGCTTCGCCTGGCCCCGCCCGCGACACTTCAACTGGGCGCTCGACTGGTTCGACGTCATCGCACGGGGCAACGACCGCATCGCCCTGCACATCGTCGAGGAGGACGGCAGCGAGGTCCGGCTGTCCTTCGCCGAGCTGGCCGAACGGTCCGACCGGGTCGCCAACCTGCTGCGCGAGCGCGGGGTGGAGGCCGAGGACCGGATCCTCGTCATGCTGGGCAACCAGGCCGAGCTGTGGGAGACGGCCCTGGCCGCCATGAAACTGCGTGCCGTCGTCATCCCGGCGACCCCGCTGCTCGGCCCCGCCGACCTGCGCGACCGCGTCGAGCGCGGCCGGGTGCGGCACGTCCTGGTGCGGGCCGAGGACGCCGCCAAGTTCGACGAGGTGCCCGGCGACTACACGCGCATCGCGGTCGGCGGCGTACCGGAGGGCTGGCAGCCGTACGAGGACGCCTACGCCGCCTCCGAGGAGTTCCTGCCGGACGGCCCGACCCTGGCCGACGACCCGCTGATGCTGTACTTCACCTCCGGGACGACGGCCCGCCCCAAGCTGGTCGAGCACACCCACACGTCGTATCCGATCGGGCACCTGGCGACCATGTACTGGATCGGTCTCCAGCCCGGTGACGTGCACCTCAACATCTCCTCGCCCGGCTGGGCCAAGCACGCCTGGTCCAACCTGTTCGCGCCGTGGAACGCGGAGGCGACCGTCTTCATCCACAACTACACGCGCTTCGACGCGGCCCGGCTGATGTCGGAGATGGACCGCGCCGGGGTCACGACCTTCTGCGCCCCGCCGACCGTGTGGCGCATGCTCATCCAGGCCGACCTGACCCAGCTGCGCCGGAAGCCGCGCGAGGTGGTGGCCGCGGGCGAGCCCCTGAACCCCGAGGTCATCGAGCAGGTCCGGCGGGCCTGGGGCGTCACCATCCGGGACGGCTTCGGCCAGACCGAGACGGCCGTGCAGGTCTCCAACAGCCCCGGGCAGGTGCTGAAGACCGGCTCGATGGGCCGCCCGAGCCCCGGCTACAAGGTGGAACTCCTCGACCCGGTGTCCGGCGCGCCCGGTGCGGCCGAGGGTGAGATCGCACTGGACCTGTCGGCCCGGCCGGTCGGCCTGATGACCGGCTACCACGGCGACCCGGACCGTACGGCGGAGGCGATGGCGGGCGGTTACTACCGGACCGGCGACGTGGCGTCGCGGGACGAGGACGGGTATCTGACCTACATCGGGCGCAGCGACGACGTCTTCAAGGCCTCCGACTACAAGATCAGCCCCTTCGAGCTGGAGAGCGCGCTCCTGGAGCACGAGGCGGTGGCCGAGGCGGCCGTCGTGCCGGCGCCGGACGAGCTGCGGCTCGCGGTCCCGAAGGCGTACGTCGTCCTTGCGGAGGGCTGGGAGCCCGGTCCCGACACGGCCAAGGTGCTCTTCGAGCACTCCCGGCAGACACTGGCGCCGTACAAGCGGATCCGGCGCCTGGAGTTCGGGGAGCTGCCCAAGACGGTGTCGGGCAAGATCCGGCGGATCGAGCTGCGTGAGGCCACGGCGGCGGGCTCGGACGCGGAGTACCGCGAGGAGGACTTCCGGTGAACTCGTACACGCACGCGGTGAACTCGTACACGCACGGCACCAGCGACACCGCACTGCTCGGCGACACGATCGGGGCCAACCTGGACCGGGCGGTGGCGACCTGGCCCGACCGGGAGGCGCTCGTCGACGTGCCGTCCGGGCGGCGTTGGACGTACGCGCAATTCGGCTCCGATGTCGATGAGTTGGCATCCTCGCTGCTCGCGTCCGGGATCGCCAAGGGCGACCGGGTCGGCATCTGGGCGGTCAACTGCCCCGAGTGGGTGCTCGTCCAGTACGCCACCGCCCGCATCGGCGCGATCATGGTGAACATCAACCCGGCGTACCGCACCCATGAGGTCGAGTACGTCCTCAACCAGGCGGGGATCTCCGTCCTCTTCGCCTCGCTCAGTCACAAGAGCAGTGACTACCGGGCGATGATCGACGAAGTGCGCGGCAGGTGCCGGGAGTTGCGCGAGGTCGTCTACATCGGCGACCCGAGCTGGGGGGAGTTGGTGGGGCGCGGCGACCGTGCGGCTGCGTATCCCGAACTGTCCTGCGACGACCCGATCAACATCCAGTACACCTCGGGCACCACGGGCTTCCCCAAGGGGGCCACTCTCTCCCACCACAACATCCTCAACAACGGTTATTTCGTAGGTGAGTTGATCTCCTACAGCGAGCAGGACCGGATCTGTATCCCGGTGCCCTTCTACCACTGCTTCGGCATGGTGATGGGCAACCTGGCGGCGACCTCGCACGGCGCCTGCATGGTGATCCCGGCCCCGTCCTTCGACCCGGCGGCGACACTGCGGGCGGTCCAGCAGGAGCGCTGCACCTCGCTCTACGGCGTCCCGACCATGTTCATCGCGGAGTTGAACCTCCCCGACTTCGCGACGTACGACCTCTCCTCCCTGCGCACCGGCATCATGGCGGGCTCGCCGTGTCCGGTGGAGGTGATGAAGCGGGTCGTCGCGGAGATGCACATGGCGGAGGTGTCCATCTGCTACGGCATGACGGAGACGTCCCCGGTGTCCTTGCAGACCCGCAGGGACGACGACCTGGAGCACCGCACCGGCACGGTCGGCCGGGTGCTGCCCCACCTGGAGGTCAAGGTCGTCGACCCGGCGACCGGGGTCACCCAACCCCGGGGCACCTCGGGGGAGTTGTGCACCCGTGGTTACAGCGTGATGCTCGGCTACTGGCAGGAGCCCGAGAAGACGGCGGAGGCCGTGGACGCCGGACGCTGGATGCACACCGGCGACCTGGCGATGATGCGCGAGGACGGGTACGTCGAGATCGTCGGCCGCATCAAGGACATGATCATCCGGGGCGGGGAGAACATCTACCCGCGCGAGATCGAGGAGTTCCTCTACGGCCACCCGAAGATCGCGGACGTCCAGGTGGTCGGCGTCCCTCACGAGCGCTACGGCGAGGAGGTGCTCGCCTGCGTCATCCCGCGGGACCCGGCCGACCCGCCGACCCTCGAGGACCTGCGCGGCTTCTGCGAGGGACGGTTGGCCCACTACAAGTTCCCGAGCCGGCTGAAGATCCTGGACGCCTTCCCGATGACGGTGTCCGGGAAGGTACGCAAGGTGGAGCTGCGGGAGACGTACGGTCGGGGGTGAGCACGCCGCCGGCCTGTGCCGGGCCCCGGTAGGGGCTCTCGCTACATCTCCGAGCTCGGCTCACCGAGCTCGGCCGGGAATGGGGCGCCCGGCAGCCGGTGCACGGCCTCTCGGCGGACGGCTCGTCGGGAAGCAGCCCCCTGCCCTACCCGCCGGCCGGTGAGCGGGCCGGGATTGCACCGGCCGGGGGGCCCTGCGCCTCGAACGCCGTGGGTCCGTCAGGTGGTGGTCCTGACCGGCCCCGGCCGGGTGCGGGCGTCGCCGGTCGTGTCGCTGACGACGGTCCGCGCGTCTTCGCCGAGCGTGATCGGGACGCGTCCACCCCGACCGTCCTGCCTCGGGGGCGCCGCCCCCGCTCTGGCCCGGCGCTGCCGAGTCGCCGAAGGCCTACGGCCCCTCCAGTTCGTCCGCCAGGCTGTTCGCCGGCTGCGGCGTGCCCGTCAGGTCCAGGACGAACAGGGGGACGCCGAGGGTGTCGGCGCTGGTGCGGGCCTCGGTGGTGTAGCCGGCCAGGGAGAAGTACACGCACCGCGCGGACTCCGTCATGGCCGTCAGCCACAGGCACTCCACGTCCCGCGGTGAGGCCGGCCGCACGGTCGGGTCCACCTGGGCCAGCAGCCCGCGGGCCGAGAGACCGATGCCGGACGGCGGCCGCTGGTCCGCGCGCCGGATGTCCTGGTAGCCGAGCCAGCGCAGATACAGCGCGGCAACGGTGACCGCGTCGCGCGCGGTGCGGATCGTGATCGGCTGGAAGGAGCGGCGCGGGGGAGCGGGGGCGTCCCCGTCCGGCTGCGCCGACGGGCACGTCTCCCCGGCCACCGCGATCCGCAGGACCGTCCCGCAGCCACAGCCCAGCTCCGGCTGCGGCCACTCGGCCTTGCGGCCGCAGACCGCGCACGCCACGGCGACCCACGCCTCGTCCCACACCTGGTGGGTGACGGCCGTGGGCACGCCGTGCCGGTCCAGCGGGAGACAGACGGGGGCGCCGCACTCGCACGGGTACGACGGCGCCGCGTAGAGGTGCTCGCGCCGGCAGACCGGACAGCGCACCGACACGCTCTCGGACATGGGCTCATCGTCCTCCAGGGCGTGCCCGGTTGTCCGCCTCTTGACGGTCTTCGCCCGCCCACCTACATTACTTCCAGATAGTAGAAAACATATTCCATTATACGGAAGTGCTCGCCGCGGGGCGCGACGGGAGTACGCATCCGACAGCCGAAGCAGTAGAAGCAGTCGAAGCAGGAGTACTCGATGGCTCGAATGACCGCTGCCCGCGCGGCAGTTGAGATCCTCAAGCGCGAAGGTGTCACGGACGCGTTCGGTGTCCCCGGCGCGGCGATCAACCCCTTCTATGCCGCGCTCAAGGCCTCCGGGGGCATCCACCACACCCTCGCCCGCCATGTCGAGGGCGCATCCCACATGGCCGAGGGGTACACGAGGACCTACCCGGGCAACATCGGCGTCTGCATCGGCACCTCGGGGCCGGCCGGCACCGACATGATCACCGGCCTGTACTCCGCGACCGGTGACTCGATCCCGATCCTGTGCATCACGGGCCAGGCCCCTACCGCCGTGATCCACAAGGAGGACTTCCAGGCCGTCGACATCGCCTCCATCGCGGGACCGGTGACGAAGATGGCGGTCACCGTCCTGGAGGCGGCCCAGGTCCCGGGCGTCTTCCAGCAGGCCTTCCACCTCATGCGCTCCGGCCGCCCCGGCCCGGTCCTCGTCGACCTGCCGATCGACGTCCAGCTCACCGAGATCGAGTTCGACCCCGAGACCTACCAGCCGCTCCCGGTCTACAAGCCGGTCGCGAGCCGCGCCCAGATCGAGAAGGCGCTCGGTCTCCTCAACGCCTCCGCCCGCCCGCTGATCGTCGCCGGCGGCGGTGTCATCAACGCCGACGCCGCCGAACTCCTCGTGGAGTTCGCCGAGTTGACCGGCGTCCCGGTCGTCCCGACCCTCATGGCCTGGGGCGTCCTGCCCGACGACCACGAGCTCAACGCCGGCATGGTGGGCCTGCAGACCTCGCACCGCTACGGCAACGCCACCTTCCTGGAGTCCGACTTCGTCCTCGGCATCGGCAACCGCTGGGCCAACCGCCACACCGGCAAGCTGGACGTCTACACGGCCGGCCGGAAGTTCGTCCACGTCGACGTGGAGCCCACCCAGATCGGCAGGATCTTCGCGCCCGACTACGGCATCGCCTCCGACGCCAGGGCAGCCCTGGAGCTCTTCGTCGAGGTGGCAAGGGAGTTGAAGGCGGCGGGCCGGCTCCCCGACCGCTCGGCCTGGGCGGCCTCGGCGCAGGAGAAGAAGGCGACCCTCCAGCGCCGTACGCACTTCGACGACATCCCCATCAAGCCGCAGCGTGTCTACGAGGAGATGAACAAGGCCTTCGGCCCGGAGACCCGGTACGTCTCCACGATCGGCCTCTCCCAGATCGCCGGCGCCCAGATGCTGCACGTCTTCAGGCCCCGGCACTGGATCAACTGCGGTCAGGCGGGCCCCCTCGGCTGGACGATCCCGGCCGCGCTGGGCGTCGCCAAGGCGGACCCCGAGGGACAGGTCGTGGCGCTCTCGGGCGACTACGACTTCCAGTTCATGCTGGAGGAGCTGGCCGTCGGGGCCCAGCACCGGATCCCGTACATCCACGTCCTCGTGAACAACTCCTACCTGGGCCTGATCCGCCAGGCCCAGCGCGCCTTCGACATCGACTTCCAGGTCAACCTGGAGTTCGAGAACGTCAACTCCCCGGAGCTGGGCGTCTACGGCGTCGACCACGTCAAGGTCGCCGAGGGCCTCGGCTGCAAGGCGATCCGGGTGACCGACCCGGCGGAACTGGGCGCCGCCCTGGAGCAGGCGAAGAAGCTCGCCGCCGAGTTCCAGGTCCCGGTGGTCGTCGAGGCCATCCTGGAGCGGGTCACCAACATCTCGATGTCGACGACGAACGACATCTCCAACGTGGTCGAGTTCGAGGAGATCGCGACGGAGCCGGCCCACGCGCCGACGTCGATCAAGCCGCTCAAAGTCTGACACCACACACGGGAAAGGGCGGTCCGACCGTTACGGTCGGACCGCCCTTTCCCGTGCCCGGCTCCCCCGAAGCCGTCCCCCGTCGCGGGACCCGCCGCCCCCGTGCCGGCGGGCCTCACCCCTAGAGAATGTGCCCGCGGCAGGGGCGGGGTGAAGCCCCTTGAATCATGTTCAGAGGTTGATTTGAGGGTTCCGTAGGCGGCCTACGACCGCTGCCGTATGCCCGCTCACTGCCCGTGGTGCTCGGACAGCCCCGGCCAGTCGTCGGGACCGCCGCCCTGCCACTCCACGATGTCGTCGTCCTCGACCTCGATCCGGTCCAGGTCGGCGAGCCGGAGCAGCTCCACGACGTCGTCCAGGTGCGAGGCGAGGCCGAGGCTCTCGTCGTCCGCGGTGACCCGTCGTGAGCCGTCCAGGGCCGGAGCGTGCACCACCACATGCGGATGCTGTATCGGATGTGCTGCCATGCCTTCAGCGTGCTGCGGCCGGAGGGAATCCGCACCCTGGTGACCGTGGCCGCCGCACGGCGAAGCGCCGGATACGGGACCGTCCGTATCCGGCGCTCTGTCTTCCTGCTTTTCCTGCCGGTCATTGCTTTGCCGGGACCGCGGCGGCGGCGACGGAACCGGGGCGCGCTCCTTCCCTCAGGTCGAAGAAGGAGGGTCCGGAACCTTCACCACCGCACTGGCTCGCGCGCCGCCGCGGTCCTCCCCCGACCGCACCCGGTACCGGGCGACCACCCCTCATCCGGGTCGCCCGGCGCGGCGGATGCGGTCGGGGAGTCTCAGTTCTCCACGCGGTCGAACCGGTGGAAGTGGTGTCCGGGCGGCGCCGTCGCCTGGGCGCGACAGGACAGATGTCAGCGGCGGCGCCGCCCGGAGTCTTCGGGAGGGGAGGGGAGCGCAGGTCAGACCTGGGCGCCGGACAGCCGCTCGACCGCCCGCAGCAGCGCCGAGTGGTCCAGCCCCCCGTCGCCCTGCGCACGCAGGCTGGCGACCAGCTGGGCGACCACGGCGCCGACCGGCAGGGCCGCCCCGACGTTGCGGGCGGCGTCGGTGACGATGCCCATGTCCTTGTGGTGCAGGTCGATCCGGAAACCCGGCTTGAAGTCGCGCTGGAGGAAGTTGTCCTTCTTGCGCGTCAGTACCGTCGAGCCGGCGAGACCGCCGCCCAGCACGTCCAGCGCGGCCTTGAGGTCCACGCCCGACTTCTCCAGGAAGACCACGGCCTCGGCGCACGCCTGGATGTTCACGGCGACGATCAGCTGGTTCGCGGCCTTCACGGTCTGGCCCGAGCCGTGCGGACCGCACAGCACGATGGTCTTGCCGAGCGCCTCGAAGACCGGCTCGGCCTCGTCGAAGTCGGCCTGCTCACCGCCGACCATGATGGACAGCACGGCCTCGATCGCACCGGCCTCACCGCCGGACACGGGCGCGTCCAAGACGCGGATGCCCTTGTCCCCGGCCGCCTTCGCCAGGTCGACCGAGGTCTGCGGGGTGATCGAGGACATGTCGATCAGCAGGGCACCCGAGCGGGCGTTGTCCAGGATGCCCTCGGGGCCGTACGCGATGGCCTCGACCTGCGGGGAGGCGGGCACCATCGTGATGATCACGTCGGCGTCCCGGACGGCCTCGGCGATGGAACCTGCGGCGGTGCCACCGGCGGCGGCCAGCCGGTCGAGCTTGTCCCGTTCGAGGGTGAAGCCGGTGACGTCGTAACCCGCCTTGACCAGGTTCTCGGACATGGGGGAGCCCATGATGCCGAGGCCGATCCAGGCGATCTTGGGGAGGGTGGTGGTCATGGGGTACCTCTCTGAAAGGGGCGAGCTGAAGGAGGGAGGGACCGGCGTCAGTTGGCGGCGCGGTGCTCCGCGGGCAGCCAGTCGAAGGCCTCGGCGCTGGGCCGGTCGCCGGGCTTGTACTCCAGGCCGATCCAGCCGTCGTATCCCGCCTTGCTCAGCTGTCCCAGCAGCTCCTCCAGCGGCAGAGTGCCGGTGCCGGGCGCACCGCGTCCCGGGTTGTCGGCGATCTGCACATGGCCGGTCTTCGGGGTGAACTCCTCGATCACCGCCGGCAGGTCCTCGCCGTTCATGGACAGGTGGTAGAGGTCCATCAGGAACTTCGCGTTGCCGAGGCCGGTCGCGGCGTTGACCTTGTCGACGATCCCCACCGCCGCGGGCGCGCTCACCAGCGGGTACAGCGGTGACTCGGGCTTGTTGAGGGCCTCGATCAGGAGGACGGCACCGATCCGGTCGGCCGCGCGGGCCGCGAGGACCAGGTTCTCCAGCGCGAGCGCGTCCTGCTCGGCCGGGTCCACGCCGTCGACACGGTTGCCGTACAGGGCGTTGAGCGCGGTGGCGCCCAGTGATCCGGCGAAGTCGGCGGCCACGTCGATGTTGGCGCGGAACCGCTCCGACTCCTCGCCGGGCAGGGACAGGGCGCCGCGGTCGGGGCCCGGCAGCCGGCCGGCGTAGAAGTTCAGGCCCGTGAGCCGTACGCCCGCGTCCTCGATCGCCTTCTTCAGGGCGTCGAGTTCGGACCGCGCGGGGGTGGGGGTGTCGATCCAGGGCCACCACAGCTCGACCGCGGTGAAGCCGGCCGCGGCGGCTGCCGCGGGGCGCTCCAGGAGCGGGAGTTCCGTGAAGAGGATCGACAGATTGACGTTGAAGCGATGGTCTGCGGCTGTGCTCGACTCAAAAGCTGTCATCGCGGGACGCTCCCTTCCGTGGCGAGTGTTTCCGTAATGCGGAAGTTAGTTTCTGCTTATTGGAAGATTGCCGTCGGGTCGAAGGCGTTGTCAAGAGGGCCCGACGGAAAACGGCACCGCGGGTTAGGTTGTGCGCGTGCGATTGAGAGTGGAGTTCACGACCGAACCCTTCGACCTCGACGAGGCCCCGGCGCACGCGCTCGTGGCCCGTGAGGTCATCGAGGCCGCCGACCTGGACGCGGTGGACGTCGGCCCGTTCGGCAACACGGCCGAAGGCGGTGTCGACGAGGTGCTCGCCGCCGTGGACGCCCTGCTGCGCAGGACCCTGGCCAACGGTGCCACCCGGATCTCCCTCCAGGTGAACGTGGTCGGGGAGGCCGGCGCGTGAGCAGTGACGAGCCGTTCATCGCGGCGGTCAAGCCCCTGATCGACGCCATGGGCGGCGAGATGGTCCCGCCCGACGAGGCCGGCCCCGACGACGTCGTGCTCTCCTGGGAGGGCGCCGACGTGGTCGCCGTACGACTGCCGCAGCTCGCGGACTCCCTCGATCACATCCTGGCCGCCATGGAGCGCAAGCAGGGCAAGCCGCTCGCCGACCTGGACCGCAAGGCCAAGCAGGAGGTCGTACGCATACTCGAGGCGCGTGGCGCCTTCTCCGTACGGCATGGCGTGGAGACCGTGGCGAGCGCCCTCGGGGTGAGCCGCTTCACGGTCTACAACTACCTGAACCGGGACAAAGCGTAGGCTGCGGACCCTGCCGGGTTTCGTAACCGCGAATTTTCAACAAAGTGTTGACGTGATGTCGCGTGGGGGCGTTAGCTGACTCCCGTGACTTCGACTTCCACGTCCCCCGGCCTGGCCCGGTTCAACGTCCTGGAGGAGCACGCGGCCCATGCCGTCCTCCTCGAGGCGTGCGCCTCGACGGCGTGGGCTCGTCGGCTGCTCGCCGCCCGCCCCTACGCGACCGCGGAAGACCTCTACGCCACCAGCGACGCCGCGATGGCCGAGCTGACCGCCGACGACCTCGCCGAGGCGATGGCCCAGCACCCCCCGATCGGCCGCCCCAAGCCCGGCGACCCGACCTCCGCCCGCGAGCAGCGCGGCATGGCCGGCGCCTCCGAGGAGCTCAGGGCGTGGATGCTGGAACTGAACCTGGCGTACCAGGAGAGGTTCGGCCATGTCTTCCTGATCTGCGCGACCGGCCGCACCGCCGAGCAGATGCGCGACGCGGTCGAGGAACGGATCGGCAACGCGCCGGAGCGGGAACGCGAGATCGTCCGCACCGAGCTGGGCAAGATCAACCGTATCCGGCTCGCCCGCATCGTCGAAGAGGACGCCTGACCATGAGCACGAGCACCACCCCGTCCGTGTCCACGCACATCCTGGACACCAGCGTCGGCCGGCCCGCCGAGGGCGTCCCCGTCCAGCTCGCGGCCCGCAGCGGCCGGGACGCCGACTGGCAGGCGCTCGGCGGTTCCGCGACCGACGCGGACGGGCGGTGCAAGGACCTGCCGGCGCTGCCGGAGGGGACCACCCACGTACGGCTCGACTTCGCCGTGGAGCCGTATTTCCTGAAGAAGCAAGCCGATGCGCAGCAGGACGCCCCCGCGAATCGGGACAGCGGTGCCGGTGTGTTCTTCCCGGAGGTGGCGATCACGTTCGCCGTCGAGCCGGGCGAGCACTATCACGTACCGCTGCTGCTCAATCCGTTCGGCTACTCCGTATACCGAGGGAGCTAGCTAGAGATGCCCACCATTCTGGGACAGAACCAGTACGGCAAGGCCGAGAACCGAGTCGTCAGGATCACGCGGGACGGCGCCACCCATCACATCAAGGACCTCAACGTCTCGGTGTCGCTGAGCGGCGACATGGACGAGGTCCACTACTCCGGCTCCAACGCCCACGTGCTGCCGACCGACACCACCAAGAACACGGTGTACGCCTTCGCCAAGGAGCACGGCATCGAGTCCGCCGAGCAGTTCGGCATCCACCTCGCCCGGCACTTCGTGACGAGTCAGGAGCCGATCAGGACCGCGCGGATCCGCATCGAGGAGTACACCTGGGAGCGGATCGAGACGCCCGGCGAGGACGCCCACTCGTTCGTCCGCCAGGGCCAGGAGACCCGCCTGACCCAGATCACCTACGACGGCACCTCCTGGGAGGTCGTCTCCGGTCTCAAGGACCTCACGGTGATGAACTCGACCAACTCCGAGTTCTGGGGCTACGTCAAGGACAAGTACACGACCCTGCCCGAGGCGTACGACCGCATCCTGGCCACCCAGGTCGCCGCCCGCTGGCGCTTCAACTGGTCCGACGACGAGCAGGAGATGCCCAACTGGGAGGAGTCCTACGAGCAGGTGAGGACGCACATGCTGCAGGCCTTCGCCGGGACGTACTCGCTCTCGCTCCAGCAGACCCTGTACCAGATGGGTTCGCGGATCATCGAGAACCGCGGTGAGATCGACGAGGTCCGCTTCTCACTGCCCAACAAGCACCATTTCCTGGTCGACCTGGAGCCGTTCGGCCTCAAGAACGACAACGAGGTGTACTTCGCCGCCGACCGGCCCTACGGCCTGATCGAGGCGACCGTCCTGCGGGACGGCGTCGAGCCGAGGATCCCGGTGGACCTCACCAACCTCTGATCAACTCCATCCGCGGCACCCGCGGCCCGCCTGTGCGGGCCGCGGCACTCAAATCCCCGGGTCCTGCCGTGCCCACTCCGCACAGTGAAGGAGACGCATCATGGCAGCAGCCCAGCGCATCGTCATCGAGAACTGTTCGATCGCGACGGTCGACGCCGACGACACGGAGTACGCCTCCGGGTACCTGGTCATCGCCGGCAACCGCATCGAGTCGCTCGGCGCGGGCAGGGCCCCCGAGGGCCTGGAGAACGTCGACCGCCGTATCGACGCCACCGGCCACCTGGTGACCCCCGGCCTGGTCAACACCCACCACCACTACTACCAGTGGATCACCCGGGGCCTCGCGACCGACCACAACCTCTTCAACTGGCTCGTCGCCCTCTACCCGACCTGGGCGCGGATCGACGAGCAGATGGTCTACGCGGCCGCCCAGGGCTCGCTCGCGATGATGGCCCGCGGCGGCGTCACCACCGCCATGGACCACCACTACGTCTTCCCCGCCGGCTCCGGCGACCTGTCCGGCGCGATCATCCGCGCCGCCCGCGAGACCGGCGTCCGCTTCACCCTCGCCCGCGGCTCCATGGACCGCAGCGAGAAGGACGGCGGTCTGCCCCCGGACTTCGCCGTCGAGACCCTGGAGGGCGCCCTCGCCGCGACCGAGGCGACCGTCAAGGAGCACCACGACTCCTCCTTCGACGCGATGACCCAGGTCGCCGTCGCCCCCTGCTCACCCTTCTCCGTCTCCACCGAACTTCTGCGGGAAGGCGCCGAGTTGGCCCGCCGCCTCGGCGTACGGCTGCACACCCACGGCTCGGAGACCGTCGAGGAGGAGCAGTTCTGCAAGGAACTGTTCGGCATGGGCCCCACGGACTACTTCGAGTCCACCGGCTGGCTCGGCGAGGACGTGTGGATGGCGCACTGCGTCCACATGAACGACTCCGACATCGCCGCCTTCGCCCGTACGAAGACGGGCGTGGCCCACTGTCCCTCCTCCAACGCCCGTCTGGCCGCGGGGATCGCCCGGGTCCCGGACATGCTCGCGGCCGGTGTCCCGGTCGGCCTCGGCGTCGACGGCACGGCGTCCAACGAGTCCGGCGAACTCCACACCGAGCTGCGCAACGCCCTGCTCATCAACCGCCTCGGCGCCCACCGGGAAGCGGCTCTCAACGCCCGCCAGGCCCTGCGCCTGGGCACCTACGGCGGCGCCCAGGTCCTGGGCCGCGCGGCGGAGACCGGCTCCCTGGAGGCGGGCAAGCTCGCCGACCTGGTGCTGTGGAAGCTCGACACCCTCGCCCACGCCTCGATCGCCGACCCGGTGACCGCGCTGGTCTTCGGCGCGGCGGCACCGGTCACCGCCTCGTTCGTGAACGGTCGTCAGATCGTGCAGGACAGCCGCCTGTTGCACGTCGACGAGGACGCCGTCGCGCGCTCCACGCGGGAACAGGCCCAGCGCCTCGCCCGAATCGCCGCCCAGGGCTGACCACTTCACCAGAACTCCGGTCGGGAGGGACGGCTCCCGGCCGGCAGCCGTGGACCCCGCGTTCCGGGTTCCACGGCGGCCGTGCCCGGGGCGCGTGTTGGACGCACGCGCCCCGGAACGGTCTCCGTTCCCGGCACAGGAGGTCACCCACCCCATGGACGCCGTCCCCGCTCAGCCGATCTCGTAACTGTCCCCGTACACCTTCCACTTGAGCGGCGGGTCCAGGTCGAGATTGCCCTGCTCCAGGAAGACCCGCTGAGCCGTCTCGACCCGGCTGACGTCACTGTGCGCCGCCTCCTGCCTCATCGCCCACACCCGGGCGTCCAGGAAGGCGTGCAGGTAAGGGGTCTCGTCGCCGCCGTCCGCGGGGGTGTCCGCGCCCCTGCGCGCCCGGTCGCGGATGCCGCCGAAGCTCAGGGCGTCGGTGCCGGGGCCGTGCATGACCATCGCGTCGTAATAGACGAACTGGCCGAGTGTGCCGAGACCGTCCTTCCTGGCCCGCGCGACCGCCGGGTCGAAGTAACCGCGGTCCCGCTCGTCCCGCTGTGCCTGGCGGAACGCGGAGGTCTCCGCCGCCGTCCGCCAGGCCGGGACGAAGCCCGGGTCCAGCCCGCCGTGCGAGTCGGTGCCGTCCACCGCGCGCAGGGCGGGCAGATACGGGGCCAGCGGATTGCCGGGGACCCGCTGCGTGTACAGCTCGACCAACGCCAGCAGGTCGCTCGTACCGGAGCAGAAACCGATGATGCCGGCGGTGTAGCCGCGGCCGTCCCCGATGTCCTCGATGTAGGAGTACTGCGCCTGCCAGTCCAGCGAGGAGTTCTCCGCGCTGGACACCAGCCGCATCGCGAGGTCCTTCTTGACCGGGTCGTCGAGCCCGGTCGGGCCCGCGGCACCGGCGGTCGGCCACCGGGAGCTCAGTACTCCGGCTCCGAGGGCGGCGAGCAGGGTGCGGCGGGCGGCGGTTGTGTCGAATCGCATCATCGTGTGTCGATCGCCTGGCAGGAGCGGGGAGCGGGAAGCCGTCCGGTGAAGTAGGAGCGCGGAGGGACGCCCATCAGGGTGCGGAAGTCGGACGTCATGTGGGACTGGTCGTAGTAGCCGGTGACGGCGGCCAGTTCCGCCGAGGCCAGCTCCGAGGCGTTGGCCAGCACCGCGCGGACGCGGTCGATGCGGGCGTAGTGCTTGGGTGAGAGCCCGACACCGTCGCTGAAGAGGTTGCGCAACTGACGCTCGCTGACGGCGAGTTCACGAGCCACCTCGCTGACCTGACCTGGTAGGTGACCCGAACGGACGGACAGTGCGGCGACCGCGGACCGCAGCAGTTCGGCGCGTGCCCCGTCGGCCGCGGTGGGCAGCCGGTCCGGGAGGACGTCCGCGAGCCGGGCGACCACGTCCTCGGGCTCCAGCCGCCCGAGCTCGTACGCCAGTCGTCGCGCAGTCGGGCCCGGCAGTGCGCCCAGCGGCACGATCCGTCCGACGAGGTCGACCGCGGGGACGCCCAGCAGCGGGCGGGTCGTGCCGGGCGCGAGACGTACCTCTACGCAGGACACGTCCGTCTTGCCCTCGTGATACGTGGCCCGGGCGCGGGGCCCCGACACCAGCAGGGTGGGCCGGCCCCGCGCCTCGCTGCGGACGATCACCTTGGTCGAGGGATCCGGCACCTGGACGAACGGCTCCCGCGGATCCGCCGCCACGGCCAGAGCCCCGATCCCGGCGATCCACGGACCCAGTTTCTCGGAGACGGAGTTGGTCACGTCTCCACCGTAAGCGCGGGGCCGGGAGGTCGGGGCGCGCGAAACGTGCCGGAATTTCCTATCGGCCGGGCCGGTGCGGCGCCCACCGTGGTGGCCATGATCCTGGTCACGGGTGCCACGGGCACCATCGGAAGTGATGTCGTACGACGGCTGGTGGCGCGCGGCGAGAAGGTGCGCGCGCTCACGCGGGACCCGGGCGGGGCCCAGTTGCCGCCGGGGGTGGAGGCGGTCCGGGGGCACCACCGCGACCTCGACTCGGTGGCGGCGGCCATGGCGGGCGCCGACGCCGCCTTCCTCGTGGGCGTCTTCGGTCCGGAGGACGCCGACAGCGACGGGGGGATGGTGCGGGCGGCCCGGGCGGCGGGCGTACGGCGAGTGGTGAAGCTCTCCGCGATCAGTGCGGGGGATCCCAGGACGGGGCTGGGCGGTATCGCGCACGGACACGGTGAGGAGGCGGTCCGGGAGAGCGGCCTGGAGTGGGTGATCCTGCGGCCGTCGGCCTTCGCGTCGAACACCTTGAGCTGGGCCGAGGCGATCCGCTCGGGTGAGCCGGCGCCGAACATGCTGGGCGTGGGCCGGCAGGGGGTCGTGGACCCGCGGGACGTCGCCGAGGTCGCGGTCGCGGCGCTGGTCGATGCCGGGCATGTGGGGCGGACGTACACCCTGACCGGCCCCGAAACGCTCAGCCCCCAGGACCAGGCGGCCGTGCTGGGGGAGGTGCTCGGCGGCCGGGTGGAACTCCGTGACCTGACCCCGCCCCAGACGCGTGAACTGCTGGTCGCCTCGGGCTGGAGCGAGCAGGCGGCGCAGGGACTGCTGCGCAGCGTCCGCTTCGTGGCCGAGGGCGGCAACGCGGTGGTCACCGGGGACGTGGAGGAGGTGCTGGGGCGACCGGCGCGGACCTACCGGGAGTGGGCGCGGGAGGTGTTCGGCGGGGGAGGAGGCTGACGGTTGTGTGTCGGCTGCGGGCCGGTGGGGGTTGGTCGCGCAGTTCGCCGCGCCCCTAGGTGGTGCGGCCGCGGCCGCAAGGGGGTCTTCGGTGGGGGTTGGTCGCGCAGTTAGCCGCGCCCCTTCGTGGTGCGCCGTGACTGCACCCACCAGGGGCGCGGGGAACTGC